>JBJTDZ010000133.1:0-80429 GCA_046092585.1 Pirellulales bacterium | reverse complement strand
GTCGAGCAACCTGGCGCGGTACGACGGTGCGCACTACGGACACCGGGCCGAGCCCGGAAAGGGACACCGGGCCGAGCCCGGAAAGGGACACCGGGCCGAGCCCGGGAAGGGACACCGGGCCGAGTTCGAGTCGCCTTTGGTGGAGATGTACTGCCGCAGCCGGGCCGAGGGCTTCGGTCCCGAGGTGAAGCGGCGGATCATGCTCGGCACCTACGCCCTCTCGGCCCGGCTGCGGCAGTACATCTCCACCAAAGGCGACTCGAACTCGGCCCGGTGTCCCTTTCCGGGCTCGGCCCGGTGTCCGTAGTGCGCACCGTCGTACCGCGCCAGGTTGCTCGACGCCTCGCACGGTGCGACGAGATAGTACGTGGCGATGCCGTATCTGGCGTGCGGCAGTTCCACGTCGTGGATCGTGGCGCCCGCCGCCTTGAAGGCCGCGAAGGCCTCATCGACGCCATGCGCCACCTCGGGGTCGAGGCCGGGGCCGAAGTGCTCGCGAACACGGCCGATCCGCAGCCCGGTGAGCGGCTGCTCGAGCATCTGCGTGTACCGCGGCACGTCGTCGGCGAGGCTCGTGGCATCTCCGGGATCGTGCCCGGCGATCGTCTCCATCACGAGTGCGCAGTCGGCGGCCGAGCGGGTCATCGGGCCGATCTGGTCGAGGCTCGAGGCGAAGGCCACGAGGCCGCGGCGGCTGACGCGGCCGTAGGTCGGCTTCAGGCCGGTGATCCCGCAGAGGCCGGCGGGCTGGCGGATCGAGCCACCGGTGTCGGAGCCGATCGCCACCGGAGCCATGTCGGCGGCGACGCAGGCGGCCGATCCGCCGGACGACCCGCCCGGAGCGCGGGAGAGATCCCAGGGGTTGTGGACGGCGCCGAACGCGGAGTTCTCGTTGGAGCCCCCCATGGCGAACTCGTCCATGTTGGTCTTGCCGACCAGCACGGCGTCGGCGGCGCGAAGTTTCGCCACCACGTGCGCGTCGTACGGCGGCCGAAACCCCGCGAGCATCTTCGAGGCGCACGTCGTCGGCTGATCGCTCGTGCAGAGCGCGTCCTTCACCGCCACCGGAAGGCCGGCGAGTGGGCCGAGCGAGCCGCCGGCCTTGCGCCGGGCGTCGATCTCGGCCGCCCGGGCGAGGGCCGCCTCCCGGTCGACGTGAAGAAACGCATTGGTCGGACCGTTGAGTGCGGCGATCCGGTCGAGAAACCGTTCCGCCACCTGCACGGCCGACACGTCGCCCTGGCGGATCGCGGCCACGAGATCGGCGGCTGAGAGTTCGTGGTGCTGCATGGCGGAGGTGCGGCGGCCGGGGCCGCGGGCGTGGGTCAGGCGGCTCCCGTCTCGCCGAGAACCGCCGGTACGAGAAAGCATGAGCCGTCGTGCCGCGGCGCCGACTGCAGCGTCTCGGCCGTGGTCAGCGACGGCTGGGGCTCGTCGGCTCGGAACACGTTCTGGGTATCGAGCGGATGCGCCAGCGGCGCCACGTCGGCGGTCTCGAGCTCCTCGAGCTGCGATACGAAGCCGACGATCTTCGAGAGCTCACCGGTCATCCGGTCGAGGTCGTCGGCGGAGAGAGCGAGGCGGGCGAGGAGCCCGACTTTCGCGACATCCTGCCGGGTGAGTGTCATGGCGGCGGCCCCTGCTGGTGAAGGCGCTGCCGCGGATCAGGGCCGGGCACGCGGGCCGGACGGCACCGCTTCCTCGGCGACCGCCTTGGCCGGCTTCTCCACCTTGGGGAGGTGGAACGGCTTCTGCTTGACCAGCTTCGTCACCTTTCCGCTCTTGATGCACTGCGTGCACACGAGCAGGGTCGTGTTGGTGCCGCGGCCGACCGTGACGCGGAGCCGTTGCAGGTTCGGCTTGAACTTCCGCCGGGTGATGCCAGTGACCTTGGTGCCGACGCCGCCGAGGTACTTGGCCTTGCCGCGAATGGTCACCTGGTTGCCGACGGAAAAGCCCTTGCTGCAAACCTGACAGGATCGTGCCACGGGAAACTCGCAGAAAAACGGGGAAAGGAAGGCCCTGTATGGTACCGGCAGGGTGGTTTTTCGCAACCCCGGCCTACAATCCCGTGCGATGCCTGTTTTCGACTACTCGTTCGTGGTGGATGCTCCGCTCGCGGCGGTTCGCGATTTCCACCGGGACACGTCGGCCCTGAAGCGGCTCACGCCGCCGCCCACGATCGTGCAGTTGCACTCGATCGAGCCGCTCGCCGAGGGTTCGGTGTCGACCTTCACGCTCTGGGTGGGCCCCCTGCCCCTCCGCTGGAAGGCCGTGCATCGTGGTGTGAGCGACCACGGCTTCACCGACATCCAGGCCTCCGGGCCGGCGGCGAAGTGGGAGCACACGCACTCGTTCGTGCCGCTCTTCGCCGACCGCACCGAGATCCGCGAGCACATCGAATACGAACACAAGCCCGGGCCGTGGGGAATCGTCACTCGCCTGCTCTTCTCGTGGCCGAACCTCCGGCTGATGTTCGCCTACCGGGCGTGGGTCACCCGGCGGTGCCTGCGAAGGGCGGCGGCAGCCGCCCGCTGATCCGCCCTCGCATGCTGGCAACCTCGGCTCCCATGCAGCCGTACCGCTGCCGCGGTTCCCTGCCTGAATCTGGCAACCCAACTGTGCTGCATTGTTCCTGTGCTGCATGGTTCGGCCGGCCGGAATGCCCCGCCCAGCGCTGCACTTGTCGCCCGGCGTTCACATTCCGGGTTTCGTGCCCAGCCGTTCCTCGCTACCTTTCCCGCCCCGCCCGCCGCGGCTGCCCGGAAGATCCCGCGTCCGTGCCGATCCGCTCGCGATCCTTCGTTGCAGCGATCGCGCTTCGCTCGGTGGCGATCGCGCTGGCGGTCGTCGGTCCGGCGGCGGTGGCCGATCCGGTGGCGTGGCCGCCTGCGACGGATCGTGTGGCGGCCCGACGATGCCTGGACGATCTCGGCGTCCTACTTTCCGCTGGTCAACATGAACGTCGAGGCCCGCCGTCGGCTCGGTGCCGGCTGGAGCTTCGTGAGCTTCTGTCGCACCGACACCCAGATCTATTTCCTCTCCGATCGGCTGCTCGACGACGAGCGGCTGTATGGTTTCGACCAGCGGGTGGCGGCGGGCTTCGAGCCAACCCTCGGCGGCGGGTTCACCATCGAGGCGCTGGCCAGCTGGCTCTTCGACCGGGAGCTCTTTCAGGGCACGAACTTCACGTCGGGCCGCACCGACGTGGTCGAGTTCGACCCCGGCCTCGGGCTGTCGCTGCAGCTCCTCTGGCGGCGGTGAGCCTCCGGGACCATGGGAGGCCTCAACGGGTGGCGAGCGCCGCCAGGGCGGCCTCGTGGACGAGGCCGTTGGTGGCGATGCCGTCGCCCGCGTCGATGCGGTCGCGGCCCTGCCAATCGCTGAATCGGCCTCCCGCCTCCGTCACCACCACCTCAACGGCCGCGGCATCCCAGGGATTGAGCAGCGGATCGACCATGACGTCGGCCCGGCCGGTGGCGACGAGCAGGTACCCGTAGCCGTCTCCCCAGGTGCGGACGAGGCCGCAGGCCGCCTCCAGCCGACCGCGGGCGGCATCGCCCGCCGCGGCGCCGCCGCTCCAGCGGCGAAACGACGTGAAGTCGCTCGAGCAGAGGAGCGCGTCGTCGAGTCCCGCCCGCCGCGACACCCGCGCCACCGCGGGATCCGCGGCGCACCGCCGGTGCCAGGCGCCGCCGCCACGCACGGCCCAGGCGATCTCGTCGAGGGCCGGGATCGCGATCACGCCGACCACACCGCGACCCTCGTGGCGACAGCCGACGAGCGTCGCGTAGAGCGGCACGCCGCGGATGAACGACTTCGTGCCGTCGATCGGATCGACCACCCACTCGTAGCCGGATCGGCCCGGTGTCTCGCCCGTCTCCTCGCCGAGAAAGGCGTCGTCGGGAAATGCCCCGAGGAGCTCGCGGCGGAGGATCGCCTCCGCGGCGCGGTCTGCGGCGGTCACCGGAGACTGATCGGCCTTCGTATCGACCGCCAGGGAGGCATCGCCGAACCAACGGAGCGTCTCCGTGCCGGCGAGCCGCGCCGCGGCCATGGCGGCATCGAGCCGGTCGCGCAGGGGTGCCGCCACGGTCGTCGGGTCCGAAGTGGGCGTCATGGTTCGACTCGCTCGGATGGGGCGTCGGATCGCTGCGCGGGCGGTGCGGCCGGTGTCATGAACGACGCCACCAGCATCATGCCGGCGCCGATCACCAGCCACGAGTCGGCCAGGTTGAAGATCGGCCAGTCGATCACGCCCGGCACCGTGACGTGGATCCAGTCGCGAACCGCGAAGACGGCCTCGTCACGTCGGCCGAGGGGAGCGTGCCAGCGAAGGCCCGGCAGGCCGAGCCGGTCGTAGAGGTTGCCGATGATGCCGCCAACGATCAGGCCGAGCGCGACGAGCAGCCAGCCGTCGTGGCGGGTCGCCGGGCGGGAGACGAGCACAAGGATGCCGATGATCGCGAGCACCGACACCGTCGCGAACACGCCCCCCATGCCCTGCCCCATGCCGAAAAGGGCGCCCTCGTTGAGGTTGGTCTCCAGGCGGAGGATCCCGGGCAGGAGCACGACGGGTGGCGCCATGCCCGGCATGCCGAGGGAGCGAAACACACAGGTCTTCGTCGCAAGATCGATGGCGGCGGCGAGGGCCGTCACGACCACGAACGGCATCCATCCCTGGATCATCAGAACCGACGTCCTCGTCGTGCGGCGTCGCGGGCGCGTTCCTGCCCGGACGGGGGCTGGCCGATCATCACCGCGGCTGCCGCGGCCTCGCGGTATCGCCGTGTTCCATCTTTTCCGCGCAGCGGATGCACATCGCCGCAAACGGAATCGCCTCGAGTCGCTTCTTCGCGATCACGCCACCGCACTCCTCGCAGGTGCCGAACCGCTTTTCCTTGATTCGCTCGAGAGCCCGTTCCACGAGGTCGAGCGTCTCCTCCTCGTTGGCCATCAGGCTGAGCGTGAACTCCTGCTCGTAGGCGTCGGAGCCGACATCCGCCATGTGGATGGGCATGCGGGAGAGATCGCCGTTGGCGTCGGTGCCGGAGTGTCGCAGGGCTGCATCGGCCATCGTCGAGACATCGCCGCGGAGCCGCGCCCGCAGGGCCTCGAGCGTCGTCCGGAAAACCTTCAGTTCCGCTGCTTTCATCATGGGTGTCGTCTCGCTCGCCGTCTCCGGAAGATCCTGGGTCCGCCCCCAAGCCCGTTCTCCCGAGCCCGGCGAGAATATTCGCCGGAGACGAGGCTGTCAAACTGGCAGGCCGTTTTCCCGGCGAAGAGCGGTGCCCGGTCCGACCCTGCGCCCTGCGGTCTGCTTGCTGCCCCGGAGGGCGTGACCTACCTTTGGAGGCATCGGCGGCCGATACCGCTGAAACCCCGCGGTTGCGGGCCCCGATCCGGCGGGCCGCGGCGGTCGCGGCGTGGAGAACAGCCTTGGCCGTCGCCGCCCGCACCGATCTCGCCTTCCAGCAGTGCATCGACCCGGGCTGCAAGGCGACCTTCTCGGTCGACGAGGTGCGCACCGCCTGTCCGGCCTGCGGCAACCTGCTCGACGTCGAATACGACTGGGATCGGCTGCGGCCGCCGACCTCGTTCGAGTTCTTCGAGCGTAAGTGGATGCGGCGGAGCGACCCCCTCGCCTTCAGCGGCGTGTGGCGGTTCCACGAACTCCTGCCGTTCGCGCCCCGCGAGAGCGTGGTCACGATCGGCGAGGGGCAGACGATGTGCCCGCCCTCCGACGGCGTGGCGTCGTACGTCGGCGTGAGCGCCGGCCACCTCTACCTGCAGTACGAGGGCCTCAATCCTTCGGGTTCGTTCAAAGACAACGGCATGTCGGCGGCCTTCACCCACGCTCGCATGATCGGAGCCCGGCGGGCCGCCTGCGCGTCGACGGGCAACACGAGCGCATCCCTCGCCGTGTACTGTGCCGTCACGCGGATGATGAAGGCGATCATCTTCATCGGCTCGGGCAAGATCTCCTACGGCAAGCTCTCGCAGGCGCTCGACTATGGCGCCCTCACGATCCAGATCGCCGGCGACTTCGACGACGCGATGGCCCGCGTCAAGGAGGTGTCGGGCAGGATGGGCATCTACCTCGTCAACAGCGTGAATCCGTTCCGGCTCGAGGGCCAGAAGACGATCATGCTGCGGGTGCTCGAGTCGCTCGGCTGGGAGGTGCCCGACTGGATCGTGGTGCCCGGCGGCAACCTCGGCAACTCGAGCGCCTTCGGCAAGGCGTTCGCCGAGTTGCGGAAACTCGGCCTCATCGATCGCGTGCCGCGGCTGGCTGTCATCAACGCCGCCGGCGCCAACACCCTCTACGAGCTCTATCACCGCCGCGGCCTCCGCTGGGACGGCGGACGGGCCGACCTCGCCCCCGCCTGCCACTACTACGACGAGCTCGACCGCGACCGGAAACGGGCTCACACGATCGCCAGCGCCATCGAGATCAACCGGCCCGTCAACCTCAACAAGTGCCTCCGGGCGCTGGAGGTGTGCGATGGCGTGGTTCGCGAGGTAAGCGAGCAGGAGATCCTCGACGCCAAGGCGCAGGTGGGCGCCGGTGGCCTGGGGTGCGAGCCGGCGAGCGCGGCGAGCGTGGCGGGGGCGAAGCAGCTCGTGGCGGAGGGCGTGATCGGCCGCGACGAGCGGGTGGTCTGCGTCCTCACCGGCCACCAGTTGAAGGATCCGACCGCCACGGTGGCGTATCACACCACCGACCAGAAGCTCTTCGACGAGGTGCTCGGCAGCCGGGGCGTGAGTCGGGCGAACTTCGCCAACCGCGCCGTGAGCGTCGGCAATCGGCTCGACGAGATTGTGCAGGCGATCGACCTCTATTCCTGAAAGTTCCACCCCGCCGCTGCGGCGCGTTCGCACGCTCCCCCCGTCGACATGGAGGATTTCCCTTGGCCGCTCCCCTTCGCCTCGTCGTGCATGGATCCGCCGGCCGCATGGGCCAGCGGATCGTCGCCTGCGCCGCCGCGGACACGATTCCGTGGACGCTCGTCGCGGCCGTGGAGCGGCCCGGGCATCCGCGGGCCGGTGACGACGCGGGCGTGCTCGCGGGCCTGCCCGCGGCGGGCGTGGCGATCGGTGCCGGCTGGGAGTGTCCCGCCGATGTCGTGATCGACTTTTCGCTGCCCGAGGCCGTCTGCGGGATCGTGGCTGCGTGCGTCGCCAAGAGGGTGCCGCTGGTGGTGGCCACCACCGGTCTGGAGGAGCGTGAGCGCCGGGCGATCGCCGAGGCCGCGCAGGTTATTCCGGTGCTCCAGTCGCCGAGCATGAGCCTGGCCGTGAACATCGCGATGGATCTGGTGGGCCGCGCCGGCGCCCTGCTCGCGAGGGTGGGCGGCCGCACCGACGTCGAGATCATCGAGTGCCACCATCGCCACAAGGAGGATTCTCCGAGCGGCACGGCGCTGAAGTTCGGGTCGATCGTGCAGGAGGCGATGGGGCAGACACGGGCGGCGCACGGCAGAGAGGGCCGACCCGGCGCCCGACCCACCGACGAGATCGGCTACCACGCCGTGCGGGCCGGGGACAATCCCGGCGAGCACACCATCCTCTTCGGCATGGATGGCGAGTCGTTCTCGGTGAACGTGCGGGCGACGAGTCGCGACTGCTACGCCCGCGGCGCCCTCGCGGCCGCCGCATTCCTCGTCGGCAAGCCCGCCGGCCTGTATTCGATGCGCGACGTGCTCGGCATCGTCTGATGCGGCAGCGGAGACGAGCGGGATGGGCTGGCTGCAACAGGAGCTGCGACTCGCTCCCCGACGCCGGGGCTTCCACCTGATCACGGCCGAGATCGAGGCGGCCCTCCGCGACATGCCCCCGCTCCGCGTGGGCCTCCTGCACGTCTTCATCCAGCACACGTCGGCGAGCCTGTCGCTCAACGAGAACGCCGACCCTGACGTCCCGCGGGACCTGGAAATGGCCTTCAACGAGATCGCCCGCGAAGACTTCCCCTATTCGCACACGATGGAGGGCCCCGACGACATGCCGGCCCACGTGAAGGCGTCGATGATCGGGTGCAGCGTCACCGTGCCGATCCGGGACGGCCGCCTGCGTCTCGGCACGTGGCAGGGCGTCTACCTCTGCGAGCACCGCGACCGGGCTGGCCCCCGCAGCCTCGTGCTCACCGTGAACGGCGAGTGACGAAATCGACGGCACTGCAGTCGTACCGCTCACGCGGTTACGCTTCCTGCATCTGCAAGCCCACCCTTGTAAGCGATGGGGACGGCCTGCGTCTCATGTGCGATCCGTATAAGACACTTCCAAGAAAACCTCGATAGCCCATCTCCCGAACCCGGGCACGCACCGGCGATGGACAGAAGGAATGTTGCACTCACGAGCGTTGCATTGTTGACCCGCTGAAAAGGACGGACTAAGCTTAGTCTAGTTTACATCGCCCGTGTTGTGTTTCCGGGAGAGGCCATGGCGACCGTCTTCAACATCCATCAGGCAAAGACACACCTTTCGAAGATCGTCGACGAGGCTGCCGCCGGCCGGGAAGTGATCATCGCCAAAGCGGGGCGGAAGGTTGTGAGGCTCGTGCCGATCGAATCGAAACCGCGAGCGAAAAAACTCGGCGGGCTCAAGGGTCGCATCCGCGTTCCGGACGACTTCAACACGCCGCTTGACGCCGGCGTCATTGCCGCGTTCGAGGGCCGGTCGTGAGCAGGATTCTCCTCGACACCCATCTTCTGCTGTGGGCTGTCGCCGAGCCGAAGAAGTTGCCGCCCGCGGCCCGGAGCCGGATCGACGGGGCCGAGGTTTTCGTGAGCGCAGCCTCCATCTGGGAGGTCAGCATCAAAGCCGCCCTCGGAAAAATTGCCGCCGATCCTGCTGAACTCTTGGCAGAGATCGAGCCTGCGGGGTTCACACTCTTGCCCGTCACAGGTGAGCACGCTGCGGCCGTTTCGCTATTGCCGGCGGTGCACACGGATCCCTTCGACCGCATGCTCGTCGCCCAGGCGAAAACCGAACCGCTCCTGCTTCTCACCAACGACGTGATCCTTGCCGGCTACGGCGAATGTGTCGAGTTGGCGATTCCCAAGCCACGGCGGACATGACGGCGAGGGGTGCGGGCAGGCGGCCAACAAAACGACAGCTTCACCGTTGACCAGGGGAACCCGTGCGTGCGTTTGTGGCCGAAGCCTTGGCCGCGGCGTCGCTTCTGCCGAACGTCAGCCTGGGGCTGCGAGCGGAAATAATTCCTCGTCCCGAGGCTTCGGTGTGGTCATTTCGGCACGGACACGAAGCGGCGGTCACTCGCGTTTTTTCGCTTCCTTGTCGAGATACAGGAGCGAGCCCTTGCTGTCGCCGATCATGGCGAGTTTGTCGACCATGAGTTGGGCCTCGCTCTCTTCCTCGACCTGCTCGCTGACGAACCAGGCGAGAAACGTCTTCGTCGCGTAGTCCTTTTCGGCTTCGGCGGCGCCGTAGAGTTCGTGAATCGACGTGGTGATGTACTTCTCGTGCTCGAGCACCTTCTGAAACACCTCGAACATGCTCGAGTATTCGGCCCGCGGCTGTTCGATCGCGCCAAGTGCGACCCGGCCGTTCTGGGCGTTGATGTACTCGTAGATCTTCAGGGCGTGCTCGATCTCTTCGCGGTGCTGAACCCGGAGCCAGTGGGCGAAGCCCACGAGCGACAGCGACTCCGCGTAGGCCGCCATGCCCAGGTAGGCATAGCTGGAGGAATATTCGCGGTTCAGCTGGGCGTTGAGCAGGTTTTGAATCTTCGGGCTGATCATGGCGTCGTGGCGTCTCCAGGAAACTCGGATAGGAAAACTGTAGTCACGAAGCGATTCGAAGGGTAGCCCTCCGCGCTGCTCGTCTCAGGCGGCCCGACGGAGCCCCGGAGTGGGCAGGGCAACGGCGGCGGCCGCGTCGCGACGTGTCCGGCACTGGTGCTCGAGCCGGTCCGCCCGCGTGAGCAGGGCGGACCGCCGAGCGGACTCGCGCCCCAGTTCGATCATGTCACGGGCGTGGGAGAGCGTGTGTTCCGCGGCCCCGTGGTCGCCGCGGATCACCTGTCGCCGGGCCTCGCGAAGCGCCGACCCGGCATGCCACAGTGCACTGCTGCCGATGAGTGACTCGCGACGGTCGTCCGGCAAGGACTGCGCATTGGCGTGGATGGCCCGCACGAGATCCGGCCAGGCCTCACCCTTCGACAGCAGCCTTGCGGACTCGCTTCCGGCATGACGGCGAAACACGGCCAGCGGCTTGGGGTCGTACCAGACCGGAAACCGCGCCGCGATCCGCACCCACATCTCCCAGTCCAGTGTCTGCGGGAGGTCGCCGCGATATCCGCCGAGGGTCTCGTAGGTGGTGCGGGGCACGATCGCCGATGGGGTTTGGATCCGCTGGCGTGTGGCGATCGTGGGCAACCAGTTGGGCAGCACGCCCCGCCACCACCGCAGCCGAGAGTTCGTCTTCAATCGCCTGCCCTCGCCGTCGACGATGCGGCTGCGGCAGAAGGCCATGCCGATCCGTGGCGCGTCGGCGAAGGCCTGCGCCATTCGGCGATAGAAGCCGGGCAGCACCTGGTCGTCCTGGTGGAGGAGGTGCACGAGGTGCCCCCGTGCCAGCTCGATGCAGCGGTTCCAGTTGCCGCTGATGCCAAGCCGCGGCCCATCGGCGTGAATCTCGACGCGTCCCGTGGTGTCGACCGCCGCCACGAGCTTTCTCACGTCCGACCGCCGTGATCCGTCGTCCACGATGGCGATCTGCATCGACTCGTGCTGCGGCACCTGCTGCAGCACGGAGAGAAGCGTCGTGCGTAGTGTTTCGCCCGGCTCATACGGCGGCAGCATCACCGAGAACCGGGGGCGGCCAGGTCCCTCGCAGGCGGCAACTTCGGGAACAGGACGATGCAGCGTCAGCACGGATCGTGTTTCCCCAGGCCACGGTGGACCAGCGCGTGGAGGGATGTATCGACGAAGATTTCCGGCAATCCCGATCGTGCGGGCCGGGGGCCACACTGCTAGCCCAGAGCCCGGGGCTTCTTGCGACCGCGAAGTTTGGGCAATCCCGGGGAGACGTTCGGGCTGTGTTCGAGGTACCATCCGCGAGGCGTGCCGGCGTTGTGTTCGTGCGGTGCAGCCTCCCCACCGCCGTTCCCGAGGTCGGCGACCATGCTCGGTTTCAAGAAAAACGCCACGAAGCTGTCGGCCGCCGACGTCGTCTGGGGCTTTGCGAACATCCTGGGGCGGCATCCCCGCGGTCCGGCGGAGATCGAGCCTTTCCTGGAATCCTGTGTCGACTTCCGCGATCTGGTGCGGGCGATCGTTGCCATGCCCGAGTTCGTCACGCGGAGAACAGTGGCGACCGATGGCTTCGTCTACGACGACTCCGCGAGCGTGCAGGATCGCGTCGCGGCCATTCTCCGCAGGCTGGAGCCGATGCGGGCGACGCAGTTCGGCAAGATCCGCATCGGCAAGGAAGCCGACGGGGGGTACGTCATGCTCGATGATTTCACGGGCATCGGTGTGGCCTACTCGATCGGCATCTGCGACGAGGTGTCGTGGGATCTCGCCATGGCCGAGCGGGGCATCGACGTGTTTCAGTACGACCACACCATCGATCGACTCCCGCTGGAGCACGGGCGATTCCACTGGTCGAAGACCGGCCTCGGCCCGCAGGCGACCGCCGACCTCGAGACGCTCCCGCGGCTGCTCGACGGGAACGGCCACCGCGGCCGCCGAGACATGCTTCTCAAGTGCGATATCGAGGGCTGCGAATGGGAGGTGCTCGCCGCGCTGCCGGATGACTGCCTGCAGCAGTTCAAGCAGATCGTGATCGAGGTGCATTTCCTGGAACGGCTGGCCGATCCCGAGTTCGCGGCGCTGGCCGGACGGGCGGTCGCGGTGCTCACGGCCGGACACCGGGTGATTCACGTCCACGCCAACAACCACCGGCCCTACGCCATCGTCGGTGGCATTCCCGTGCCCTCGGTGCTCGAGTTGACGCTCGTGCGGACGCGGGACGTGGCGCTCGAGAAGAGCGACGAGCTGTTTCCCGGCCCGCTCGACTCTCCCTGCTACGTGGGGCGGGCCGATTTCCGTCTTGGGGCCTTCCGGTACTGACGGAATCCGTCAGCGACTGTGGCCTCGGCGGATATGCATCCGCGGGGGCGCGACGGGCTTTCAGTGGCGGTGCGGAATCGCGGCGTCAGCGGTCGACGCGGCCGGAGAAGAGCACGCCCGTGAGCCGGGAGAGCAGCCAGAGGGTGCCCAGCGGCAGCACGATCGTGGAGATCGTGAAGTAGATCGCCAGGTTCACGATCGACTCCCCCACCGTGGCGAGTTTCTCGTAGATCTTCTGCGCGCGGTCGCCGAGGGCGTCGACGGGGTTGTATCGCTCCCACCAGGCGCGGTCCGCGTCATCGGCCTCAGCCTTCTCGATCGACTCCGTGGTGGCGGCCACCACCGCCGATGCCTGTTGGTAGCCCGGTTCCAGGAACCGCTCCGCCACGAGCGAATCGATCCATCCGGCCGCCGGCAGCGCCAGCCTGGCGAAGAGGGCGATCCCGAAGAGTCGCCGGCTCCACCCGGCGAGCGTGCGGCGGCCCGCCTCGCCACAGAGGGCGGCGAGGCCCCCCACGGCGATCGCCGGCAGGAAAAGCCAGAAGCCGAGCGCTGCGGCCACCTGCATGCCCAGCCGCTGCACCCCGAGAGCCGTCGTGCTCGTGAGCAGGAGCGCCCCATACTGTTCCACGAGATCGTTGACCGGATCGAGCGCCTGGCCGATCCCCAGGCTGCCGCCGGGCCCGAACGAAAAGCTCACCTCCGAACTCTGGGCGAGCGAGATCGCGCTGTCGAGGCCACGGGTGGCCGCGAGGGCCGCGAGCGTGCGGGTGAACGACGATTCGATCCACGCCGCCCCGCGGGCATCGGCCAGTGGTGCGACCACCGCGATCACGATCGCCGCCACGGCCATCTGCAGCACCACGCGGGCCATCGGTCGACGGAGCGAAGCCGGCAGGAAGGGGAGCCAGTCCCCGCGTCCGATCCGCAGCAGGAGGCCGTCGAGGCCGATCGTCGGGGAGTCTGGTGGCGTCATCGCGATGCTCGCTTCACTCGCTGGGGCCGGCGGCCGCGACCTCGCTGGTCACCTTGTCGACGTACTGCCGGAAGTTGTGCGCGAACAGGCCGGCGAGTTTGCGGGCCGTGACGTCGTAGGCCGCCTTGTCGGCCCAGGCGTTTCGCGGCACGAGCAGTTCCGGCGGCACGCCCGGGCAGGCCGTGATGGCGTCGAGCCCGAACACCTCGTCGGCCACCGCCGGCGCCCGCCGCAGTTCGCCTGAGTGGATGGCGTCGATGATCGCCCGGGTCACACCCAGTTTCATTCGCGTGCCGATCCCGTACGAGCCGCCGCTCCAGCCGGTGTTCACGAGCCAGACGTGCGCGGCGTGGCGGCGGATCTTCTCGGCGAGGAGTCCGGCGTACTTCATGGGGTGCCACACGAGGAACGGCCCGCCGAAGCAGGGGCTGAAGGTGGCCTGCGGCTCGGTGACGCCCATCTCGGTGCCCGCCACCTTGGCGGTGTAGCCGCTGATGAAGTGATACATCGCCTGGGCCGCCGAGAGTCGGCTCACCGGCGGCAGCACACCGAAGGCGTCGCAGGTGAGGAAGATCACGTCGGTAGGATGCCCGGCGACGCAGGGAATCTTCGCGTTGCGGATGAAGTCGATCGGGTAGGCCCCGCGGGTGTTTTGCGTGATGCTCGTGTCGTGGAAGTCGACGTGGTGGCTGTCCTCGTCGTAGACCACGTTCTCGAGCACCGCCCCGAACCGCAGGGCCTGGAAGATGTCGGGCTCCGTCTCGGGGGCAAGGTCGATCGCCTTGGCGTAGCAGCCCCCCTCGATATTGAAGATGCCGGAGTCGCTCCAGCAGTGCTCGTCGTCGCCGATCAGCATCCGCTTGGGGTCCGCGGAGAGCGTGGTCTTGCCGGTGCCCGAGAGGCCGAAGAGCAGTGACGATGATCCCGTGGCCCGGTCGGCGGTGGCCGAGCAGTGCATGGAGAGGATGTTTCGCTTCGGGGCGACGTAGTTGAGCATGGTGAACACGCCCTTCTTCATCTCCCCGGCGTACTCCGTGCCCAGGATCACCATCTCCTTCGACTCCAGCGAGAGGTCGATGCTCGTCTTCGACGTCATCCCGTGGGTGAGCCGGTTGGCCGGAAACCGCCCGGCGTTGTAGATCACCGCGTCGGGCTCGCCGAAGTCGGCGAGTTCCTCCTTGCTGGGCCGGATGAGCATGGTGTGCATGAAGAGGGCGTGGTAGGGCCGGGAGCAGATCACCCGCACCTTGAGCCGGTGGGTCGGATCCCAGCCGGCGAACGCATCCACGCAGTAGAGAATGTCGCGGGTGTTGAGGTAGTCCTTGGCCCGTTCGAGGTTGATGAGGAAGGTCTCGTCGTCGATCGGCACGTTCACGCTGCCCCACCAGACGTCGTGCTCGCTCGCCGGGTGGCGGACGATCCGCTTGTCTTTCGGCGACCGGCCGGTCTTCTCGCCGGAGTAGGCGATCAGGGCACCGGAGTCGGCGATGGCGCTGCGTGGTTCGATCCGGATCGCCTCGGCGTAGAGTTCGGCGGGGGCGAGGTTGCGGCGGACGTCGGCCACGGTGATGCCGTGGGCGGAGAGATCGATGCGGCGCATGGTATGGATCACGAAGAGGAAAGGCGGGAGGCAAACTCTGGCATCATATCGGGCCTGGCCGGCGGCCGGGCAGTCCTGCCGGCAGCGATACACTGTGCGACGGCTTTGTTGTGCCTCTCGGTTCGGTCGGCACCGTGGGTTCCGGCGAAAACGAGTTGGTCGGCCGGCGTGGCCTGCGACGTGTGCATGCCGCTCAGACGTGGATGGCACCGCATGACCTTGTTCATCATCCTCGAGGTGACGATCCTCGCCGTCGCCCACGTGGTCGGTGGGCCCGCATGGGCGGCGGTCGCCGCGGTGGCCTGCGTGGCGCACCTCAGGGCAGGCTTGCAGCCTGCCGCGCTCGTCGCCGCCCTGCCTGCCCTCGGCTGGCTCGTCGCCTCCCGAGTCAGCGGCAACCGGGAACTGTTCTTCCCGTATTCGATGCTGCTCGCCATCTCGGCGCTTCTTGCGGCCCGTGTGCGTCAACCGACGGCCGATGCGGCGGCAGCAGCGAGCGTGGTCGCAGCCTCTCTCACCGCCCGCGTCGTGCAGCGGGCACCTGGCCGGGTGCTGGCGATCGAGTGCGCGGCCGCCGTGGCCGTGCTCGCCGCGGCCGTCGCCGCGAGAGCCTGGGGGCCGTCGGTCGCGGTCGGCTGGTGGCTCCCGGCGGCGGCATCGCTGGCAGCGTTCGCATGCCTCGCACTGTGACCCGTGGCATGCGGGACACGGGCAATCCTGTTCGGCACGGCACATGCGGGGCGAACTGGTCCGTATCGCTCGGTTTTGACCGGGCTCTGCCGCCGGAGATCCCCGCCCGGGAAGCCCACTCTGTGTAAGCGATGGGGACAGCGGCACCGGTGACGCAGGCTCGGGGCTGCCAATGCCCCGTCGCCGGACGTTCGCTGCGGCCCTCCAGGCCTGCGCTCTCTCGATGCTGACTGCGCTTCGGCATCCTGCCTCCGCTGGTCAGCAACGCCGGCGACGGGGCACCGGCAGCCCCTCGCTGAGTCCAACACTCGGCTGCGCAGCAGCGAACCACACGGGCACGTGAGGCCGTGGCTGCGCCAAAGCGGGCTCCTTGCGTGAAGCGATGAAGACCTCGAGTGCCTTGAGGCTGGCGAGTTCGTTGACCCGCGTGATCGTAGCCAGGGTCCTGTCCGACGACCGGCAGACGTAACTGCTGCCGGCGGCGTTGATCGCGTTTCAGAGAGGGAGCCCAGCGACGCCCGGCCGACCAGAGCGCAACTCGCCTCAGTCGGCCAGGGTTGCCTGGCTTCTGGTGCGCAAATCCCGTGCCGAACAGGATTGGGGCACGGGAGTCGGCCGGTTGGCGGTCCCGAGCCAGCCGGCTAGACTGCCGGAGTCAGGAGAGAGTCGCAAGACCGCCGAAGGCTGAACGCTCAGGCAAACGGACTGACGACACACCTGTTGGAGAGCGGCGTCGCACACCAGCGGCGTCCACCGAAGGGGCAAGCCGCGGATCGACATTCGCGGTGAATCTCTCAGGTTCCAGGACAACAGGGTTCCGCAAGTTTCATGCTGCCGTCCCGGCGTCAGCAAGAAGTTTCACGCTGCCGTCCCGGCGTCAGCAGTTGAAAGGAACCCTCCGATGTCGTCGACGCTCGCTCCGCGCTCCCCTGCACCGTCCGCCCGTGCCGCATCGCCGCTCGAGGTACTCGAGCAGCCGACCGAGTTTCGCGGTCGGCACATCGGCCCCGACGCCGCTGATCAGGCCGCGATGCTCGCGGCGGTGGGCGCCGCGTCGCTCGATGACCTGCTCGAGAGCGTGGTGCCCGCAGGAATCGCCCGCCACGACCTGCCGCGGCTGCCGGAGCCGCTGACGGAGGCCGGCGCCCTCGCGGAACTCCGGCAGCTCGCTGTGAAGAACCGCCTGCTCAAGAGCTTCATCGGTCAGGGCTACCACGCCTGCCACACGCCCACGGTGATCCTGCGCAACATCCTGGAAAACCCCGCCTGGTACACCGCCTACACGCCCTACCAGGCCGAGATCAGCCAGGGCCGGATGGAGGCGCTGGTCACCTTTCAGACGATGATCTGCGACCTCACGGCCATGCCGATCGCCAATGCGTCGCTGCTCGACGAGGCGACGGCCGCCGCCGAGGCGATGACGCTCGCCAAGCGGACGGGCTCCTCGACGAGCAGCACGTTCCTCGTGGACGAGGGTTGCCACCCGCAGACGATCGAGGTGCTCCGCACGCGGGCCATGCCGCTCGGGATCGACGTGGTGGTGGGCGACGTCCGTGCCCAATTCGACGGCACCGACTGCTTCGGCGTGCTCCTCCAGTATCCGGCCACCGATGGCGGGGTCGCCGACTGGCGGTCCATCGCCGAGCGGGCCCATGCCAGGCAGGCGGCGGTGGTCGTGGCGGCCGACATCCTGGCGCTCACGCTGCTGACGCCGCCGGGCGAGTGGGGGGCCGACATCGTGGTCGGCACCACGCAGCGGTTCGGCATGCCGATGGGCTGCGGCGGCCCGCACGCCGCCTACTTCGCCTGCCGCGACGAGTTCAAGCGTTCGCTGCCGGGCCGGCTGGTGGGGGTGAGTGTCGACACCCACGGCCGCCCCGCCTATCGACTCGCCCTCCAGACCCGAGAGCAGCACATCCGCCGCGAGAAGGCCACCTCCAACATCTGCACCGCGCAGGTGCTGCCGGCCGTGGTGGCGAGCATGTATGCCGTCTACCACGGCCCCGAGGGGCTCGCCCGCATCGCCCGCCGCGTGGCGGCATACACGGCCATCCTCGCCGCCGGCCTCGAGCGGCTCGGCTGCACCCTGCGGCACGCGGCCACCTTCGATACGCTCGCCGTGGAGACGGGCCCGCGCACCGCCGACGTGCTCGCCCGGGCCCGCGCCGCCGGCATGAACCTGCGGCGGCTCGACGACGCCACGGTGGGCATCGCCCTCGACGAGACGACCACCCGTGACGATCTCGTGCGGCTCTGGGAGGTATGTGCGCCGTCGGCTACCGACCTGCCCGACGTGGAGTCGCTCGCGGCCACGGCCCTGCGGCTGCCGGCGGGCCTCCGCCGTACGAGCCCATTCCTCACGCATCCGGTGTTCACGAGCCATGCGAGCGAGACGGCGATGCTCCGCTACATCCGCTCGCTCTCCGACAGGGATCTCGCCCTCGACCGCGGCATGATCCCGCTGGGCAGCTGCACGATGAAACTCAATGCCACGAGCGAGATGATCCCGATCACCTGGCCGGAGTTCGCGAACGTGCATCCCTTCGCGCCCGCCGACCAGCGCGAGGGCTACACGCTCCTCGACCGCCAGCTCCGCGACTGGCTCTGCGAGGCCACGGGCTATGCGGGCATCAGCCTCCAGCCCAATGCCGGCAGCCAGGGCGAGTATGCGGGGTTGCTGGTGATCCAGGCCTGGCAGAAGGCCCGCGGCCAGGGACATCGCGACGTCTGCCTGATTCCGTCGAGTGCGCATGGAACCAACCCGGCCAGCGCCCAGATGGCCGGCATGGAGGTGGTGGTGACCGCCTGCGACGAGCAGGGCAACGTCGACCTCGCCGACCTGCGGGCCAAGTGCGAGCAGTTTTCCGAGCGGCTGTCAGCGGTGATGATCACCTACCCGAGCACGCACGGCGTGTTCGAGTCGGAGGTGACGCAACTCTGCGACCTCGTGCACCGACACGGCGGCCGGGTGTACGTGGACGGGGCCAACATGAACGCCCTGGTGGGCACGGCCGCCCCCGGCCGCTTCGGCGGCGACGTCAGCCACCTGAATCTCCACAAGACCTTCTGCATCCCGCACGGCGGCGGCGGCCCGGGCGTGGGCCCGGTATGTGTGGTGGAAGACCTCGTGCCGCACCTTCCCGGCCATGCCACCGGCGGCGTGCCCGTGAACGACGTGGGCGCCGTGTCGGCCGCGCCGCTCGGCAACGCGGCCGTGCTGCCGATCAGCTGGATGTATTGCCGGATGATGGGGGGCGAGGGGCTGCGGCAGGCCACCGCGGTGGCCATCCTCTCGGCCAACTACGTGAGCGTCCGGCTTCGCGGCCACTATCCCACGCTCTACACGGGAGCCAACGGTCGCGTGGCCCACGAGTGCATCCTCGACCTGCGACCCTTGAAGGAGACCAGCGGCATCACGGCCGAAGATGTGGCCAAGCGGCTGATCGACTACGGCTTCCATGCCCCCACGCTCAGCTTTCCCGTGCCGGGCACGCTGATGGTGGAGCCCACGGAGAGCGAGCCGCTCGCCGAGCTCGACCGGTTCGTGGAGGCGATGATCGCGATCCGCGAGGAGATCCGGCTCGTGGAAAACGGCACGTGGCCCCGCGACGCCAACCCGCTCAAGCACGCCCCGCACACGGCCGACGACGCGGTGGCCACGGAATGGACGCGGCCCTACACCCGCGAGCAGGCGGTGTTTCCGGTGCCGGCGCTCGTGCTGCGGAAGTACTGGCCGCCGGTGGGCCGGGTCGACAACGTGCACGGCGACCGCAACCTCTTCTGCAGCTGCGTGCCGGTGGCCGCGTGGGCCGAGGCGGCGCGGTGATCCCGCTCGAGTCGAGAGCCCGTTCGAGATACGTGTATCGCCGGCTCGGGGGCGGCAAAAGTCTCGTCGCCGGGGCGAGGATACGCCCAAGGCTCCTCGAGCGTTCGCCGACCCCCTCGCCTACCCCATCTGGTTTGCCACATCGCCGCTCCACATAACCGAGATGCGGTCGAGACCTTTCCCGACGCCCGAGGCCTGGGCGGGTTGCGTCAGGTGATCGTCTGCGGCTCCGTTTCGAGGTCGTCCTCGGTCTCGCCGGCGGTGGCCAGCGACGCAGGGGGCCAGAAGGCGATCGCGAGCACGACCGCGGCGGCCAGGGCCATGAACGTGGGTACGAGGAAAAGCTGTCGGTAATCGACCGTGCCGTCCGTCGTGAGTCGGCTCTGCAGCGGGATGAAGAGCCACTTGGCCGCGAGGTCGCCGAGGCCCAGCACGAGCAGGTTGAACAGGCTCTGGGCGCTCGACCGCACGTCCTTGGGAAAGGCCGCGTCGAGGAAGATGTAGAGTGTGGCGAAGAAGAAGGCGTAGCAGATGCCGTGCAGCACCTGCACTGCCACGATCACGGCCTGGCTCTGGGGGAAGAACGCGAAGACGGCGAATCGGGCCGCGTGGCCCAGGATGCCGAGGATCATCGTCGTCTTCCAGCCGAGCCGGGCGAGCACGGCGCCAAGCACCGCCATCGTGAGGATCTCGGCCACCTGCCCGATGCTCATCACGGGCATGATCCATTCCGGCTTGATGCCGACGGCCTGGCTCTTGAGAAAGTCGCCGGCCATCACGAAATAGCCGTTGTGGATCACGGCGTCGATGAACGTGACGACGAAGAGCACGAGCAGATAGGGATGGGCGAGAAACTTCGTCGCCTTGAGCCACGCGAAGCCACTGTCACCGGGCACCGCCCGCTTGGGCGGCGTATGCGGCAGGAAGAGGCTGTAGGCCGCGAGAGCGAGCGACGTGATGCCCGCCACGAGGAAGATGCTGCGGCTTGCGGCCACGGCCTCGGCGCCGGTCTTGCCCTGGAGGATGAAGTAGAGCGGCCAGGCGGCGAGGATCCAGCCGATCGTGCCTCCCATCCGCACCAGCCCGAACTCCTTCTGGGCATTTTTCATGTGGGTGAAGGCGATCGAGTTGCTCACCGAGATCGTGGGCACGTAGAGCAGGGCGTGCACGAGCATCAGGCTGAAGAACGTGCGGAAGTCGCGGGCCCAATACATTCCGAGGATCGCCAGGCCACCCACGAGGTGGCTCACAGCCATGAACCGTTCGGCCGCGAACGTGCGGTCGGCGAACTGGCTGGAAAAGAAGATCCCCATGATCGAGGCGATCGCGAAGGCGCTGCCCACCCAGGCGATCTCGGTGCCGCTATACCCGAGGCCGCCATCGGCCACGCCGGCCCCCATGTAGCCCCAGATCAGGGGCAGCCACGCCCCCCAGATCGCGAACTCGAGCACCATCATCAGCCAGAGGCGAAACGTGGGGGCCGGGGCGGCGGAGTCGGAGCGGCTCATGGCTGACCTCGTGTCGGGAATGCTGGAGTGGGGCGGGCGCGAGCCAGCCCGTCAATCGTTCAGTTCGCGAATCCTGATCCTGCGGAAGTGCACCTCATCGCCGTGCCCGAGGAACCCGAGGTGCCCCTTCGTGCGGGCGAGGCCGGGGTGTGGCCGGCCGTCGGGCGTGGCCTTGCCGTCGCGGAATGGCGCCGTGTCGACGTCGAGGATCGTCTTGCCGTTGACGATCACCTTCACATGCGTGCCACGAACCACCACCGTTTCTTCGTTCCAATCACCGGTCGGCTTCAGGCAGTCTCGTGCGGCTGCCACGACGCCGTAGATCGAACCGTGAACCTGCCAGGGCTTCAGGGCGGCGTACTTGGGATGGCCGTCGTCAAGGATCTGGATCTCCATCCCCTCGAAGGCGGCGTCGCCCTTCGCCGGTGCGCGGATGCCGAGACCGTTGTTGGCCCCGGGGGTGAGGCGGAAATCGAACCGGAGTTCGAAGTCGCCGTATTCCCCCGTCGTGAGCAGGTTGCCGCCCACGCCTGGCTTCGAGCGGATCTCGCCATCGACCACCTGATGGCCGTCGACGGCCCCCTGCCAGCCGGCGAGCGTCCTGCCGTCGAACAGGGGCACGAAGCCCTCCTCTGCCGGCGCAGGGGCGGGCTCGGTCGGGGCGGCGATCTGCCTGATCTTCATGCGGCGAAACTCCACCGGCGCTCCCTCCGACTCGAGGCAAAGATATCCGGTGGACGGTGTGCATTGCTCGCCCCCAGACACCTCGTGCCCGTTCACCCAGAGACGCACCTCGCCCTTCACCGCCCTGATGAAGTAGTGGTTCCACTCCGGCGTGCCCCGCGAGTGCCGCTCCTTCGGAAAGCTGCGGTTGCCACCGGGGGCCGTCGGGGCGAAGGGCTTCATCTTCGACGTGCCGACGGGAAACACGTCGCCGTCGGTGGTGAACCACGTCGCCTTCTTGCCGGTCGCATTCTCGTACTTGGCCGTGTAGCCGTGGTCGAGCACCTGCACCTCGATTCCGCCCGGCGGCAGGTCGCCCGGCTTGATCGAGTCGAGAGCCTCCTTCGGGGCCCAGAGAAATACGCCGGAGTTGCCGCCGTCGGACAGGTGCCGCCACTCGAGCGACATCTCGAAGTCGGTGACGGGCTCCTTCGTACGGATCACGCCCACCGGCTGCCCGGTGCAGGCCACGCCTTCGGGCGTCCAGGTCCACGTGTCGGGGTTGGTGTTGACGTTCGTGAAGTCGGCCTCGCCGAGGTCACGCCAGCCGGCCGCGGTGAGGTCGAAGGTGCCCAGGTCGCGGACGAACACGTTGCGGACGTGCATCGGCCCGCCGTGCGCCTGGATCTGGATCGGGCCGCAGGCCGGAAGCGGCCGTCCCTCGGCGAAATGGTTGGCAAGCGGGGCGTCGTCGACGACCACCTGGCCGTTGAGCACCACCGTCACCCGATCGCCCTGCATGGTGATCCGGGTGGTGTTCCACTCGCCGATCGGCTTGTCGGCCTTCACGATCGGCCACTTGCCCGGCGCGCCCTCGGGGTTGTTCCAGAGGCCTCCCGAGCCCTTCTGGGCCCCGTGCTTGGAGTCCCGCTCGCAGGCCGGATCCCAGATCTGCACCTGGGGATTGCCGCGGAGGTAGATGCCGCTGTCGGCGCACGGCGCGGGAAGCATCCAGTCGAGCGTGAGTTCGAAGTCGCCGAAGTCGCGGTCGGTCGTCAGGAACACGCCCTGGCCGTCGCCGACGATCGCGCCCTCGGCGACCGTCCAGTGCCGCCGCATGTCGGCGTCCCATTCGGCCTGCCGCTTCGCCCGCTCCTCGGGCGTGCCCTCGGCATCCTTGGCCGGATCGAGGTGGGGCCGCCCCCGCCAGCCGGCCAGATCGCGGCCGTTGAACAGGGCCGTCCATCCTGGAGCCGGCGCGGCGGAGAACGCGGTGGAACTGGCCACGAGCAGGCTCGCGACGAGAGTCAGTATTCGCGGAAGGAAGGTGTGCACCGAGGGGACTCCGGGAGGGGTGGCTGCTTCAGAGGCGAACCGGCCGGCCGCCCTGGGCGGCGCTGGCGTCGGCGGCGAAGATCACGTCGAACGTCCGGCGGGCGTCCCGGAAGCTCGTCAGCGGCATGTCGCGGCCGGCGTCGAGCGCGTCGAAGAAGGCCTGGAACTGCGCCTGGTAGGGATGGTCGCTCACGTCGCCCGAGTCGAGCATTTTCATCGACAGCCGGCTCCAGTGCCCCTTGTCGGCCTTGAGCTTCATCGAATGGAAGCGGTCGTCGAGCAGGCTCCCCTCGCTGCCCACGAGATGCGTGTGGAAGTAGTAGGGCTGCAGGCAGTCAACGATCGCGGCCGTCTTGCCCACCGCTCCGCCCTTGAAGTGGAGGAGCGTGACGCTCGACGTGTCGTATTCGTACGGGGCGAAGATCGGGCTCGATGATTTCGTGCTCAGGCTCGTGACCATCTCCACGTCGCCGCCCATCAGCATGAGGAGCGCGTCGAGCGCGTGGCAGCCGGCGGTGAGCAGCGCGCTGCCGCCGTCCTTCTTGCCCGTGTTCCAGCGGTATTGGCCATACCATGGGCCGATGCCGTGGTAGTAGTCGACCTCGCCGTAGTGGAGCGTGCCCAGCAGCCCCTCGTCGAGCAGCGCCTTCGTGACCTGGAACTGGTTGGAGTAGCGGCACTCGAAGCAGACGCATCCCCGCACGCCGTTGGCCTCGGCGGCCTCGACGATGTCACGGACCTCCTCCGGCGTGTTGGCCATCGGCTTCTCGAGAATCACGTGCTTCTTCGCCTTGGCGGCCGCCACAGCCTGATCGCGGTGCTGGCTCGGGTAGCTCGTGATGTCGACCACGTGGAGGTCGGGGTCGGCGAGCATCGCGTCGAGTTCACGGTAGGCCTTGATCGGCCCGCCGTGCTTCGCGGCGAGTTCCCCGGCGTCGAGCGGCCGTGACGACCACACCGCGGCCACGCGGCCCTGTGTCGTGGCGTTGATCGCGGCGATGTGCGCGGTGGCCGCCCAGCCGTAGCCGATGACGCCCACGTTGTACTTTTTCGTCATGCACCTGTTTCCGAATGGATCACCGGGCCTGTACCCAACGCTCCTCGAGCGTTCACCGACCCCCTCGCCTCGTCTCGAAGTCTAGTAGTCCTGCCGTACGAATCCCTCGATTGCCTCGTATTCCGGCAGGCCGAGTTTGTCGTAGAGACGCGCCGTTTCCCGGTTGCGGTCCTCGGCACGCTGCCAGAACTCCCGCGGGTCGGACGCGCCCGGGAAGAGCGCCCTGTCCTTCTGGCTCTCGTGCTTGAAGATCGCCATGCGTTTCCGCTCGACCTCGTCGGGCGAGAGCGGCACCGCCATCTCGATCTCGTGCGGTTCCCATTCCTGCCAGGCCCCCCGATACAGCCAGAGCTGACAGTCCTTGGCCCAGTCGCGACGCTTCACCTCGGCGAGCGCCCCCAGGATGGCGGCCAGGCAGACGCGGTGGGTGCCGTGGGGGTCGGAGAGATCGCCGGCGGCGTACACCTGGTGGGGCTTGACCCGTTCCAGCAGGTCGACGGTGATCGCGATGTCGTCGGGGCCGATCGGCTTCTTGCGGACGCGGCCGGTCTCGTAGAACGGCAGGTCGAGGAAATGGATGTTGTCGGGCTTCACGCCGGAGTAGCGGGCTCCCGCGCGGGCCTCGGTGCGGCGGATCAGCCCCTTCACCGTCTGCAGTTCCGGGATGTCGACGGCGCCCGCCGACTTCGTCTTGAGAAACTGCCTGATCCGATCGGCGATCCCGGATGTCTTCGACCCCACGCCAAACGCCTTGCAGAACTCCTCCACGAAGTCGACGTGGCGGTCGGCCGACTCGTCCCAGACGGCGATGTTGCCGCTCGTCTGGTAGGCCACGTGCACGTCGTGTCCCTGCTCGCAGAGCCGGATGAACGTGCCGCCCATGCTGATCACGTCGTCGTCGGGGTGCGGGCTGAAGACGATCACCCGCTTGGGAAACGCATCGGAGCCTCCGGGCACCCCGCGACTGCCACCGGGCCTGCCTCCCGGCCAGCCGGTGATCGTGCCCTGCATCGCCTTGAAGACCTCGATGTTGACGTCGTAGGCCCGGCCACGGCTGGAGAGCAGGTCCTGCAGCGAGTGCTCGTTGTAGTCGGCGTCGGTGAGCTTGAGGATCGGCTTGCCCGTCTTTCGCGACAGCCAGATCACCGCCTTCTTCGTGAGCTGGGGCGTCCACTCGAGCCCCATCGAGTCGAGCGGCCCCACCACCCACGGCTGCTCGAACCGCGAAAGCCGGGCGGCCGCCGCCCGGTCGAGCACGAACCGCCCATCGGCATGCTGCTGCAACGCGCTCGCCGACACATGGCTGCACGGCGGCTCCTCGACGGCCCGTCGCACGATCGGCGCCTTGTGCTCTCCGAAGGCGAGCAGCACGACCCGCCGCGCGTCGAGGATGGTGCCCACGCCCATCGTGATCGCCTGTCGCGGCACGTTCCACTCCCCGAAGAAATCGGAGGCGGCGTCCGCGCGGGTGACGCTGTCGAGCGTGATCAGGCGGGTGCGGCTTTCGACGGTGCTGCCGGGTTCGTTGAAGCCGATGTGCCCCGTGCGGCCGATGCCGAGGAGCTGCAGGTCGATGCCGCCGGCGTCACGGATGGCCTGTTCGTATGCGGCACAGGCGGCATTGATGTCGTGCCTGGCCAGTGTCCCATCGGGAATGTGGATCGCGTCGGCGGTGATGTCGAGGTGATCGAAGAGGTGCTCCCGCATGAAGCGGTGATAGCTCTGCAGCGCGTCGGGCTGCATGGGCCAGTACTCGTCGAGGTTGAACGTGACCACGGTCTTGAACGAGACACCTTCCTCGCGGTGGAGCCGGATCAACTCGTCGTAGACGCCCACGGGCGTGCTGCCGGTCGCGAGCCCGAGCACCGTCGTGCGGCCCGCCGCCGCCCGCTCGCGGACGAGGTCGGCGATTTCGCGGGCCACCGCCCGACTCGCGTCGGCCGGCTGGTCGTACACCGTGACCGGAATCCGCTCGACGGTGGTCACGTGCGGCAAGGGGCCACGGTAGATCGGCGCGGCGGAGGATGGCCGGCTGGTGGGGCGGCTGGATGCGGACATGACGATGCCTCCTGCGGTGGCGGCGGGCCTGGTCAGATGAGTTTGGTCTTTCCCGGAATGGCGAACTGCGGCTTCGGCAGCGCCGACTCCCAGGTGAGATCCTTGGGGAAGAGGTCGAGCTTCGACTCCTCGGTGGCGAACTTCCAGGTCACACGCTGGCCGGTGTAGGCGGCCATGCGGCCCATCACCGCCACCATCGAACTGTTGGCGAGCTGCTCGAGTTCCACGATCGGCTTCCCTGCGCGGATGGAGTCGACGAGATCCTTGTGCTCCTGCTCGTAGGCGGCGGCGATGCTGCCGCCCATCTCCCAGGCCTTCTTCCCCTCGCGGTCGAAAATCCGCGATCCCGCGTTGGAGGCCCCGATGTGGCACTGGCCCTTGGTGCCGTAGATCACGGTGCCGACGTCGCTGGCCGCGCCGGGAATCTGCCGGCACATGAACGACACGGTCCGGTTGCCAGGATACTCGTAGTCGAGGCTGACGCTGTCCCACATTTCGCTGTCGTCGGGGCGGGTGAACCGTCCGCCCGATCCGAACACGGCCACGGGATTCGCTCCCATCACCCAGTTGATCGTGTCGAGGTTGTGCACGGCCTGCTCGGCGATCTGGTCGCCGCTCAGCCAGATGAAGTGCATCCAGTTGTTGAGCTGGTATTCCGCGTCGCTCATGCCTTCCGTCCGCGGGCGATACCAGATGCCTCCGCTGCAGTAGCGGGTCGTCGCCCCGATCACGTCGCCGATCGCCCCGTTGCGGATCTGCTCCACGGCACCGACATAGTTGACCTGCCGGCGATACTGGGTGCCCCCCACGACCGCCACGCCCTTCGCGACGGCCGCCGCATGGGCCTCGAGGCAGAGCCGGTAGCCTGCCGGATCGACGCACCCGGGCTTCTCCGCAAACACGTGCTTCCCGGCGGCGATGGCCTCCCGCACATACCAGGGTCGAAATCCGGGCGAGGTGGTGATCAGCACCAGGTCGACGTTCTTGTCGTCGAGCACCCGCTTGTACCCGTCGAGTCCTGCCGCAATGACGTCCTCGTCGGCCACCTTGTTCGGATGGGCCTGCCGCAACGCCTTCCAGAGTGACGCGCATTTCGGTGCGTAGAGATCCGCCGTTGCGACGAGCCGCACCCCCTCGTTGATCGTGAGCGAATCGTTGATCGCGCCGCTGCCCCGTCCGCCGCAGCCGATGACCCCGAGCCGGATCTCGCGAGTCTCCTCCGCGGCCGCCAGCGACGAATGGACCATCAGGGCCGCTGCGGCGCCCCCGGCGGTTCCACGGGCAAACGCCCGCCGCGAGACCCGCGGAGACGCGGGCATGTTCGCCGCCGATCCATCACCGTTCGCCATGGTGCCATCCCTCGGGAAATTGGGCCGTGCAACCGGCTTCGGAGGCGCGTTCGCCCCTGCCGGTGCACAAGTCTTACCCCGCCGACGCGAATCCGAACAGGGTGTCGGAACGTGCAAAAACATACGTATTCGTAGGTCGCATCGGAAGGTCGCCGCCCACGGCGCCACGGCCAGCGAGACGTCGCCGGGGTGAAAAACCCGGGTAAGACATGGAGGCGGCACGGTCGCAACGGTAGCATCGGGCTGGCGGTGTGGGCGACGTGCTCGCTGCCCCGCGGGCCGCTCGGCGTTCTTGCGTTACGGAAGCCAGCTCTCGAGGTTCAGGGACACGACCTTGTGGAGAGGCGCCTCGTCGGGGCGGCGCCGCCCGTAGCGCCGAGAACTCGTCGGTCCACAATGCGGGCGGAGGCAGGGCCGCGGGCTCACCGCCGACGGGCGACCAAGAGCCACGCGGCGAGAACCAGCTGCACGATCAGGGCGACGAGGCCCATCTGCGGCACTCCGGTGGCCAGCTGCACCGCGCCGAAGGCGAGGTTCGCCGCGCAGCCGGCCAGCTTCGTGCCGACCTGCAGGAGGCCGAAGGTGACCCCTGCGCGTCCGGCGGGCGCCAGCACCGCCACGAGGGCCCGCACCACGCTCTGGATCCCGCCGAGCACGAGGGCGAGGAGCACCGCGAGGGCATGCAGTTGCGACGTGGTTTCGACGAAGCAGGCGAGCACGAGCACGAGGATCCAGCCGGCGAGGCAGAGCACGGCCGCGGCCTGGCGGCCGAAGCGGGTCGAGAACCAGCCGACGACGAGCGCGCCGGGCAACGCGACGAACTGCACGAGGAGCACGAGCCGCACGAGGGCGGGACCGTCGAGGTCGAAGCGTTCGAGCGCGAGGCTCGAGAACTGCGCGATGGCCGTCTGCACCGCCCCGAGCGTGAGCATCGCGCCCGCGAGGATCGTGGCCAGGCGGGCCGCCACGCCCGTCTCCGCCGGCCGGACGAGGCTGCGGGCAAAGCCGAGCAGTTCAGCCGCCGACGACGCGGCATGCCGCTGCGCGGCCGCATGGCCGAAGCGGGCTGCAGCCGCCGGTAGTGAAAACACGACCCACCACGAGGCCGTCACCGCGAAGGCCGCCCGCAGCCCGCCTGCCACGGAGAGCCCGAGCCGCTCGTGCGCCGCGACGACCGCGGTGGCGGCCATCAGGGCGATCGCGCCGCCGGCGTAGCCCGCGGCGAATCCCCGGGCCGACAGCCGGTCGGCGGCGCCGTCGGCGGCGATCCGCGGCAGCAGGCTTCCCGTGAACACCTGCGCGAGGTCGAAGCCCACGCACGACACCACGATCGCGGCCACGACCGCAGGCTGCGCTTCGGGTGGTGCCGCGGCGAGCGCCACGAGGCCCCCTGCCCCGACGAGGGTGCTCGTGAGCAGAGCCCGCTTGTGGGCCAGCCGCCGGTCGGCCCAGGCGGCGGCCCACGGTGTGAGCAGCGCGGAGGCGAGCATGGCCGCGGCGAGCGTCCACGCCCAGATCACTCCCGAGGGCATGCCCCAGGCTCCGTCCCGAAACACCAGTTTCTCGACGTAGGCGACGACGAGCGTGATCAGCACCGTGGAGAAGGCGCTGGCGGCCCAGTCGAGCAGGATCCAGGCGGAGCGGGCGTACCGCATGCCGCGGTTGGAGGCGTCGGCGTTGGGCACGCGGGGAATGCTCTCGGGGGAAACGTTCCTGGCGGATCGCGGCGTGCGGATCACGGCTCGCAGAGCCAGCGAAGCACCGATTCTGCCGAAAGGCCGCCCGGGCGGCCCATGCGGTCTGCCAGCCAGGCCATCAGGAACAGGCACGCCGCGGCCCAGCAGATCGCGGTCGAGACCGGCGTGGCCACCTGCCAGAGCGCGGTGGGATCGCCGGTGGTGACGAAGCCCGCCAGCCAGAGCGGCCAGACATGGGCCACGTGATGGAGGATGTAGAGCGAGAGGGAGTGCCGGCTCATCGCCCCCGCGACCTGCAGAAGCGGACCACCGGTGGAGCGGCCGTCGAGGCCGCGATGGAGCAGCGTGGCCAGCACCATCACGCCGCCGATTGTCCCGAGAATGTAGGGCGTCGTCGGCGGAAACATCGACCAGAGCCGGTCGGTCGTCACGAGCTGCGCCGGCACGAGCGGCCGCGCGGCCATGAGGCAGGCGGCCGCAGCGAGCAGCAGCACGCCGACGGCCAGCGCCGAGCGGCTCGGACGCTCGCCGTAGAGCGACGGCGCGGCGACAAAGCCGGCGAGCGGCAGGGCGAGCCACGGGAAGACGGGAAAGTAGCCGGTGACGAGGCAGCCCCGCACCACGTCGCCGAGAACAAACTCGTAGTCGAAGAAGCCCGACGACCACGCGGTGCGGTAGTCGGCGACCACCCGCAGCGGCGGCGCGAGCGCCACGAGCAGCCCGCAGGCCAGGAGGGTGACCGCGGCGGGCACGCGCCGGGCGATGGCGAACGCGAGCGTCGCGATGCCGATCAGCGTGAGGATGTCCCAGTTGAAGACATCCTCCGGCATCCACACGAGCACGTTGAACAAAAAGCCGAGGAACATGAGGAACAGGCCGCGGCGGATCGTGATCTTCGTGAGCGCGGCATCGCTGCGGCCCCGGGCACGCTGGGCGTCGGACCAGAGCCGGTAGCTCGCCCCGGAGAGAAACGTGAACATCGGGGCCGCAAAGCCGGTCGGCAGCCACCAGTAGCGGTAGGCGCCGAGAAACGGCCCGTCGACAAAGTCCCAGGAGCCGGCGAGGTTTTCCACGAAGTGCACCACCGTCATCAGCACGATGGCCACGGCCCGGAGCACGTCGATCGACGCCAGTCGCATCGAGGGGCGGCGAGCGGTCATGATCCGCGGGTCGCCAGCAGGTCGACGGTGATCAGCACCACCTCGGCCGCGAGCAGCAGGATGATCACCCACTCGAGCGTGGCGTGACGCCGCGAGGTGACGAACTCGGCAGCCCGCTCGCCGCAGCCGGCATACACCCGATCCACGAGCTCGGCCTGCTCGACCGCGTGCTCGAGCCGCTCGACGAGCCGCGTGCGGTCGCGAAGCCGCTCGCCCACCTGGCCCGCCAGGGTCGGCGGCTGCGGAGGCGGGCGCTGCACGGCGGGCGCGAGCATCGCCAGTCGGCGCCGCAGCGACACGCCTTCCCGGAACCGGGCGGCGAGTTCCCGCCGCCGCGGCAGCGCCACCTCGTCGAACTCGAAGGCGAGCGGTGCATCGCCGTCGATGTGCTCGAGCAGGCCGCCGAGCCGTCGCTCGACGTCGCGGAGTTCGGCCTCCCGGTCGGCGAACTCGACGAGCGCCGCCCGCATCGCCGGCAGCCTGTCCGCGGGGCCGATCGCCACGCCGCGCCGCGGACTCCACACCACGTGCGTGCCGTAGAGCGGCACCGCGAGCGGCGGTTCGCCGGCCGTGGCGGCGGCCCAGGTGACAGCCCGGCCGACGAGGTCGGCAGCCGCGGCGTCGTGCTCCGCCGCGTCGATGGTCGGCCCGGCGAGCACCGCGACTTCGAACACACCGCCGTCGGCCAGCGGAAGGCGTTCGATCGTGGCGTCGTGCGGCAGTCCTCCGTCGGTCGGCGGCATGGCCGGGGCGGGCCGCTGCGAACTGGTGATCATGAGGGTCCTTTCAAGGGCGGCCGGCGCCGGCCGCGTGGATCCGTCAACCGAACTCGGTCGCGAGCCAGCCGGCGACGTGCTGGGCGGAATCGAGCACCCCGTTGAGCGTGCTGTCGAAAAGATAATCGCCGACGACGAACAGGTGGGGATGCGTCGTCGGGGCGGGCTGGTGGCGCCGGTCGATCGCGGGCGGACGCCAGCCGCCCGGCAGCCCGCTCACCGCCCCGATCCAGCGGTGCACGCGGGCTTCGCGGAGGTGCCGGCGGGCATCGCCGAGCCAGTGGGGCAGGCTCTCGAGCGCCGCGGCCGCGATCGCGTCGTCGTCGCGGCCCGCCCACGCTGCCGCGGCCGTGCCGGCGAGCAGCCAGCCCAGCACGCCGTGACGCGGTTCGGGCTCGCGGGCCGACTCGTCGTAGAGGCAGCACCCGTCGAAGGCGTCGAGCATCAGGTAGCCGCCGTCGATCCTGCCCCGCCAGAACGGTTCGTCGAAGAGCGCCGTCACCCGGAGGTAATGCGCCGGATGGTCGAACCTTTCGCAGTGGGTGGTGACAGCCGCGGCGAGGGTGTCGTCGTCGGAGTCGATGCGGGCGAGGTGCTGCAGCGGGAGGGCCAGCACCACGGCGTCGAACAGTTCTTTTCCAGACGGTGATCCGGCCGTGATCACGCGGAACCTGCCGCCGGGAGTGGCATCGATCCGGAGCACGGGGGTGTGGAGACGGATCGCGGCGTGCAGGCCGGCCACCACCGCCTCGATCAGCCGCTCGTTGCCCCCGGCGATCGCGTAGAGCCGCATGTAGGCCGGATCGTTCATGAGGTAGTTCTGCAGGCCGTAGCCGACGTTCGTCAGGCCAGGTTCGGTCGCCAGGTCGCTGTGGATCATCGTCTCGACGTAGCGGCGGGCGGCCGGCTCGCCGCAGCCGGCGAGCATCGTGGCGAACGTGTCGGCGGCATCGGCGGCCGCCTGGTCGGCCGCGTAGAACTCCCGTCGCGTCATCGCCCCGCGGGCCTCCCGGTCGAAGGCTTCGAGGTCTCGCCGCGCCGCGGGGCCGAGCACGGCGCCGAGGTCGTCGAGGTTGGCAACTGGACCGTCGGGGGTGACGACGGTGGCTCCGCCGAGTGGCACGGTCGGCAGGCCGAGGGAGGCCACGAGTTCGCGGAGCGGATCCTCACCCACCGGGGTGTAGTCGTAGAGTTCGGCCGCGCCCGCCTCGTAGCGCACCGGGGCGGTGGCGAACGAGGGCGTGAGAACCTTGCCGCCGAGCCGGCCACTCGCCTCGAAGAGGGTGACGTGCGCAGGGCGGGTGGCCTGGCGCTCGAGGTGCCACGCGGTGAGGAGGCCGCCCGGCCCGCCCCCCACGATGGCGATTCGCGGGCGCGTGGCCGAACGAGGCGGCTGCATCGTCGTCGTCATGGGAGTTGAACGGTCGGGCCGGCGAGGAGTTGCGGGACCGGTCAGTCGCCGAGGCCCACCGGCCGAAACGCGTCGACGTCAAAGAGTCCTGTTGGGCTGATTTTGAGCGACGGGATCACGAGCAGCGCCATGAACGAGAGCGTCATGAAGGGGGCGGCCAGTTGGGATCCGAGGGCCCGTGCCCGGCGGCAGAGATCGGCGTAGGCCGCGGCCACGTGCTGGTGCCGTCGTCGGCGGCGAGCTTCCCGGCCACGAACACGCGGCGAATGCGGAGCGACGCGAGATCGTCGACCTCGAGAAAGTCGGCGCGGTCGCCCGCTTGGAGCAATCCGACCCGCAGGCCGTAGTGCCGCACCGGATTGACGCAGGCCACCTGCAGGACATCGAACAGGTCGCTGCCGCGGGCCGTCGCGCGGCGGACGAGCGCGTCGATGTGGCCCGTGAGCAGCGCGTCGGGGTGTTTGTCGTCGCTGCAGAGCATGCAGCGGTCGGGGTGCGTGTCGAGAAGGCTGGCCAGCGCGTCGAAGTTTCGTGCGGCCGAGCCCTCGCGGATCAGGATCTGCATGCCGAGGACGATCTTCTCGAGCGCCTCATCGAGCGTGACGCACTCGTGGTCGGTGGTGATCCCGGCGGCCGCATAGGCGGCGGCCTGCGGGCCGCGAAGCCTCGGCGCATGGCCGTCGACAGGCTTGCCCTGCGCGCGGGCGGCGGCGATCTTGGCGAGCACCTCCGGGTCGCCCGCGATCACGCCCGGATAGTCCATCGTCTCCGAGAGGTAACCGATCCCGGGGCGGTCGAGAAGCGAGGCCACGGCCCCGGCGTCGAGCGTAGCGCCGGAGTGATCGTAGGGCGTGGCCGGCCGGATCGTCCGCCGCAGCGGATCGACGACGTTGCCGGAGATCGTCCACGGCTTCGGGTGGCGGTGGTCGGGCGGCTCGTCCATGCCGGCATCGTACCGCAGGTCTTTCCGACGTGGTCGATCGTGGAGCAATCTGCGAAGATGCACCATGCGGGCGCTGCCGCCCGGCGACGGAGAGAGACGCGATGCGCTGGTTCTGGATCGACCGCTATGACGAGTTCGTCCGCTGCCACCGTGCCGTCGCCGTCAAGGCGGTGACCCTCGCCGAGGAGCACCTGCACGACCACATGCCGGGCCTGCCGGTGATGCCCACGTCACTGGTGATCGAGGGAATCGCGCAGGCCGCGGGCCTGCTGGTGATCGACGCCATCGACTACGCCCGGCAGGTGGTGCTGGCGAAGGTGGCGCGGGCCGAGTTTCAGTTCGACGCCGTGCCCGGCGACGTGCTCCGCTACGAGATCACGATCGAGGAGCTGGGCGAGTCGGTGTCGATCGTGAAGGCCACGAGCACCGTGGGCGACCGGCGGCATGGCGAGGCGGAACTGGTGTTCGGGCACCTCGTCGAGGGGGAGATGGTGCCGAAGCTCATGTCGAAGGCCGAGTTGATGGCGTGGTTCGACCAGCTCCGCGTGTTCGAGGTCGGCACGGAGCCCGACGGCAGCCCGATCATCTACGACCGGCTGCCGCACGTGACCTGACGCGGGGCGGCCGCTCAGGCGTCGACGCCCGTGCGGTAGGGATCGTCGGCGGTGAAGTGGAGCGTGCTTTCGGCGGTGAGCCACGCCCGGCCGCGAACCGTGGGCACGACGATGCTCCCCGCGCAGCGCACGCTCGCCGCGTACACGCCGCCGAGCACGCTCTCCTGCCGCCAGGTGGCTCCCTCGGCCAGCACGCCGTCGTCGAGCAGGCAGCCGACCAGCGCGCTCGTGCCGGTGCCGCAGGGGGAGCGGTCGAAGGCGCCGTCGGGGCAGAGCACGAAGGCGCGTCCGTCGTTGCCGGGCTCCCGCGGCGGGCCGAGCAGCACGACGTGGTCGATCACCTCGCCGCCGTCGCCGGCGATGCCCCGCGCCTCGAGCGCGCGGCGGATCGACCACGCCCGGGCTGTGAGCGCGGGGATCGCGGCCGGCTCGACGGGCAGGCCGTGGTCGCGGCAGAGAAAAAACCAGAGCCCCGACGTGGCGACGTCGCCGGTCACCCTTGATCCGTCGTCGCACGAGAGGGAAAGCCCCTTGGCGATCCGCCGCGGCGGCACGCACTCGAACGACGCCTCGTTGCCCCCATGCCAGGTCATGGCCACCACGCCGGCCGGTGTCTCCAGGCGGAACGAGCCTGGCTCGATCGCGCCCAGCGCGCCGAGCGTGACGGCCAGGCCGATCGTGGCGTGGCCGCACATGTCGAGGTAGCCGACCCGGTTGATGTAAAAGGCACCGTAGCGGCAGGCGGGATCGGCCGGCGGCACCAGGATCACGCCCACCATCGCCGTCACGCCCCGTGGATCACCCACGAGCGCCCGGCGGACGTGGTCATGCCGCTCGCGGAAGCGGTCGCGGCGGTCGCGCACGCTCCCCGCGCCGAGGTCGAGGCCGGCCACGAGCGCCTCGTCGACCACGACCCGCGTGGGCTCTCCGATCGTGTGCGAATCGACGACCCGCAGCCGTGCCGGCAGTCCGCCGCTCATCACTTCGTCGCCGTGGGGCGTGTGGCGATCGCGGTGCGGATGACGCGAAGCACGTCCTCCCGCTCGTCGCCCACCAGCGGCCGCCGCGGGGCCCGCACCGTCTCGCTGCCGCTGCGCACCCCCGCGTAAAACTCGGTGGTGGCGGCCGCGTAGACGCCCTTCCAGTCGATCGTCATCAGTGTCTCCCCCGGCTGTCGAGCTTGTGCGAAACCGCGTTGCGTCGACGAATTCGACGACGAGGAACTCGAGTCTAATACGGGTCGCACGTGATCCGCAGGCGTCGTGCAGCGATGGATTCGTACTAGCTTAACGCCGTGAGGCGTGGGGCCGGCGGTGAACTGATGCCACGTCGCTGTCGACGCCACCCGTGCCGCCCCGGAGCGTCGTCCTGCTACGATGTCGCGCTGGAGATGTCGCGCTGGAACGGAGGAGCGACCTGCCGATGCGGTGCCGACTGATCCTCAATGGCAAGAAGGCCGATCGCCCCGACGTGCGGCGGGCTGTGACCGAGATCCGGGCGGCCGGCCACGAGGTGGAGGTTCGGGTCACCTGGGAGCAGGGCGACGCCGTGCGACTCGTTGCCGAGGCGGCACGCGACGGCGTCGCGCGGGTGATCGCGGGCGGCGGCGACGGCAGCGTCAACGAGGTCGCCAACGGGCTGATGAGCTTGGAGCCGGGGCGGCGGCCGGACCTGGCCCTCCTGCCGCTGGGCACCGCCAACGATTTCGCGACCGCCTGCCGCGTGCCTGCGGATGCGGCCGCGGCCCTGAGGCTTGCCGTGGAGGGCACGCCGGTTCCGGTGGATCTGGGGCGGTGCAACGATTCGTTCTTCGCCAACATCGCCTCCGGGGGATTCGGGGCCGCGGTCACGGCGGAGACGCCGGTGGAACTGAAGAACTTTCTGGGGGGCGGCGCCTACACGATCATGGGGTTGGTGAAGGCGGTGAACTTCCGCCCCTACGCCTGCGCGGTCACGACCCCCGATGGCACGATGGAGGGTGCGGTCGTGATCGGTGCGATCTGCAACGGCCGCCAGGCCGGGGGCGGCCAGCCGCTGGCCCCGGCGGCGCTGATCGACGACGGCCTGCTCGACGTGGTGTTCCTGCGGCCGTTTCCGCCGTCGGAGGCCGCCTGGGTCGCGGCCGAGGTGCTCGGCCAGCAGGCCGGTGGCGGCCACGTGGTGAGGATGCGGGTGCCGTGGATCGAGGTGCGGGCGGCCGACGCGATCCCGGTGAATCTCGACGGCGAGCCCGTGAGCGGCCGGCATTTCCGCTTCGAGGCGGTGCCAGGTTGCATCCGCATCGTGCTGCCCGAGGGCTGCCCGTGCGTGGGGTGACGGCGAGCCGGTATGCTCGAGGGCAAAGCGGTTGCACGTGCACATGCCGCTTTGATCATCTGTGGAGGCGGGGATATGAGGCGGTCACGTGGCAGGCGGTGGGCGATGGTGGCCCTGGGCGGGTGCGTGCTGGCGTCGCTGGCCGCCGTGGCAGGAGCTGCCGGCGGCCTCTGGAAGGGCACCTGCGCCAAGTGCGGCCATGACTGGGTGCGGTATGCGCCGCCGACCGATGCCTATTCCATCTGCACCTTTCGTTCCGACGACCGCGGCTGGTGCTCCGGTCGGATCATCTGGGAGCGGGAAGCGGTGAAGAAGTGACCGGCGCCGGCGGGGTGAAGAGGGAGTCGTAGGCGGTTTTGGCGACGAGCGCCCCGACGACGACCGTGAAGACCACGCGGATCAGCCGCGAGCCGTGCCGCAGGGCGAGCCGCGTGCCGAGAAAGCTTCCGGCCACGTTGGCGGCCGCCATCGGCAGGAAAAACCGCCACCAGATGTTGTCGCTCACGCCGAAGGTGGCCAGCGCGCCGAGATTGGTGGCGGTGTTGAGCACCTTCGCCGTGGCCACGGCGTGCAGAAAGTCGTAGCCCGCGAGCCGTATGAACAGGAAGATGAGGAAACTGCCCGTGCCCGGGCCGAAGAAGCCGTCGTAGAGCCCCAGCGCCAGCCCGATGAACGAGCCGAGCGCCGCTTCGACGCGGGGGCGGAGGCGAGGAGCATGCGTGGCACCGAGATCGCGGGCCAGCACCGTGTGGGCGAGCACGGCGGCGAGCATCCACGGCAGCAGCAGGCGGATCCAGCCGGGTGAGACGAGCGTCACGAGCCAGGCGCCCGCCGCGCCGCCGGCCAGGGCGGCGAGGCTCGCCGGCACGAGCGTGTGCCGAGGCAGGGTCACGTGTCGGGCGTAGTTGGCGGCTGCCCACGCGGTGCCACAGACCATCGACGCCTTGTTGGTGCCGAAGAGCGTGGCCGGCGGCGCGCCGGGGAACGCCGTGAACAGGATCGGCAGCGACACGAGCCCGCCGCCGCCGGCGATCGCGTTGACGAAGCCGGCAAGGAGCGAGGCGCCGGTGACGGTGATCAATTCGAGGTCGGGCATGCGTCAGTGCATGGTGCCGTGCAGCACGCCCCGCACCGCGTCGCCATCGGCGCCGGTGACATTCCATTCCACGGCATGGCACCACGCAGGCTTGAAGTCGGGTGCCGGCAGACGCACCACGCGGCCGTCGGATTCCACGCACACGCCGTTGGCCGCGCGGAATCCGGTGGCGACGATCCCGGTGGATGAGCCGTCGCGTGCCACCTTGAGGAGCGTGCCGTGATGCGGCACGACGGCGGGGAGCCCGTGGCGGCCGCTCTTGGCGTAGCAGAGATTGCCGGCGGCATCGGTCTCGAGGCCCATGGCAAACTCGTGGAAATACTCGGTCACCTCGTGGTCGTCGTTGAAGGTGTCGTAGCGGTCGGTGAGGCCGTCGCCGTCGATATCCACAAGCTTCACGATCCGGTCGCGGCAGCCGACGTGGATAGTGCCGGCAATCACCGTGATGCCCAGCGGCTGGTACAGTCCCGTCGCTATCCGCCGCCAGGCCAGCGTGCCCGCCGCTGCCCCGATGCCGCGGACGGTCCACACGTCACCATCCCACGTGCAGAGCACGGCCTCGTCGGGGCCGGTGAAGTCGATGCCCGAGAGACGCATCCGGGCGTTCCAAGGGTTGGCGTCGGTGGGTGACAGCATGTCGACGGCGAACGCTCCCGCGTCGTCGCCGGCCGGCAGTCCGGCGAGGTAGTCCGGGGTGAACGCCGTGTACCACTGCGGGTTGTGATCCCGGAGAAATGTCTCGCGGATGAAGTGGATGACGTCGTACTTCTGCTGCGGCACCATCCAGGTCTGGGCGACCATCTGGCCCGCCCCGTGGGTGAGCGTGCGATACATCGAAGAGGGATCGCTGCCATGTTTGAATCCGCCGCTCCCGAACCGTGGCGCGGTGGGGAGCGAGCCGGGCTCGTCGAGGGTGCCGTGGCAGTTGGCGCAGACGCGGCCGTAGATCGCACTGCCACGCTCGAGTGCCGACTTCGACTTCTCCGCATCTACCCAGTCGGCGATGAGGCCGGCGTGGTCGATGGTCGCCTCATAGGCGGCCACACTCGGTGCGACGAGCACGGCTGGATCCGGCGGCAGCGCCCGCGCCCGTGCCTGGCCTCCTTCCGCCACCTCCGCGAGATATCGAACGAGGTCGAGGAACTGTCCGCGATCGGTCAGCAGGTTGGCGAGGCCCTGCGGCATGAGCGACGCCGCGGCGGGCACGCGGTCGTCGATCGACGACGTGCGGAGCGTGATCTCACCGGACGCGGTGTCGCGGAGAACGAGTTCGTCGTCGGACTCGCGGGCGACGATGCCCGTCAGGCTCCTGCCGTCGTCGGTAAGCACCGTCACGCCTCGATACTCGGGGCGGATCACGGCGGAGGGGGCGAGAATTGACTCCACCAGGTGTTCCACGAGCGGGGCTCGGCCAGGGGGTACGCCGGCCGGCCGGCCCGCCAGGTTCGGCCCGAGTGACGCGGGGCCCTCGCCGACCGCGTGGCACTGCACGCAGATGAACCGTCGCGTGTGAAAGAGCGTCGATCCTCGGGACGCGTCGCCGAGACGCTCGACATCAGCCACCAGCGAGGCGCGGTCCTCGGCGGCGAGCGCCGCGGCAAGATCGGCGGGCCGCGGTCCGTCGTCGTCGGCTACGGCAGGCCTCATGGCGAGGCACATGACGAAGGCCGGGGGGAGACCGGCGCTCCGCGGCAGTCGCAGGCGATTGATCACGGCGGAATGCTCCCGAAGACGTGCGGCACCCGTCACGTGGACAACGCCCAGTCACTGAGTGTAGCCTGCACGCAGTTGCGGTCCGACGGTTGCGTTCGCAACGTCGGGTCGCCGGGGATGAGAGGGGATTGAGATGCGACGCCGACGAGCCACCTGGCAGCCCCTCCTCGCAGGCCTGTGCGGCGTGGCGGTCGTGGCTTTCGCGTCTGCGCCAGAGCCTGAGTGGGAGTCGCGGCCCGTTCGCGGCTGGGCCGTCCACGTGAGCCGCAGGCTCGTGAGTGAGCAGCCGGCCGCCACCGCGCGGGCCCTCGACCTGCTCGACGAGGAACTCGAGGAGATCGAGCGGGTGATGCCCGCGGCGGCGGTCGAGAAGCTGCGGGAAGTACCGCTCTACTTCTCGCCCGAATACGACGGCGTGAGGCCGACGGCGGAATATCACCCCAATCCGGGATGGCTTCGTGAGCATGGCCGCGACCCCCGCATGGCCCGGGGCGTCGAGTTCACGAACGTGGCGAGGTTCGCCCAGGAACTTGACCGGATGCCGACCTTCGTGCTGCACGAACTGGCCCATGCCTACCATCACCGCGTGCTGCCGGCCGGCTTCGGCAACGCCGATGTCGCGAGGGCCCACGAACGGGCCAGGGATGCGGGCCTCTATGACAGCGTGGAGCGGCGGTATGGCTCGGGCCGTCCACGGACGACGGAGCGGGCCTACGCGATCACGAACCCGCAGGAGTTCTTCGCCGAGGCGACAGAGGCCTTTTTCGGCCGCAACGATTTCTTTCCATTCGTGCGGGCCGACCTCCTGCGGCACGACCCGGCGACGGCGGAGATGGTGGCAGCGGCGTGGGGCGTGCGCTAGGCGGCTTCGCAGCACGCCGGATCCGGGCCGCACTGGCGGGATTTCCAAGGGATCGTCAACTCGTTCGGGCCGCCCGTCTTTCATCCCGGGCAGCTCACGCTGCCGGCGATGCTGCGGCAGCGGGGCTACGCCACGGCGCGCATCGGCAAGTGGCACCTCGGCTGGGATTGGAACGCGATCCGCCGGCCCGGCACGCGGCCACAGTCGCATGACCACGGCGACTTCGACACCTACTTCGGCGACGACGTGATCAACTTCCCGCCCTACGCGTGGATCGAGAACGATCGCGTGGTCGAGGCCCCCGGCCTCACACTCGAGAAGGTGCGGGGCAGCACGGCGGAGGGCGAATGGGAGTGTCGCGCGGGGCCGGCGCGGAGCGACTGGGATTTCCACCGGGTGCTCCCCACGCTCACCGCGAGGGCGGTCGAGTTCGTGCGATCGCGCCGCGAAGAGCCGCGGCCGTTTTTCCTGTACTTCCCTCTGCCGTCGCCCCATGCCCCGATCATCCCCACCGCGGAGTTCGCCGGCAGGTCGCAGGCCGGGGCGTTTGGCGACTTCGTGGTGCAGACCGACGACGCGTGCGGGCAGGTGCTCGCGGCCCTACGAGAGGCGGGCCTCGAGGAATCGACGGTGGTGATTTTCTCGTCCGACAACGGGCCCGAGTTGCCGGTGATCGCGTTCATTCACGGAGGGGGATGGCAGACGGCGACAAGCGGGGTGGCGCGAGGATGGTCGCGGGATTCGTGCAATCGGGCGAGTATGCGCCGGCCTCCATCGGTTACCGGCTCACGGGCGAGGCGACCTGGCCGGCCAAGATTCAAGATTGCAACAGTGCGATCCGCTGGCTGCGGGCGCATGCCGCTACCTATGGCCTTGATCCTGATCGGATCGGCGTGATGGGGACAACGGCCGGCGGTCATCTCGTCGCGATGCTCGGCACGAGTGGCGACGTCGCGGACCTGGAGGGCTCGCTTGGCGAGCATTGCGACCAGAGCAGCCGAGTGAGGTGTGTGGTCGACCAGTTTGGCCCGACCGATTTCACCGGGATCGGGAAGGCCCACGACCGCCCCTCTGCTCGGCGGCCCTCCGGGGGAACTACGTGACGCGTCACGTGCGGCATCGCCCATGACCTACGTGTCGAAGGACCATCCACCGTTCATGTGCGTCCATGGAACGCAAGACGCGGTGGTGCCGTACAGTCAGTTGGCGGTGCTCGACGAGGCGCTGGCGGCGGTGGGCGTGGAATGCATTCTCCTAAAAATCGACGGCGGCGGGCACGGCGGATTCCGCAACCCCGCCGTCGTGGATCGGATCAAGAAGTTCTTCGAGAACCATGCTGCTGGAGCATGACCATGCCCTGTCCGACGAGACGCTCCAAGCGAGTCATCGTCCCCTCGGGCAGGCGCCCCGCCAAGACCCCGTCCACGGCCCGCGAGCCGGGCCCCGAATGATCAAAACCTGAGCGGAGGGCACGGGAGTCGAACCCGCAACCGGTTTCCCGGCACCACATTTCCAGTGTGGCCGCTAGCCATTCGCTTACCCTCCAAACAGCGCGTTTTCGCCCATCCCGACCGTTGCCCCCACCGTGTTTCGGATCGGAGCGACGTCGGGGCGGGCGAAAAGCCTCGCATCTGGGTGCGGATTCTACCTGCGGCGACGCGTCTGCGAAACGGCCGCGGTTTCCCTTCGGCGGAGATCGCGGTGGGCCGAGGCGCCGTCGGGCATGGCCGGCGCAACCTGCCATCGCATCACGTCACCCTCCCCTGCCCCGGCCACGCATCAGCGGCCCAGGTCGAGCTTCTTGAGCTTCTTCGCGGCGAGCGCGGCAGCCCGCTCGGCCGAGACGGCGCCGTTCTTGAAGGTCAGCGACCGGAGTTTGGGAATCTTTGCGAGCGCATCGAGGCTCGCCTCCGACATGCCCGTCTCGCGGATCGAGAGCTCCTTGAGATTCGGCAGGCCCGCGATCACGGCCGCCGTGGCATCGGTCACCTGCGGGAGGCTCCAGATGTCGAGCACCTCGAGGTCGTGAGCCTTCGCCAGATGCGCGAGCCCCACATCGCCCACCGATGCCAGTTCGTGGAGATAGAGCCTCCTAAGGGCCGGCAGTTCGGCCACGACCGCCAACGCCCCGTCGCGCACCTCCGGCAGGTCGCGAAGCGTGAGCCTGGAAAGCTTCTTGAGCGGGGCCAGGGCCAGCACGCCCTCCGTGCCGAACCCCTGGCAGCGGAAGATCTCCAGCGACGTCATCCCCCGAAGGGTGGCCAGGTGCTGGCCCGAGGCATTGGTGATCGCGAAGTCCTGCGCCAGGAGCGACTCGAGCGCCGGGTTTGCGGCAAGGGCGGCGATGCCGTCGTCGGTCACGACGGAACTGCGGTGCTTGACCGCCCGCAGGGCCGGCAGCTTCCCGAGAACGCCGAGCGTCATGTCGCCCGCCTCCATGTTGCCGCGGAGGTCGACGGCCTCGAGCGCCGTGAGCTTGCCGAGCCGCCGCGTGGTGAGGTCGTTGAACCGCGTCTGCACGAGCGTGAGCCGCTCGAGCCCCGTCAGCGTGGCGATCGCCTTCATTGCCGCGCTGCCCAGGTTCGTATTGCTCGAGAGGTCGAGGTCCACGAGCTTCGGGAACGAGGCCGCGATCGTCTCGACACCGGCATCGCCGAGACCGCTGTTGGTGATCGCCAGCGACGTGAGATTCGTCAGGCCGGCGAGCTGCCCCACCATCGCGTCGTCGAAATCGCGGAAGTTGCGGATCTGCAGCGTGGTGAGCTCGCCGAGCCGGGCGAACAGCGCGACGTCGTCGGCGGTCAGCCCGGAGCCGTCCGGGATCACGATCTCGGTCACGCGGCCGGCGCCGTCCACCGCGCAGGTTGCACCCGCGCCGAGGGCCTCGATCCGCGCGCGGGCCGCCGCCACGTCGGCGGGGTCGGCAGCCCGTGCCGCCGACGCGATCGCCACCGCGATGACCAGCAGGATTCGTCGCAGCATGGAAACGCGTCTCATGGTCTCAGTCGAGCCGGTAGCCGGGCTGGTAGGCGGGCTTGATGAGGTCGGCCACCTTCGGCGTCTTCAACGACGCGAGATTGGGCACCTGCAACTTCGCGGCGTCCCACTCCACCGTCTCGCCCCAGTCGCCCATCTCGCCGTTGGCGCCCCCCTTGGCGGCGGCCCAGACGGCGAGGTTGCCCAGGAGGATCGTTTCGGTGAGCGGCCCGGCGCGGTCGATGAAGTTCGACTTCGCGATCGACGGATTTCCCTCCCGCTTGGCACGAAAGAGCTCGAACATGTGGTTGACGTCGCTGCCCTTGCCCGTGTCCTCCGCCTTCTCGAAGTCGACCGGCACCTTCTCCACGCCCTTGAGTTCGTACCATCCGCAGTAGTCGTCGGAGCTGTAGAAGGCCCCCTTCTCTCCCACCACGAGCACGCCGCTGTCGGCGACCTGCTCGATGCCCCACGTGGCGAACACCTCCGCCGGCGGCTTGTTGCCCTTGCGGTCGTACCACCAGAAGGGAATGGCCGGCCGGTCGGCCGTCGCCGGAAAGTCGAAGCGGATGATCGAACTGGCCGGGAAACTGTCGAAGTCGTGGCCCGTCGTGCGGGCCACCACCGACACCGGATCGCGCAGGCCGCAGGCGGCGAACGGCACCGTGAGCTGGTGGCACGCCATGTCGCCCAGCGCCCCGGTGCCGAAATCCCACCAGCCGCGGTGCTGAAAGGAGTGGTAGAGCCCGGGCCAGAACTCACGGGCCGGCGCGACGCCGAGCCATGACTTCCAGTCGACTCGCTCCAGCGCCCTGGCAACCTCCGCCTGCTTCTTCTTGACGAGATCGGCGACCATGTCGGCCACCTCCTCGGCGGTGGTCGCGGCATCCTCCTGCTCGTCGACCTCCCTCATCGCCTGCGCCTGGTACTTGCGAATGTTCATCCGCCGGCCCGGCCCCTGCGCCCAGATCGGCCGGTTCGACCAGGCGTAAACCTCCTTGAGGGGGCCGAGCACGCCCGCCGTGATCTGGGCGATGGCCTCGCGGGAGGAGTCGAGCGCGGTGCCCTGGTTGCCCATCTGCGTGCAGACGCCCGTCTCCTTCGCGACGTTCGCCAGCAGCCGGGCCTCGTAGATCGTGCGGGTGAGGGGCTTCTGCGTGTAGCACGAGATGCCCAGCCGCATCGCCTCCAGCGTGGCCGGCGCGTGCATGTGGTCGGGGGTGCTGATCGTGCAGATGTCGATGTTCTTGCCGTGCTTCGCCAGCAACTCCCGGTAGTCCGTGAAGCGTTCGGCGTCCTGGAACTTCTCCGACTTCCCCTTGCTCTCGAGCGTGTTGCGATCGACGTCGCAGATCGCGATCACCCTGCCGAACTGGGCGGCATTGTCGGCGTCGCCGCCTCCCTTGCCCCCCACGCCGATGCAGGCGACCGAGAGTTCCTCGTTGGCCGAGGCACTCCAGGCCCGGCGGGTGCCGGCCGCGACGAAGTAGCCGGCGCCGGCCAGCGACGAACGAGCAAGGAAGGATCGACGCGTCGAGGCGGGCATGGTCATGCTCCGAAAGGCGTGCGGACTCGGCCCCATTCCGGGCCTGCAAGCCCGAATGATAATCGATTTTCGTCGCGATCTGCAGCTGCCACCTCCCCGGGGCGAGCCGGCGCGTGCTACGCTGCGAGGCTCCGCCACGAGGGCGGTTTCGACGCGGAAGGTGGTTTGCCGGTGGCCGTGCTGCTCGACATCAGGAAGGCCTGCAAGCGATACGGCGATCAGGTGCTGCTCGACGAGGCGTCGGCCACGATCACCGACGACGGCCGCGTCGGATTCATCGGCCGCAACGGGGCGGGCAAGAGCACGCTCCTGCGGGTGATCCTCGGCGAGGAGGAACTCGATGCCGGGGAGATCGTCCGCCATCCCCGGCTGCGGATCGGCTACCTGCGGCAGCACGATCCCTTCCTGCCCGGGGAGTCGGCCCTCGAGTTCCTGATGCGCGACAGCGGCCAGCCCGACTGGAAGTGTGGCGAGGTGGCGGGCGACTTCGAGGTCAAGGGTCCGACGCTCACCGGCCCCGTGTCGGCGCTCTCGGGCGGCTGGCAGACCCGCGTGAAGCTCGCCGCCCTGCTCCTCCACGAGCCCAACCTCCTGCTTCTCGACGAGCCCACCAACTTTCTCGACCTCCGCACCCAGATCCTGCTCGAGCACTTCCTCCGGGGGTACCGCGAGGCCTGCCTGATCGTCTCGCACGACCGGGCGTTTCTCGGCGCCACCTGCGACCAGACGCTTGACCTCACCGGCGGCGCACTGACGACGTATCCTGGCAAGGTCGATGCCTTTCTCGACTACCAGCGGGAACAGGTGGCCCACGCCGAGCGGACCAATGCCGCGGTGCTCGCCAAGCGCCGGCAGCTCGAAGACTTCATCGCCCGCAATCGCGCCCGGGCCTCGACCGCGTCGCGGGCGAAGTCGAAGGCGAAGCAGCTCGAGCGGCTGGAGGTGGGGGAGATCGCCGCAGCCGCGCCCACCGCCGCGATCCAGTGCCCGGTGGTGCAGCCCCGCCGGGGCCCCGCCATCCGCTGTCGCGACCTCTCGATCGGCTATGGCGGGCATCCCGTCGCCGCCGGCATCGATCTCGAGATCGAGCACGGCACGAGGGCGGCCATCGTGGGCGACAACGGCCAGGGCAAGACGACGTTGCTGCGGACGCTCGTCGGGTCGCTTGCCCCGCTCGGTGGCGAGGCACGGTGGGGGCACGGCTGCGAGATCGGCGTGTACGCACAGCACGTTTACACCAGCCTGCGGGAAGACCAGACGGTTCTCGACTGCCTGGAACGGGCCGCGGCGATCGGCACGAAGCAGCAGCGGATCCTCGACGTGGCCGGGGCGATGCTCTTTCGGGGCTCAGGCGTAGAGAAGAAGGTGAAGGTGCTCTCGGGTGGCGAACGGGCGCGGCTCTGCATGGCCGGCCTGCTGCTCGGGACGTTCAACGTGCTGGTGCTCGACGAGCCGGGAAACCATCTCGACGTGGAGACGGTCGACGCCCTGGCCAGGGCGCTCGTCGCCTACCAGGGTACGGTGATTTTCACGAGCCACGACCGCTCGTTCATGCAGGCCGTGGCCACGACCGTGCTCGAAGTGAGGGACGGCCGTGTCGTCAACACGCTCGGCGACTACGCCACGTACCTCGCGGCGGTGTCGCGCGAGATCGACGAGGCCGAAGCGGCTGACGGACGCCGTGGCGGCCGGCGCGGCGAGCCGCCCCCGCGAGCCCGCGGCGGCGCGGCCGCGGGGCCCGCGGCCCGCACCGATCGCGAGGTGCGGAAGGAGATCGCCACCGTCGAGAAGACGATCGCCCGGCTCGACGACGAGAAGAAGCGGGCCTCCGCCGCGCTGCTGCAGGCGACCGATGCCGGCGAGGCGGTGCGGCTGCATGCGGCGGTGACCGCGGCGGCGGAGAAGCTCGCCGCCGCCGAGGAGCGCTGGCTCGCGCTGCAGGGCGAACTCGAGGCCCTCGCCGGCGGCTAACCAGCGCCGAACGTGACGCGGTCGTACCGCTTGCGCGGTTACGCTTTCCGGGAGCAGCGCTGGGCGTGGCATCAGGAAGCCCAATCGCGTAGCGTGCGGGACCACGCTGGGCGTCATGCGGTTGTACCGCTTGCGCGGTTACGCTTCCTGAAATCGCCCCGATAGTCACCTCAGGTGCCGAACGCCGCCAGGCCGCAGGTGCGGTCCCAGTGGGCGGCGGCGCAGAAGCGGTTGCGGGGTGATCCGCCGTCGATCCGGTCGAAGTCGTGCCGCTGTGTCACGAGCGCCAGCGCCCGTGTCGACACGCCGCGGCTGAGCAGAAACTCCTGCCGGTCGGCGAGTTCGAGTGGCGACTCGTAGAAGGCCGGCAGGTCTGCATGGTCGTCGTGCGGATCGACGAGGCCGAGCCCGGTGCCCTCGGGGAGCTGATACATGAGTGCCCAGCCGTAAAACTCCCGGCGGCGCAGTGGCTCGTGGTGGCGGAGCGTGGCCCGCAGCAGCGGTGCCACCGCGCGTAGGTCGCGCGGCTCGAGGATCGCGGCGGCCACCCGCGGCCGGCCTCCGGCGGCCCGCAGCGCGGCCACCCGCGAGCGAATCCCGCAGCGGGTCGCCGGCAGTGCCGGCAGGAGCGACCGATCGGTGGCCACCCGCACGTGCCACGGGCCCGTCGTGCCCTGCGGCCGAAAGAGGATCGCCGCGCCCACGACGAGCAGGCGGTAGCCACCGCCTCCATCCGCGCCGGCAGCGGGGAGCAGCGTGGCAGGGAGGCGGAAGAGCGAGGGTTGCCGTTGCATGGGGAAAACTCCCGGGACGACGAGTCGATACTGCAGGGACTATCGGCGGTCGCCGGACACCCTTGGTCCCGTGAAACCACACCGTCAGGGGGGTCGGGCCACGGTCGAGCCCCTGCGAACGGCTCGTCGGGAGGTATCCTCGTCGCACCACACGCGACGACATCGCCGCGACACCAGGAGCCCCGCCGATGGATTCCCTGAGCCGCCACGAGCAGATGCTGCGGGTGTTTCACCTGATCGACATCCTGTTTTCCGCTCGGCATCCGCTCACCACCGCCGAACTCAAGGAGCGGCTCCAGGACCGGGGCGTGATCGACGACATCTCGGACAAGAGCATCCGTCGCGACGTGGAGTTCCTCGGCCGCTTCGGGTATGCCGTCACCGAGACGAAGAAGCGGTCGCCACGGGGCGTGAACGTGCAGGCCTGGGCGATCGCGCCCGGAAAGGGCGCCGTGGAACTCACGCCGCCGTCGATCACGCTTCCCGAACTGCTCTCGCTGGCCGTCGCCCGCGAGTTCCTCACGCCGCTGGCGGGCACCGTCTACTGGCGCGGCATCGGGCAGGTGCTCAAGAAGCTCGAGAGCGTGGCCACGCCGGAACTGCTCGACTACGTCAACGACCACCGCGAGGGGCTGGTGGTGCATCCCCAGCCCGCCCGCGCCAGGTATCGCTCCCGCCTGCTCACCGCGGTGCATCGCGCCATCTGCAACGCGCAGGAGCTCGAAATTCGCTACACGAGCCTCGCCGACGCCCGGCCGAAGAAGTCGACGATCCGGCCGGAGGCGCTCGTGCTCTACGACGGCGCCGTCTACATCGCCGCCTACCGCGCGCCTTTCGCGGCACGGGCGGGCGGCCGCACGCGAGCCGCCCGGGCGGCCGACGACGCGATCCGGTTCTTCAAGCTCGACCGCGTGGCCGATGCAAAGGTCACCTCGCGGACATTTGCCCGCCGTCCCGAGGCGGTCGCCGACCTGCTGGCCGACAGCATCACGATCTTCCGTTCGCCGGAGCCACCGCGGCGTTACCGGGTGAGGGTCGATGTGCCGCGGGCCCGCTGGGCGATCGAGAAGCCGTTTCATCCCCGGCAGAAGGTGAAGCCACAGCCGGACGGCAGCGTGATCCTCGACATCGACCGCTGCTGGGATGGCGAGATGATTCCGCAGCTCCTGGCGCTCGGCGAGATGGTGGAGGTGCTGGAACCGGCCGACGTCCGCGACCGCATCGCGGCATCCGCCGCGGCGATCGTCGACCGCTACGCGGGCAAGCCCCGCGGTCGGCTGGCGACGATCTCGAAGAGCGGCTGAACCCGGGCCGCCGGCCAGCGGGGCGTCAGCCGGAAGCGGCCCGACCGGACGCGAGCGTGAGGTCGGCGAGCCGTTGCTCGATCGCCGGCGTGAGCTGCTCCCAGCGGAAGCGCCACGACCAGGTTCCCTGCTCCCGGCCGGGCACGTTCATGCGGGCCTCGCTGCCGAGCCCGAGCACGTCCTGGAGCGGATAGATCGCCATCTCGCAGGTCGAGTGCAGGGCGAGCGAGATCAGGTCCCAGTGGATCGTGGAGCCATCGCAGGCCAGTGCCGTGCGCACGCGGTGCTGCTCGCGGGCGACCTCGTCGGGGGAGCGGGTCGACCAGGGCGTGGCGTCGCCGCGATACCAGCCCACCGTCGTGTCGTTGTCGTGCGTGCCGGTGTAGACCACGGCATTGGCCGGGTACGACTCGGGCCGGTAGGTCTCCTCCTGCGGCGAGTCGCCGAACGCGAACTGCAGCACCCGCATCCCGGGGAAGCCGAGCGCGTCGCGGAGGGCATGCACGTCGTCGGTGATAAGGCCGAGATCCTCGGCGATGATCCGCCGCGGCCCGAGTGCCCGGGAGGCGGCGGCGAACAGCCGGCGGCCCGGCCCCGGCACCCAGCGGCCGTGCTGCGCCGTGGGATGCTCCGCGGGGATCTCCCAGTAGGCCGCGAACCCGCGGAAGTGGTCGATCCGCAGGATGTCGACGAGGCTGAAGGCGTGGTCCAGCCGCGCGATCCACCAGGCGTAGCCGTCCTCCTCGTGGCGGTCCCATCGGTAGAGCGGATTGCCCCAGCGCTGGCCCGTCTGGCTGAAGTAGTCGGGAGGCACGCCCGCGACCACCGTGGGACGCCCTGCCGCGTCGAGCTCGAAGCACTCCGGCCGGCACCAGACGTCGGCGCTGTCGTGGGCCACGAAGATCGGCAGGTCGCCGATGATCGCGATGCCGAGTTCGGCGGCCCGGTGGCGGACCGCCGTCCACTGCTCATGGAAGAGGAACTGCAGCACGCGGTGATGCTCGATTGGTTCGGCGAGGGTGCGTCTGGCCCCGGCCAGCACGCTCGGCTCCCGGCGGGCCGCGTCGGCCGGCCAGTCGTTCCAGGCCGCGCCGCCGAAGTGGGCCTTGAGCGCCACGAAGAGCGCGTAGTCGTCGAGCCAGGCCCGCTGCGCCTCGACGAAGGCGTCGAACCGCTCGCGGAGGTCTGGTGACGCCCGGCGCGGAAAGCCGCTGGCCAGTTCGTGCAGGATCGCCGTCCGGGGGGCGATCACGCTGCCGAAGTCGGCATGGTCGTCGGGAAAACGCGGCAGGGCGTCGAGCCGGTCGTCGTCGACGAGGCCCTCGTCGCGGGCCGCTTCGAGCGAGATCAGCAGCGGATTCGCCGCGAACGTGGAGAGCGTCTGGTAGGGCGAGTCGCCGTAGCCCGTGGGCCCGAGCGGCAGCACCTGCCAGAGCCGCTGTGACATCCCGGCGAGCCGCTCGAGCCAGCGGTGGGCCTCGGGGCCGATCTCGCCGATGCCGAATCGCCCGGGGAGCGACGTGGGATGCAGGAGGATGCCCGCGGTGCGGGCTGCGGTGGCGGCGGTCAACGCATGGTTCCGGATGAGCTGGCGGCGGACCCGTCAGGGTCCGGGTGGGCACGGCGGAGTCTGGTCCGATTCATACACGACGGGCATGCCGGCTGCGGCGCCGTCGAGCGGCGGGCAGCAGGGGTCGCCGGCGACGGGTGCGACGGCGGGCATCGCAACGGGAGCTCCCTGGGCCATGACCGGGGCACCGGCCACGGCGGGCATCCCGGCCGTCGGCACCGCAGCAGGATAGGCAACCGGCTGGGCCGCCGTCTGCGGCTGCGGGTAGACCGGCGGCGCCAACGGTGGTGCGTAGGCGTATTGGTTGGTCTTGTGGTGCGCACAGCCCACCGCGATCACTGCCAGAACGGCGAGCCGCGCCGCCGGCAGGAGCCGCGTCGTGATCCGCATCATGAAATGCCTCCAGGTGGCCGGCCGGGGCAGTCGCGCGACCGGCGACGGGACGATAGGGAAGCCGCGGCGGTCGGGCAATGTCGATCCTGGACGCTGCCGCAGCCGTACCGCTCACGCGGTGACGCTTCAAGGAAGCCCAATCGCGTGAGCGATGGGGATCGCCGAATGCGGGCGATCGGCCTCAGCCGGCCGGTTCGATCACCGCGATGCTCGCGGTGTAGCCGTGGAGGAAGGTCTGGTCGCCGATCGGGCCGATCTCCCCCTGGGCGAAGAAGCCGGCGGTGGCGATGGGGCCGAGGCAGTCGCGGACGCACGAGGCGTCGTGATGGGGCTCGTCGAAGAGCCGCAGGCCACGGCCGTTGCAGGTGAACACGATCGCCCCCGCCGGCTGTGCCGCCGACACCTGCGCCGAGAGCAGGCCGCGGAGGTCGTCGTCGGCACTGGCGGCATCCCGCACGTGAAACTGCACGGTCTGGCCGGTGCGGACGAGGTCACCCACCTCGATCACGCCCGACTCGGGGTTGGCACCGACGACGTTGCGGACGAGGAAGTCGCCGCGGCGGAAGCTGTCACGGTATTCGGAGGCCGCCCGCCCCACGTGCAGCGACGACCGCACGAGCAGCCGGTCGGCGTTGTCGAGTTCGCCATACAACTCGCGGAGCCGCTCGAGCGCCGGCCGACCGCCGAGTTCGACGATCAGGTTCGAGTCGGCCTTCGTGATCACCAGCGGCCGACCGATCGGCCGGCAGCCCTGCGAGACCACCGGCCGCACGCGGATGACGCCGCCGACGAGCACGCCCACCGCGCCGGTGTCGTACGTGCGCGAGCCGGTGACGAGCGTGTTGCTGCCCGGCGTCGCACCGCCGCTCGCCATGCCCCCGATGATCGGCACGCCGGGATGCTCTTCCATCATCCGCTCGATGAAGGCGTCGACCGGAAACGAGAAGGGATCGGCGAGCAGCAGGAGCGAGGCGTTGGCGGGCCACTCGCTGCCGACCTCGTCGGGCCAGCCGGCGAACATCCCGCCGTCGGGCGTCTGCAGGTATTCGAGCGACACCGTGCGGATCCACGCGCCCGGCAGCGAGCCCAGCCACACCGCCACCGCGGGGCAGCGTTCGTATTCGCGGTCGCCCGCGAGCACGCTCTCCGCGGTCGTGCCGATCACGGCGGTCGCCGGCACGAGTTCGGTGAGCGACTCGAACACCGGCCGGATCGCCGGGCCGTGCGCGGCCGTCACGAACACGATGGCGAGGTCGAAGGGCCGCCCATCCGCGGGCATGCCTCCGGCCTGCGTCACGGCCTGGGTCACCGCCTCGCGCACCGCCGCCCCGATTTCGGGCTGGGTCGATCCGCCGCAGCCACAGCGGGGGGCGGCGCCACGGCTCATGTGACGATCTCGGCGAACGACGACAACGACTCGTGGTCGAAGACCCCGCCGGCATCGCGGTTGCCTGGCCGCACGGCGAGCGCCGTCCGCATGCCGGCTGCCCGCGCGGCGTCGAGTTCGGCGCCCACGTCGCTCACGAAGAGCACCTCCCGCGGAGCGAGCCCCATGTCGGCGGCGATCGCCGCGTAGCTGGCCTGCTCCCGCTTCGGGCCCGTGGTGGTGTCGTAGTGGCCGCGAAGGTGGGGCGTGAGGTCGCCGGCCGCCGTATGGGTGAAGAAGAGTTTCTGGGCCTCGATCGAGCCCGACGAGTAGATCCGCACGTCGAAGCCCGAGTCGGCCCACTGGGCGAGCGCCGGCGGCACGTCGTCGAACACGTGGGCGACGATCTCGCCCGATTCGTAGCCGCCGCGCCAGATCATGCCCTGTAGCGTCTTGAGCGAGGTCTCCTTCACGTCGCGGTTCATCATGTCGAGGGCCGCCAGCGCGATCCGCCCGACACCCTCGGCCGAGTCGAGCGCATCGGCCGACAGCCCGGCGGCGGCGGCGAGGCCGGCGGCGGCCGCGCGGACGACCGGATCGCCCCGGCGGGCCGCCAGGAAATCGGCGACATGGCGCTTCGCGTGCTCGAAGAGCACGTCGTAGACGAAGGAGATCGACGACGTCGTTCCCTCGACGTCGAGCAGGATGCCCCGGCCGTCGAACACGATCACGTGGCGGCCTTTCCCGAGGCGGGCACCCACGCGGGGCCGAAGCAGAGCGGCTCGTAGCCGGCGTGCACGCCCTGCTCGATGTAGTGCGGCGTCCAACCGCTCGTGTCCTGGAAGAGGCGGATGGCCCGGATGCGGCGATCGCCGCAGAGGTCGAACCAGTGGCGGGTGCCGAGCGGCACGCTGATCAGGTCGCCGGCCCACACCTCGATGGCGAACACGGGGCGGTCGCCCGGGTTGATGTGGAACACGCCGCGTCCCTGGAGGATGAACCGCACCTCGTCCTCGGTATGCGTGTGCTCCTGGTTGAACTTCGCGAGCATCACCTCGAGGTTCGGCGTGTCGGGGTAGATGTCGACCACATCGGCGGTGACGAAGCCCCCCCGCCGCTTGAGATCGTCGATCTCGGGGGCGTAGGCGGCGAGGATCGTCTCGGCCGGCGCGGCCGGGTTCACGCGGTCTTCGAGCGGCCAGCGCTCGTAGTGGATGCCGTGGTCGGCGAGAAACGAGCTGATCTCCGCCGGGTCGGTGATGCGGCGGGCGGTGGCGGGCACGGTCACGATCGCCATGGTTTCTCCTCAGGCAGCGGGTGGGAGGCTACGGCTGCGGGCGACGCACTCGAACAGGAACTCGAAGATCTCGATATGCCGGCGGGCCTCGGCGAGCGTGCGGCCCCAGGTGTAGAGGCCATGGCCCGAGAGCAGGAAGCCGTGGCACGGCGGGCGGCCTGCCGCGTGCCAGTCGAGGCCGCCGAGCCGCTGCCGGAGGCGGTCGGAGAGTTCGACCATGTCCTGCGTGTTGGCGAAGATGGGTACCTCTTCGAACGTGTCGTGGGTGGCGATGCCCTCGAGGCCCTTGAGCATCTCGTAGCCCCCGATCGTGAGGCCGCCGCGCGGCAGGTCTGCAGCCGAGAGAATCGTGCCCCAGACGGAGTGGGTGTGCAGCACGGCGCCGACCGAGGGGATCATCTCGGCGAGCGTGCAGTGGAGAAGCGTCTCCGCCGACGACCTCCGGCCCGATCCGTCGGTGGGCTTGCCGGCCGCGTCGACGCGGACGAAGTCGTCGCGGCCGAGGGCCGACTTGTCCTTTCCGCTGACGGTGACGAGCAGTTCGAGCGGGTTGCGGCCGACGACCACGCTGTAGTTGCTGCTGGTGCCGAGCGACCACGAGCGGGAGTGAAACTCGCGGCCGATGGCCCGCAGGTGGTCGATGGAATCGGCCCCGGCGGGGGCCTGGGCGGCGGTGACGGTGCTCATACGGCAGACTGTATTCGCCGCCCCCGCCCCCTGGCAACGAAGGGCTCAGAGATACGGGCTAAAGAGGCGGGCGATGCCGTCGCGGAGCCGCACGGGCAGGCTGCGAGCGTCGACCTCGGCGAGGGTTCGACGCCGTGAGCGGGCGATCACCGCGGCGATCCGCGCGTCGAGCGATGCGGCGAGGCCGCGGTCGTAGGTCTCGACGTTGAACTCGAAGTTGAGCCGCATGCTCCGCTCGTCCCAGTTGCCGCTGCCGAACATCGCCCACGCGGCGTCGACCACCATCAGTTTCGTGTGGTCGAACGGCGGCGGCGACATCCAGACATTGCAGCCGCAGCCGAGGGCCTGCCAGAGCATCGCGTCGCTCGCCCAGCCGACGAGCGCGAGGTTGTTCTGCTCCGGCAGCACGATGTCGACCTCGACCCCGCGCATCGCCGCCACGTCGAGGGCCCGGAAGATCGCGTCGTCGGGCAGGAAATACGGGGTCATGATCTTCACGGTCTTCTGGGCGGCGGCCAGCGCGCCCACGAGCACCAGCTTGATGCGGCCGATCTCCGGGTCATCGGGGCCGAAGCGGATGCCGCGGGCCAGCATCGTGCCGGCGGGCTCGAGGGCCGGCGTCCAGGCAGGGCCGTGGAGCGTCTCGTCGGCGGCGAAGGCCCAGTCTTCGATGAACACCTCGAGCAACTGGGCGACCGCCGGGCCTGCGATGCGGAAGTGAACGTCGCGCACCGGATGCCGCGGTGCATGCGAGAGCCAGCAGCCGTCGCGGATGTTGAGGCCCCCGGTGAAGCCCACGCGGCCGTCGACCACCATGATCTTGCGGTGGTTGCGCAGGTTGGCATAGGGAAAGTAGAAGGGCACGCTCGTCGGCAGGAAGCGTTCCACTCGCACGCCGTGGGCGGCGAGCACGCCCGTGATCGGCGGCCTCGTGTAGGTGGAGCCGATGCCGTCGACGAGCACACGAACCTCGACGCCCCGCTTCACGGCCCTCCCGAGGGCCTCGGCGAAGATGCGGCCTGTCGGATCGTTGTCGAAGATGTACGAGGCGATCGCGACGCTCCGCGTGGCCTCCTCGATGGCCGCCAGCATCTGCGGGTACGCCTCGTCGCCCCCGTCGAGCGTCACGATCCGGTTGCCATCGACGAGCGGTCGCGATGTCACCGCGCCCACGAGCGTGCCGAGGGACCGCAGCGGGTGGCCGTCGGGGCCGACCACCTCCCGCAGCCGCTCCGGCGTGGCCACCGCCGGGGCCAGCACGTGGCTGATGCGTGCCTGGCCGGCTCGCAACTGTGAGGCCCGCGACCGGATCCGGTTGACGCCGAAAATGGCGTAGAGCGCGGCTCCGATCACCGGCGACAGCCAGATCAGACCGACCCAGCCGATCGTGGAGCGGGTATCTCGCTTGAGCAGGATCGCATGGGCGGAGGCCGCCAGTGTGATCAGGAGGATTGCCGCCGCTGTCACGTGGGGCCAGATCGCGTCCCACCACCGCCACGCGTCTGCGAGGGCCTGTTCCATCAGAAGGAAGGGTAGCACGCGGGCGGGCGCAGACTGTGTCGGTCCGAGCGGCTGGGTGGCGTGAATAGCCCCGGGGCCCCGGCCAGGGTGGAGCGAATCGCCCCCCGCGGTGGCGCGGGTGGGGGGGGGATTCGCTCCCGGGACTGGAGGGGGGCACCGGCCAAGCCGGTGCCCAACGCCGATGGAAAAACGGACGTTTTCGTGGGCAAAAGCGTTGTTTGCGACCGAAACGGGCTGCGGCGACAGGTGTCGCGCCCTTTTGGCACATGGCTTGCATCTTCGTCAGCCATTCCCGGGTAACGGATGCCCGCGGCACGGCCCCGGCCGTCCCTCCTGTTTTGGTCGTTCTTCAAGGAATCCACACCATGCTCCGCAGCACCGTTCTCGTCGCCACCGTTCTCGTCGCCACCGTTCTCGTCGCCACGGTTCTCGTCGCCACGGTTCTCGTCGCCGCCACCGCCTCGATCACCCGAGCCGACTCGCTCCTGCCCGCTTCGTGGGAGCAGTTTGCCGGCTGCACGACCGGTGGTGCGTCGTTCGCCTGGGCGGGCGAGGACGAGACGTCCCCCGGGTTGGCGTCGCCGGCGTTGGCCGCGGTCGACGCCGAGCGAGACGTCGAACTCATGACCGGTCTGGCCGCTCCGGAGCCGCCGGCGATCGTGCTGGCCGGCATGGCGATCGGTGGCATGGTCTGCGGCCGCTCGATGCTCCGCAAGCGTCGCGTCAAGGCTGGCGGGGAGGGGTGTGCATGAACGCCGGCAGCGAAATCTCCGTGGTGAGAATGCTCACGAAGGCCGACGTGATTCTCTGCGTCGTCCCGATCGGCCTGTTCCTCACGATCGTGAGCCTCGTCTGAGCAGGTTCGAGGAACGACATCTTCTGGCAAGGATTGATGGGACATGGTGACAGGCACTTTGGAAATGGTGGATCGTGCGGCGCGGCGACTGCCGAGCGTCGTGGTGGTCGACCCCATGTTCAACGCCTATTCCGCGCTGGTCGCGAGTGCCCGTATGGGTCGGCTCGATCTTCACTTGCGATCGAGTGGTGCGGCCGCGCTCAAGCTCGCCGGGAGACTGCCGGTGGATGCCTGGCTCATCGCCCCGGAACTCGACGACATGTCGGGCCAGGATTTCGTCGGCCTGCTGGAGTCCCGACGGTCGGACGCCAAGGTGGCGATGGTCGATGTCGAGGCCGAGGGCTCGCGGCATCGCGTGCTCGCCGAGCAGACCGCCCGTGAGGCCGGCGTCGATGTCGTCCTCTCCAAGCCGATCACCGTGGCCGATCTCGAGGAACTTCTCGGCCTGCCGCTCGAGGAGCGGCGGCGGCGGATCGCCGCCCCTGGACGGTCGTGGGCCGCGCTGCCGGTGAGCGTGGGCGCGGCGGTGATCGCGATCGCGGTGCTGATGATCGGCTGACGCCGAGCCGGCCCGAAGCCTCACGGCCTTCGGCTATGACGGGCACGGTTCAGCGCAGGTGCAGGTCGATCACGAGCGGGAGATGGTCGCTCGCCGCCTTGGCGAGGCTCGTGCGCACCACCCGCGCGTGCCGCACTTCGAGGCCGCCGCGGACGAACGCCTTGTCGAGCGAGCCCATCGGCAGCCAGGCCGGGAACGTGCGAAAGCGTGAGGCCGGGGCGGTCACCTGCCGAAAGCCGTCGGACGCCAGCACCGCCGCACCGAGCGTGTCGCGCCAGTCGTTGAAATCGCCGACGACCACCGTAGGGTGGCGATCGGCCGCGCGAAAGAGGTGGTGCCCGAGCAACCGGGCCACCTGCCAGTGCCGCTCGCGTTCCGCGAGGCCGAGGTGCGTGTGCACGAGGTGCAGCGGCCCCTCCGGGGTGTCGACCAGGAGCAACTGGGCCCCTCGCGGCTTGCGGCTGGCCTGCCGAAGCGTGATCCGATGCCGGCTCGCTACGGGCCAGCGGGAGAGCACGAGGTTGCCATAGCCGCCACGGTCCACGGCGACGGTCGGCTGAAACACGGCATGGCAGCGGAAGTATCGCGCCAGCAGCCGCGGCTGGTCGTCGTGACCGCTGCGGCGCACGTGCCGATCCACCTCCTGCAGGCAGACGAGATCGGGGTTCTCGGCCTCGATGCAGTCGATGATCCGCTCGAGCGAGTAGCGTCGATCCCGGCCGCCGATGCCTTTGTGGATGTTCCAGCTGAAGAGCCGCATACGGGCATCCTACCCGCGCCGTGTGCCGCCGACCGTGATCGACGGCGACGGGCGGGCGACGGGCCGGCGCTGCTACACTCCCGCCCGATGCACGCCCACGACGACATCCGCATCGGCACGCTCGTGCCCGCGCACGACCGCACGGCCGAGGTCATCACCCAGCTCCTGCCCCACGGCTTCGAGACCTTTCAGGTGAGCTTCGGCCGCACCGTGGCCGACATCAATCTTGCCGGCCTCGCCGCGGCAGTCCGCCGGGTGCTGGAGGCGCATCCGGTGAGCGCCCACGACCTGCCTCGAAAGGTGAGCGCCATCAGCGTGTATGGCAACCCGCTCACCAGTCCCGAGACCGTCGCCGACTGGGAGCGGCTGATCGATGCCGCGTCGCTCTTCGGCTGCGACATCGTGGCCGGATTCGCCGGCCGCATCCCGGGCCGGCCGGTGCCCGACTCCTACGGACCGTTCGCGAAGGTCTTCGGCCCACTCGCGCGCCGAGCGGAAGACCGGGGCGTGAGGATCGCCTTCGAGAACTGCGAGAAGCGGGGCACCTGGGAGAGCGGCGACTGGAACATCGCCCACGCGCCGGCCGCCTGGGAGGCGATCTTCGCCGCCGTGCCGAGCCCGGTGCTCGGACTCGAGTGGGAGCCCTGCCACCAGCTCGTGAGCTTCGTCGAGCCGCTTCCACAACTGTGCCGCTACGCTTCCCGCATCTGGCACATCCACGGCAAGGATGCCCGCATCCATTGGGACGTGATCCACGAGCACGGCATCCGCGGCGGCGTGCCCTACGCCGACCACCGGCTGCCCGGCTTCGGTGACACCGACTGGCGAGCCGTCATCGACACGCTGCGCACGTGCGGCTGGCGGGGGAGCATCGACATCGAGGGGTTTCACGACCCGATCTACCGCGATGCGCTGGAAACGACCGGACAGGTGGCCGCCTTTCGGCATCTCACGACCTGCAGGGGCGGCTCGTTCGTGCCCAACGTCTACTGAGAGGGCTCACCCTTGAGGCCTCGGGCCGGCACGGGGGGCGTCGGCAGCGGCGTGGTGCTGATCTCACCGCCGGCCCCACGCCTCACGGCGTTGGGCTGTGACGAGGCCAGCCCCGCACGACGCCTACGGATCAACTGCGACCCGCATCAGCGGCGGGGCGCGAGGTCGGCCAGGCTTTCGGCGGCCGCGCTCATCGTGGCGTCGATGTCGGCGTCGGTGTGGGCCGCCGAAAAGAAGAGCGCCTCGTACTGGCTGCACGGCAGATAGACGCCGCGGTCGATCATGCCCCAGAAGAAGGCGGCGTAGGCCGCGGTGTCGCTGGCCGAGGCCGTTGTCCAGCCGGTGACAGGCACCACCTCGGACCCCTTCTGGAAGAACATCGTCATCATGCTGCCCACGCGGGCCACCCACACGGGCAGGCCCGCCCGGGCCGCCGCGTCACGGAAGCCCTGCTCCAGCCGCGCGCCGAGTGCATCGAGCCGCTCGTAGGGCGGATGGTCGCGGAGTTCCTCGAGCGTGGCCGTGCCCGCCGCCACGGCGAGCGGGTTGCCCGAGAGCGTGCCCGCCTGGAACACCCTGCCCGCGGGGAGCACGTGGTTCATCACGTCGGCACGGCCGCCGTAGGCGCCCAGCGGCAGTCCCCCCCCGACGATCTTGCCGAGCGTCGTCAGGTCGGGCTCGATGCCGAGCAGCTGCTGGGCGCCGCCCAGCGAAAGCCGGAAGCCCGTCATCACCTCGTCGCACACCATCAAGGCCCCGTGACGTCGCGTCAGGTCGCGGATGGTGGCGAGAAACTCCCGGCTCGGAACCACGAGCCCCATGTTGCCCACCACGGGCTCGAGGAGCACGGCCGCGATCTCGTCGCCGCGGCTGCGGAAGAGATCCTCGAGTTGCCCGGGCTCGTTGTATTCGAGCACCACCGTGTCGCGGGCCGTGCCGGCGGTCACGCCCGGAGAGTCGGGCACGCCGAGCGTGGCGGCCGACGAGCCCGCCGACACGAGCAGGCTGTCGACATGACCGTGGTAGTTGCCCGCGAACTTCACGACCACGTCCCGGCCGGTGAAGCCGCGGGCCAGCCGCACGGCGCTCATCGCCGCCTCGGTGCCGGAGCTCACCATCCGCACCTTCTCGATCGACGGCAGCGCCGCCACGATCAGCTCCGCGAGGTGGCTCTCGGCCTCCGTGGGCGCGCCGTAGCTCGTGCCGGTGGCGAGGGCACGCTCGATCGCCGCCACGACCCGCGGATGACGGTGGCCGAGGATCATCGGGCCCCATGAGCCGATGTAGTCGAGATAGGTGTTGCCGTCGATGTCGGTGAGCCATTGGCCCTCGGCCGAGGCGAAGAAGATCGGCTCGCCGCCGACACCGCCGAATGCGCGGGCCGGCGAGTTGACGCCGCCGGGGATCAGGCCGCGGGCCCGCTCGAAGGCTGCATGGCTCGCGCGGCGACGGGCTGCGGTGCGTTCGTGGGGAGCGGAGGCGGGCGTGGCGGCAGGCATGGGGATTTCCGGGGCTGGTGGCGTGGCGCTCATGGAGGCGTGAGGAGTGCGCGGGCTGCTGCGACCGCGTCGGCCACGTGCGGCCGATCGGCGTAGAGGTCGACGAGCCCTTGCAGCAGGGTCCGGCGGCGGTCGTCGAGACGGCTGCGTTCGCCGGGGTCGGAGACGGCGTCGGCGCGGATGGCGAGATCGGCTGCTTCGGCGAGCGTGGCCGCCGCCCTGTCGACATCGTCGGCCCGCTCCTTCTCGGCCAGTGGCTCCAGCCGGCCGAGCTGGCGGCGAACGAGGTCCATCCAGAGCCGAGGGTCGGCATCGTCGTCGCCCGCCTCGGAGGCCGCGGCGGGAATGTCGGCGGCGTGCACGGCGAGGATGGCCTCGAGCGCCGCCGCGCAGGCCGACACGCTCTCAGCCTCGCGGGCCATCGCGGCCCGGTACTCCCGCTCGATGGGCAGCATCTCGCCCCCGCCGAGGCGCCGGCGGCGGGCCCGCTTCTCCAACGCGTCGAGGTCGAGCGAACGGGCGAGGTCGCGCACGGCCGGCATCCGCGGATCCGCGGGATGACTCGCCAAAAACTGGTCGATCAGCGGTCGGGCGTCGCGCGGGTCTGCGTCGGGGCCCTCTCCGGCGGCGAGGATGCGGCCGTACAGGTCGTCGGCCGAGGGCGCACGCAGCAGGAGGTACCCGCCGGCCGCCACGGCCGCGGCAAGCAATGCCGCGACGACCGCCTGGATCCGCACGTCGCGTCGCCGCCTCGCCTCGGCGGCCGCCGCTTCAACGCGAAGCAGCTCCTCCACCGTCGTGAATCGATTGCCCCGCGACATCGCCACGGGCGTGCGGTCGCCCGCGGGTTCGGTCGGCTGGTGCGCGAGCCCCGTGTCGGGCCGGTCCCTGGTGGGCATCGGCATCGTCTGGCCGTTGGGGGCCACCTCGCGGCCCGTGACGGCGCCCGGGATGATGGCGACGTCACCGGGAAGGGAGATGCCGGCCGCAAACTCCCGCGTCGGCGCCGTGAGGTCGACCTCGGGCCGCACGGTCGCGCGAGTCTCGCCGATCGCGTCGGGGCGGGCCGCCGCGGTGATCCCACCGGTGGAAGGTGGTGCAGCCGCCGCCGCCACCGTGTCTGCCGCCGACCCGTCCTCAGGCCGCGCGGCAAGCACCGCCAGTGTGCGGCCGACCGCCAGGGCACTGGCGGGCCGGTCGGCCGGATCCTTGGCGAGCAGCCGGGCGACGAGATCATCGAGTTCGGGAGGCACGCCATCGACCCGCGAGGCAAGGCGGGGCGCGGGCTCGTGCCGCTGCCGCCGGATCACGTCCGTGGCAAGGCCTCCCAGAAACGGGGGCCGGCCGGTGAGCATCGCGAACATCACCAGGCCGAGGGCGTAGAGATCGGCGCGGTGGTCGACGGGCAGACCCGTGGCCTGCTCGGGGGCCATGTACTCCGCCGTGCCCACGATCATTCCGGCCATGGTGTGGCCCGCGCCGCCGAAGAGCTTGGCGATTCCGAAGTCGGCGAGTTTCACGTGGCCGCCCTCCCCGGGCGAATCGGGCACGATCAGGTTGGCCGGCTTGAGGTCGCGGTGGATCACGCCGTGGTCGTGGGCCGACTTGAGCGCCCGGGTCACCTCGATCGCGGTGTCGACCGTTTCCCGCCAGGTGAACCGGCGCCCCGACCGCAGGATCTGTTCGAGGCTGCGACCCCGCACGAGTTCCATCGCGAAGTAGGGCATGCCCTCCTCCTCGCCGAAGGCGAGCAGTTCGACGATGCAGGGATGCCGCAGACCCTTGAGCGTCTCGATCTCGTCGGCAAACCGTTTCCGCAGGCCCGGGTCGTCGCCGAGGTGGGTGGCGAGCGTCTTCACGGCCACGGTGCGGCCGGTCGTCGTGTCGACCGCCTCGTACACCGCGCCCATGCCGCCATGGCCGAGTGTCGACGAGATCGCGTAGGGACCGAGCCGAGTGGGCATCATGGTGATCGAGTGTATCCGGTGCGGTACAACAGTCGCCCCGGTCCGCCGGGTGGCCCCCGTGAGGATTCCATGACGTCACCGACCGCTGCCGGCGAAACCCGCCTGCTCCCCGCCGACACCAACCAGGCCCGGGGCCTGGCGGACTACGCCCTCGATTTCCTGAGGCGGGCCCCCCGCCCCGTCGGTGCCGCCACGCTGCGGCTGCTCGAGCGGTTTCATCTCGACAGCGTCGGCTGCGGCGTCTCGGCGCTCGCCCACGGGGCCAATGCTCCCGCGGTGCTGCGCCGCGAGGCGCTGGCCACGCTCCCGCTGGCTGGCAGCCACGGCGCCGTCTGCTTCGGCTCGTCACGGCGTTGCCTCGCGGAGCGGGCCGTCGCGGCCAATGCGTCGGCCGTCCGCGAGTGGGATTCCAACGGCACCAACTTCGGCCACGACGCGGCGAAGGGCCGGATCGCCGGGGAGTTCGGCCACAACGATTACTACCCCGTGGCGGTGGCGGCGGCGACGGAGGCCGGCCTCGACGGCGACGCGACGCTGAGGCTCATGCTCCTGATCGACGAGATCCGCGGGCGGCTCGCGGAGGTGTTCGCGCTGCGGAAGTACGCCATCGATCACGTGCACCACGGCGCCGTGGCGTCGGCCGTCGCCTGGGCGGCCGCGCTCGGGGGAACCGTCGACCAGATCGAGTCGGCGATCGGAATGGTGGTGGCCCACTACGTGCCCTACCGGGCGATCCGTGCGGGGCACCAGCTCTCCGACAGCAAGGGGGCGTCGGCCGCGCTCTCGGCGGAGGTGGCCGTGATGGCGGCGCGGCGGGCGCTGGCCGGCTTCGTGGGGCCTCGCGACGTCTTTCGCAATCCGCTGGCGCTCTACCGACGCAACGAGCCCTGCCCCGACGGCCGCAGCCCGTTCGATCTCGAACTCGGAACCGGAGGCGATGCGTTCGCCATCCACGCGATGCACTTCAAGCTCGGGCTCTACGAGCACCAGTCGGCCGGCGCGCTGCAGTCGCTCGTCAACCTGTGCACGTCGCACCCGGGGCTGGCGGCCGACCTCGACGGCATCCGTGCGATCACGGTGCGGATCTACGAGCCGGCCTTCTCGATCATCGCCGACCCCGCCAAGCGCACGCCGACCACGCGGCAGTCGGCCGACCATTCGCTCCCCTTCATTCTCGCGCGGACGCTCCTCAAGGCCCGGGCGGCCGCCCGGGCCGGTGAGCCGGTCGGCTGGGAGTCGGTCATGCTCCTCCCCGACGACTATTCCGATACCGCCATCCGCGACCCGGCCGTGGCGCGGCTGATTGAGACGATGGTGATCGAGCACGGCGGCGCCGCCTACGATGCCCGGTATCCCGAGGGCATCCCCACGAGCGTGGCGATCGACCACGCCGCGTTCGGAAGCCTCGACGGCGGCCTCGTCACCCACCCGCTCGGCCATGCCCGCTCCGACGCGGCGCGGACCGCCGCCGTCGTCGATCTGAAGTTCAACCGGCTCGTGGCCGGCGCCGTCGCCGACCCGGCGGCGCTGTGCCGTCGTATGCGGATCGCCGGAGCATCACCCGCCGAGGTGGCCGACCTCTATGCCTTCCCCATCATCGGGTGTGATCCCGGTTGACAAGCCGTCGGGCGTGACCTCGCGCCGCGTCGTCGACGCCGTCGCCCGGGCGCTCGGTACGGCGGCCGTGGGCCATGCCGGCACGCTCGATCCCCTCGCCACGGGCGTGGTCGTGGTCTGCGTGGGCCGGGCGACGAAGCTCGTCGACTTCATTCATTCGGTGCCGAAGCACTACGCGGCCTTTTTTGCCCTGGGCCGCAGCAGCCCCTCCGACGACCTCGAGACACCGCTCGACGTGGAGCCCGATCCGCGGCGTCCCTCGTGGGCGGAGATCGAGGCCGCCCTGCCCCGCTTTCGCGGCGACATCCTCCAGCGTCCCTGCGACTACTCGGCCGTGCACGTGGGCGGGCAGCGGGCCTACCGGCTCGCGCGGAAGGGCCGCGAGGTGACGCTCGAGCCGAAGCCGGTGCGGATCGAGCGGCTGGAGATCACGGCCTATGAATGGCCGCGGCTCGGCCTCGAGATCACCTGTTCATCGGGCACGTTCGTGCGGGCGATCGGCCGGGATCTGGCTGCGGCGCTCGGCACGACCGCCGTGATGGAGTCGCTGGTGCGCACGGCCGTCGGGCCGTTCACGCGGGCCGCGTCGCTGCCGCTCGATGGCGTGACGCCGGACTCGTGCCGGGCCGCGCTGCTGCCCCCGATCGCGGCGGTGCCTCTGCTTCCACGGCACGTGCTGGTCGGCGAATCGCTCGACCGGGCGGTCCGCGGCGGCATCGTGGAGTTGCCCCCCGGCGCGGCCATGTCTCTGGCGGCCGTCGACGAGTCGGGCGAACTGGTCGGCATCCTCTCCCGGCTCGAGTCGCGCGGCCATCGGCTCCGCCCCAACTTCCGTGGCGCCGGCTGATGCATCGGTCCGTCGTCATGACAGGTCGACCACGTAGAGCGCGATCGCCGCGGTCATGAGGATTGCGGCCGCGACGCGTCGCAGGAAGGTCGCCCTGTCGACCCGCATCTCGAGGTCGTGACGGCCGCGATGGGCGAGCAGCGCGCCGATCGCGATCGCGATCACGCCCCGGGTCGATTGCAGGATGTTGCCGAACACGGCGCCCACCGTGCCGAAGCAGGTGTAGAGGCCCACCATGCCGGCGAGCCATGCCACCGAGTAACGTCCGCTCGCGAGCCAGTCGTCGCGGTTCGTGGGGCGGGCGCCGGGGTGCGAGGCGAGCCCGACGGCGACCGCCCCGCAGGCGACATAGGTGACCGCCATGGCGAGGCCGCCGGCGGCCAGCCGACCCAGCGGCTGGCCGGCCGCCGTCGCGGACTCCTGCAGCCCGTCGATCAGGGCGACGATGTACAGGTCGGACATCGCGAAGGTCAGGCAGGCGCCGAGCGTGAGTGCCACGGCCGGCAGCGGCATGCCCCCCCCGCGCTGCAGCATCACCGCCGCCACCACGCTCATGCCCACCGCGATCCACTGCCGGATGTCGAGCGCGCCGCCCGGAGTCAGGCAGGTGATCCCCGCAAGCATCGCGATCTTGAGGCCGAGCAGCGGTGCCACCCGCGACGCCCCCGTGCGACACAGCGCCGAGAACACGAGCACCTGGCCCAGCAGGTAGCTGGCGGTGGTGCCGGCGAGCGGCCAGGCCCAGCGGGTGTCGGCTCCGAGGACAGTCGGCCAGAGCAGCCAGGAGAGGGGCAGGCAGGCCACGCCCATCATCCCGTGGGCGAGCACCAGGAGCCGCAGGCTGCTGCCGCCACGAGAGCCGTGGTCGCGTGAGATGAAATACGACACGGCGCTGCAGAGCGCCGCGGCGAATCCCGCGGCGATTCCGACGGACAGCATGCCGTGGTCGAGGTGGTGGGGCATGCGATCCCACGCCGGTCAGCAGTCGCGTTCCTGGCGGAGGGAGTCCTTGAGGCTGATGAAGTCGGAGAGCAGAAAAATCACGGTGAAGAATGCCAGCACCACCTCCAGCAGCGTGACGATCTTCGCGGGAATCGTCAGGGGGAGGATGTCGCCGAATCCGAAGAAGGAGAAGTTGAGCACGCTGTAAAAGAAGCAGTCGAAGAAGGCTCGCCCCGCCCCGGCATTGGCGTCGAAGCCGCTGAAACTGCCCGGGTCGGCCAGTTCGAGAAGCCAGAAATCGAGAGCGAACGAGAGCGTGATCTGGGCCATGTTCACTCCCATCAGCGCGAGAAAGCGGTGATAGGGAATCTCCTGGGCCGTGGCCAGCAGGATGTGCTGCAGGTTTTCGACGAGGAAGTAGCCCGTCTTTGAAATCGCCAGGGTCACCACGGCCACGCACACCGTCGCCGCCGTGAGGGCGCCAGCCGACCAGGCCTGCTGCACGGCGAGGGCTGCGGCCGCGATCACGAGCACCTCCAGCGTCTGCCGGCCGACCTGCCTGGCGAGGGGCCCGGCATGGGGCGGCGGGCCATGGCGGCGGGGCGGCGTGGATGGAGGCATGGACGCCGAGCCTACCTGCGGCCGCACCTCTTTCGTAGTCCGTGCGGTCGTTACCACCGGAGCAGGCAGCGGAGGCCGGGCCGGGCCCGGCGGCCGCCGGGCACGGCAGTGGCCTGTAGAGTTTTCCGGGCTCCCGTTTTTCGCCGAGGACCGTTTTCATGGCGTTCGCCGATCGCACCGTCGCATTCCGATTCGCACCCCAGGGTCGCGCCGCCAGCCGGCCGGCCGGCGAGGTGGTGGCGGTGCCCGATGTCGCCCCGCGGAACCGAGTGCGGGATCTCTCGGCCCTGGCCCTGCTCGCCGGGTGTGTCTTTCTCGCGGCCGCCCTCGCGACGTTCGATGCCGGTGATCCGCCCGTGTCGCGGGCGTTTCCGCCCCCGGTCCGCTCCGTGAACGCGTGCGGCCTGCTCGGTTCGACGGTCGCCGCCTTCCTCTATGAGGCCGTGGGCCTCGGCGCGTGGGCCGCCCTTGGTTTGGTCGCGACCCTCGACATCGCCCTGCTTCGCCGCAGGAGTCTGCCCGACATGCCGCTGCGGACGATCGGCGGAATCGTCGCCCTCGCCGGCGGATGCACCCTGCTGACGCTCTTTCTTCCCGACTGGGTCGCGAGGCCCCTGTGGGGGCCCGGCGGTCGGGTGGGCGGCATGGGCCGGTTGCTCGCCGAGCACTACCTCGCCCGCACCGGCGCGGCGATCGTGCTCTCGGCGCTGACGGCCGGCGGCCTCTTCCTTGCCTGCGACGCGCTGGTGATCGGGTTCTTGCGCACGGCGTGCGCGGCAGCCTCCGCCATCGCCGCATCGCTGGCCGGACTCGTGGCGCGGCTGCCGCGGCGCCGGGAGCCGGGCGTCGCCGACGCCATGGTGTCCGATCTTGCATCCCGGTTTCCCGGGCTGCGGTCGCGGCTCACGGGCGGCGACGACCTCGCCGACGAGGCCGATGACGACGGCGAGCCCACGATTCGCGTGAAGCGACGCGAGCCCCCGACGGTCGTCGCCGACGATGTCGAGGCCGAGGACGACGATGCAGACGACGTCGTTGGGACGGCCGACGACGATGCCGCCGACGAGCCGGCTGCGACGCCGCGGTCGCCCGTGCCGATCCGCTCGCTCTCCAGCCGCCGCGCGCCGCAGGCCACGCTCGAACTCTCCCCCGATCCATCGGCCGATTACGAACTCCCCAGCCTCGACCTCCTCCTCCCCACCGAATACCTGGAACTCGACCAGCAGGAGCAGGAGGTTCGCGACCGGGCGCGGGTGCTGGAGAAGACGTTTGCCGAGTTCGGCTTCAAGGTGAAGGTGGTCGAGGTCGAGACCGGCCCCGTGATCTCGCAGTACGAGATCGAACTCGAGGCCGGCCTGCGGCTCTCGAAGATCACCAACCTCGCCGACGACCTGGCGATCGCGCTGCGGGTGCCGAGTGTCCGCATCGTGGCCCCGATCCCGGGCAAGAACTCGGTGGGGATCGAGGTGCCGAACACCACCCGGCAGATGGTCCGCCTCCGCGAGGTGATCGAAGAGACTCAGGCGAAGGCCCGCACGATGAAGATCCCGATCTTCCTCGGCAAGGACGTGGCGGGCAACCCGATGGTGGTCGACATGGCGAGCATGCCGCATCTCCTGATCGCGGGCCGCACGGGCACGGGCAAATCGGTCTGCTTGAACTCGATCATCGTCTCGATGCTGATGACCCGCCGGCCCGACGAGGTGCGGATGTTGATGATCGACCCCAAGATGGTCGAGCTCACGCCCTACAAGTCGCTGCCGCACCTGATGCATCCGGTGGTCACCGACATGAAGAAGGCAGAGGCGATCCTCGCCTGGGCGGTCGACAAGATGGAGGAGCGCTACGCCCTCCTCGCCAAGGTTGGCGTCCGTCATCTCACGCAGTACAACGCGTTGGGCCGGGACGAGATCCTGCGGCGGATGAAGCCGGAGAGCGAGGAGGAGGCCGCATTGATCCCCACCACGATGCCCTTCATCGTGATGATCGCGGACGAGATCGCCGACATGATGATGACGGCGGGCAAGGAGATCGAGGCCCACATCATCCGGCTTGCCCAGAAGAGCCGGGCGGTGGGCATCCACCTGATCCTCGCCACCCAGAAGCCGACGGTCGACGTGATCACCGGCCTCATCAAGAGCAACCTGCCGGCACGCATCGCCTTCCAGGTTGCCAGCCGCACCGACAGCCGCGTGGTGCTCGACGAGATGGGGGCCGAACGGCTGCTCGGCAACGGCGACATGCTCTTCCTTTCTCCGGGCACGAGCCAGATCCTGCGCGGTCAGGGCACGTTCCTCTCCGACGACGAGATCGGCCGCGTGATGGCGGAGATCGGCACCAGCGAGCCGCAGTACGCCGCGGAGCTCGTGAACCTCAAGCCGGCGGGCGCCGAGGAGGCAGGCAAGGCCGGCGGTGCCAGCCCCCGCGACAAGGACGAACTCTACGATGCGGCCGTCGAAGTGGTGATCCGCGAGGGCCGCGGCAGCGTGTCGCTCCTGCAGCGGGCCCTCGGGGTGGGCTACGGCCGCGGGGCCCGCCTCATCGACTTCATGGCGGAAGACGGCGTGGTCGGCCAGTACGCCGGCTCCCAGGCCCGCGAGGTGCTGATCACGATGGAGCAGTGGGCGTCGCGCAGCGGCACCGCCCCCCTGCCCCCCGATCCGGCCCCGCGAAAGCTCAGGATCCAGCCGCACGCCGCGCCGGTGCCGCAGCTGAGCGACGACGATGACGAGGAGAGCGACGACGACCTCGATCATGACGACGAGGACGCGGACGGCCATGACGAAGGGGACGACGATGCCTTCGCCGACGCCGATGACGACGAGGATTCCCGCCGATGAGCCCCGCGCTGGCGAGTCACGGACACCTTCTCGCGTTCGCCGCCGCCGTTCTCCGGGGCCTGCTCATCTTTCTCGGCTCCGCGATCGTCGTGACGCAGTCGCCGGGCCCCTCCGGCTGATGCCCGCGTCGGCGGTGCCGCTCCGGGAGTGGTGCGGCCCGTGTGGCCGCCTTCTCAGGCGGCGAGCCGGATGCGCACGTCCGCTCGCGTCCGCAGCGACAGTCGGGCCTGATTGCCCGCTGAGTCCGTGATGGACGCGCCGGTGGCCAGCGAGATCTGCCTCGCGATCGCCACCCACTGCCTGGGAGGCATCGCGTCGTCGCTCCCGGACCGATACGCGAAGGTCAGTTTGTTCGTCCCTGAACCCGACTCGTACTCCGCCGAGACCGTTCGGGTGGCGTGGCCCAGCACGAGACGGATCGTCGGAGTTCCGACCACGAAAACGGGTTCCGAGAACGCGACGCGAAACCTCAGGATCGTTCCCGTCTTGTACGTTCCCGGTGCCGGTGTGGCCAGCGTGCCGACGGGCTGCGGCGGGAGGTTGTCGATGACAACATTGGGAATCGCGGCGCCGGGCTGCGGCAACGCCGTCGCCAACGGTGCCCCTGCCGCCGTGATCGAACTGGACATCGGCAGGCGGATCGCTCTCCCGAGCGTCACCGTGCCAGCGCGGTCGCTCGGCGAGACGATGCAGGAGAAGGTCAGCGTGGTCGTGCCCGACCCGGTCGTGTAGACCGCCTTGCGGACGGTACGTCCAATCTGGAACGACAGTTCCGGCAGGCCGTGGACGACGACGGCGTGCGAAGCCTCCACCGTGAACAGGAGCGTGTCGCCCGCCCGGTACACGCCCGCTGGCGGGCCTGCCACCGCCTCCACCCTGGGATGTTCGGCAGGGTCATCCTCGATCGTGATGGCGAGCGGCTGCTCGCTGATGACGCCGGTTGCTTCGGTCGACCGCACCCGGATGGTGTAACTGGAACGCCGCTCGAAGTTGAACCGCGTGGCGGCCCGCAGCTGGTCGCCCTGGATCGCAAAGGCGGCGTTGTCGGCGTCGCCCGTACCCGGCACAAGTTCGTAACGGAATGTCGCGCCGTAGCCCCAGCCGCGGGTGCCGAGGATGCCGACGAGCCCCCCGGGCGCGTTGTTCTCAGGAATGCTCGTTGCCGTGACGAACACCCCGGGATCGACGCCCCCGTTCCGGAGGAAGAACCGGTCGAACTCGGCACCGCCGCTCCGCGATGCCAGGCCCACGCCCCTCCCCGTCAGCGACTCGCCGAAATCATGCTCGAACACGTGCCCGCCCTCGACGGTGACGCGGATTTCCGAGCCGGAGACCCGTACCGCGATGGGCACGGATCCGTTCGCCGCCCATGCATGCCTGACCGCCATCTCGTCTTTCCAGCCTTGTGGCGTGCGCCTGCCCGCGACGATCTCGCCACTGCGGCCGCGGAGGCCGACGTACTTGAAGTCGCTGGAGTCGGCCACGTCGAAAATCACGAAGCCATTCGACACGCCCGCGTTCAGGCGAATCTCGGCGCCGATGTCGAACGTCGCCGACAGGGGGAGGTCGGCGTCGAGAGCCGAGATCGCTGCGTCGGTTCCCAGGAGGCCGCCGCGATAGGCTCCCTGGGCGTTCATCTGCCATGTGCCGCTCAGCGGCCGGAATCGCAGGTCGTCTCCACCGTCGAACGACTCCACGTAGACGGGAGACGGCGCATAGTGCGCCAGGTAGGTCGTGTCGGTCGCCGGAACGCGCACGTCCCGGGCCGCGTCGCCGCCATCCTGCCAGCCGAGAAATCGCTGAAAGCCGGTGGCCGTGATCTGAAACGGTGCGGCAGAGAGCGAGCGTCGAGTGCCGGCGACGCTTTCCACCGCATAAGGCGTCGACAGTGGTTCGCCGTCGAGGCCGAGGACAATGCCAGGGGCGGAACTCGCCAGGGTCACCACGCTGATGCGAGGCAGCAGGTCGACTGTCGTGCTGCCGAGGATGCCGGACACGGGGTCGGGTGCCGACACCGTGAGCCGGAGCATCACGTCGCTGCGGGTGTAGGGAGTGTCGTCCGGAACGACGAATTCACCGGAGGATCCCGACGTCGGCGGCACGATCGGACGAGCCACGGTGCCATGCAGCATGTCGACTTGCCACGACAGCGCGGCAGCCGGCAAGGGGCCCGTCTCGGAATCGTGTGCCGAAGCCGTGAACGAGATGCGATCGCCACCGGAGAAGCGTGTGCCTCCCGCGGGGCTCGACACCGTGATGGCCGGCGGTGAGTTGGCGACCACGGTGAGCGTCGCCGGGTCGCTCGTGACCGATCCATGCCTGTTGGACACGATCACGCGGTACCGGCCCTGTGAGTCGCCCACCGTCACGTCGGGCAGGGTGAGCGTCGCTGCGGTGGCGCCGGGCAGGTCGACGAATGTCGTCGACCCGGGCTCCGCCCGCTGCCAACGGTGGGACAGCAGCCCGTCTCCCGTGGCTGCCGCGGCAAAAGAGGCCTCGAACCCGGCGGACACGGTCGTGGCCGCCGGCTGCCTCGAGATCGACGGCTCGAGTGTGCCGGTGTACGAGACCCGGTTCACCGAGGCGCCGTTGCCCCACGCAAGGTAGTAGATCGCGCCATCGGGCCCGACGTCGATATCGACCGTCATCGGGCTGATGTCGGTGGCGAACGACGCCACCTCGCCCGTGTTCGGGTCGAGGGTGGACATCCAAGCGTTGTTGAAGTCGGCGAAGAAATACCGCCCCGTGTATGCCGCCGGAAACGCCGTCGTGGCCGGGTCATAAAAGACACCGCCGGCGATGCACGCGGCGCCTTGGGCCGTGGACGCGTGCGAGTAGGCATGGAGCGGTGCGTCGAACCGCGGGTCGGTCGTCGGCCCTTCCGTGAGCGGCCAGCCGTAGTTGCCGCCCGCGCGGCCGAGATTGATCTCCTCGTAGGAGTTCTGCCCCACGTCGTTGATCAGCATGGTGCCGCTGCCGGGCTGGATGGCGAACGTGAAGGCGTTCCGGAGTCCGTACGCCCACATGGCGCGGGCGTTGCCCTGTGCGATCGTGAAGAACGGATTGTCGGCTGGAATGGTTCCGTCCGGGTTGATCCGCAGAATCTTGCCGTGCAGGTTGCCCAGGCTCTGGGCGTCGGCAGGATTCGTGTTGTCGCCGGTGGCGACATAAAGTTTGCCATCGATGCCGAAGTGCATCGCGCCGCCGACGTGGTAGTTGCCGGTCGGCCCGGGGGGATTGACCTCGGCAACCTCGAAGATCGTCGTGCTGCTGCCCGGGGCGGCCACGTCGCCGTCCGCGGTGAGCCGTTCGATGATGTTGCGGGTTGGCGTCCCCTGGGCGATGTAGTTCACGTACACATAGCCGTTGGTGGTGAAGTTCGGGTCCAACGCGAGTCCGCAAAGCCCATACTCGTAACTTCTCTCCGCGGCCAGAAACGCGAAACGATTCGGCAGCAGAACGCCGTCCTTGATCACGCGGATCGCGCCGTTCTTCTGGGCGACGAAGATTCGTCCATCGGGGGCGATCGCCATGGCGGTCGGGCTTCGCAGGCCCTGCACCACGAGATCCTCCCGGAAGCCCGGGGGCAGCACCGCGAGCAGCTGGCGCTGTTCGAGCCGTTCCGGGGCGCGGAGCCCGGCTCGCCTGGTCGGTCGTCGGTCGTGTCGCATGTCCAGCCGGGCTCAGTCTTCTGCGGGGGTGGCCCCGTCATGTCCATCCCCGTGTGCCATGTGATCGGGAGGTTCTTCGCCGCGCTTGAAGCGGACGGAAGGCGACAGCCCAGCTTGGTTTCCGCGGGCGCAGGCGGGGCTGCATGGGGCTGTTGGGCAGGCTGCGTCGACTCGCCGCGTGAGCTCGAACTGCGTCCCGTGCCCCGATGAAGCCCGCGGACAAGCGTGATTGTAGCCCGCCTCGAACTCCCGCTGGCCTCGGGGGCTGGCCGATCCGTAGGATGGATCATGCGAAGCGTCTTCTCAGGCAGGCGGCTCGGCCGTGCCACCGCGCTCGTGCTAACGACCGTGCTGACGGTCGGCGTTCTGTGTCTGGTCGTGGCCGGTGGGCCTCCCGGCACGGAGCCGGAGCCGGTCGCCCCGCCGGCCGATGCTGCCGTCCACGAGGCCTACACGGCTGCGCGGCTGCGGCTCGCCGAACTGCGGGTGGAAAAGGCCGAGGAACTCAACCGGCAGATACCCGGCCTGGTGACCCAGACCGACATGCGGCGACTGTCGAACCGGGTGACGCTGCTTCGCGAACAGCTCGCTGCCATGCGTCGCCAGCCGCATGGCAGCGCCGTCGAGATGCAGCAGGCGGCGGCCCGCGTCTCCGCCCGAATTGCCGCCGAGGATCTGGCGACGGTCCGGGCGGTGCGGGCGAGAAACCCGGCCACCATCTCGGGCAACGAGCTCGGCCAGTTCGAGGCGAAGGCCGAGATCGCCAGACTGCGGGTGGAGATCCTCGCCGACCCGTCGGTGCGTCGCTCACCGACCACCATCATGCAGATGCAGATCGACCACCTGACCGACTTCATGGTCGATGCCGCCGACGCGCTCGATGCGACGGCGCCCTTCAAGCGCACGCGGTGACCGGTGCTGAAGCCGGCTCAGCGGGCGGCGTCGAGGAGGTGGCGCTTCAGGAACGACAGCCGCTTCATCGAGCCGTAGGGCGTCTCGGCGGCCGCAGCCGGTGGCCTTGCCGCCGGGAGCGAGTCGTCGATCGTGCCCTCGATCCGCCCGGCCTTGCCGCGAACCCAGCCCAGATCGCGGCTCTCTGCGTCGCGGATCAGCCAGGCATGGCCGGCGAAGGTGTGCTGCTCGCGTCGGTCGTGCGGTGCATCGGGGCGTGTTGGGGGAGAAACAGGAACTCCCGCGAGTCTACCAGCCGTCGCTGCTATCCTGCTCGGCATGAGCACCGCCGCCGGACGCACCATCGTGATCGCCGAGGACAGCCGGGTGCCGGCGATGATCCTCACCAAGGCGCTCGAGTCGCGGGGCCACGTGGTGCACTGGGCGGCCGACGGGGGCCGGGCGCTCGACCTCGTGCGCGAACACCGCCCGGCGATCCTCATCTCCGACGTCGAGATGCCGGAGATGGACGGCCATGCCCTCTGCCAGGCGGTGAAGTCGGATCCCGAGCTCCGCCGCATCCCGGTGCTGATGCTCACGTCGCTCGCCGCGACGAGCGACATCCTCGCCGGACTTCGTGCGGGTGCCGACGCCTACGTGACCAAACCCTACGAGCCGGCCCATATCCTCGACCGCGTGGACCACCTGCTCGCCCAGGATTCGGCCCGCGATCGGCCCGGCGAGCCGCTCGAGATCGAGTATGCCGGCGAGACGCTGCGGCTCGACGTCACGCGCCGCCAGCTCCTCAATCTCCTGCTCTCGACGTACGAGAACATCCTGCAGCAGAACACCAAGCTCGCGGAGATGCACCGCGAGCTTGGCGAGGCGAACCGGCGGGTCGAGGACAGCCTGCGGAAGACCCGCGACCTCCTCTACCGGGTGTTTCCACGGCAGATCGCCGACGAACTCGCCGACCGGGGCGCCAGCGAACCGCGGCACTTCGCCTCGGTTACGGTGCTGTTCACCGACTTCGTGGGCTTCACGAAGACGGCCGAGACGATGCCGCCTCGCGAGTTGATCGCCGGGCTCGACCGCTACTTTCTCCGCTTCGACCAGCTGCTCGCCGACTGCGGGATGGAGAAGCTCAAGACGATCGGCGATGCCTACATGGCCGCCGCCGGCGTGCCCGAGCCCGCGGGCTCCCATGCGGTGGATGCCGCTGCCTTCGCCCTGCGGCTGCGCGAGGCCGCGGCCGAGATCGGCCGGGAGCGGCAGGCGGCCGGGCAGGCCACGTTCCCGATCCGCATCGGCCTGCATTCGGGGCCGCTCGTCGCCGGCGTGATCGGCGAGCAGCGGTTTCTCTACGACCTCTGGGGCGACACGGTGAACACCGCCGCCAGGATGGAGAGCACCGGCGAGCCGGGGCGGATCAACGTGTCGGGTGTGGTCGAACGGCTGATCGCTCCCTGGTTCGAATGCACGCCCCGCGGCCTGCTCGAGGTGAAGGGCAAGGGCGCGGTCGAGATGTTCTTTCTCGAGCGACTCAAGCCCGAGTTCAGCGCCGACGAGTCCGGCACGGTGGGCAACGAGGCGTTCGCCGCGGCCCGCAGCACGCTCCGTGCGGCATCCGGCCGGACCGCATGTCTGTGATCCGTGCCCGTACGATCCGTCGGCCGTGAGGCTCCTGGCCGGCACGAGTGGCGTTGCCATCGGTGTGGTGCGGATCTCACCACCGGCCCCACGCCTCACGGCGTTGGGCTCCTACGAAGCCAGTCCCGCATGATGTCCGAGCCGGCGGCGAGACCGGTCAATCCGCGGCGGGAGAGGGCCGGGGCCTCGGGCTGCTCGATGGGCATGGCTGGCGTGCCCCGGGAGAATGCGACGTGAGGCCACCCGGGATGGTGCGTCGCGATCCCGGCCCCGTACGGGGGGCGATTCCGAAGCCCGCCCGCGGCGACTACCCTAGGGCATCCCGGCCGATCGACCGCCGGGCCAGCCAGCCATCGGTGACCCGTGCGTTCGATCGAGATCTACGACACCACGCTCCGCGACGGATCCCAGGGGGAGGGAGTGAACTTCTCGCTCGAGGACAAGCTCGCCATCACCCGGCGGCTCGACGAGGCTGGCGTCGACTTCATCGAGGGGGGCTATCCGCTCTCGAATCCGAAGGATGCGCAGTACTTCGAGCGAGTGCAGGGGTTGAACCTCCGCCGCTCGAAGGTCTGTGCTTTCGGCATGACCCGCCGCCGCGGCATGACGGCCGCGCAGGATCCGGGCATGAAGGCCCTGCTCGACGCCGGCACGCCGGTCGTGACCATCGTGGGCAAGACGTCGGCCTTCCACGTGTCGGAGGTGCTCGGGGTGAGCCGCGAGGAGAACCTCGCGATGATCTCCGACACGATCGCGCACCTGGTCGCCGCGGGCCGCGAAGTCTTCTACGACGCGGAGCACTTCTTCGACGGCTGGAAGCTCGACGCCGCCTATGCGGCCGAGACCATCGTCACGGCGGCGCGGGCCGGCGCCACGCGGATCGTGCTCTGCGATACCAACGGCGGCACGCTCCCGCACGAGATCACGCGGCTCGTCGGCGAGGCGGCCGCGGCACTCGTCGCAGCCAAGGCCGAGACGCCGCTGGCCATCCACTGCCACAACGACTGCGACCTCGCCGTCGCCAACTCCCTGGCCGCGGTCGCGGCCGGCGCGGTGCAGGTGCAGGGCACGATCAACGGCCTCGGCGAGCGGTGCGGCAACGCCGACCTCATCTCCGTGGTCGCCAACCTCGCCCTCAAGCTGGCCGGGTACACGGTGCTCGGTGGCACGGGTACGGCCCATCTCACGGAGCTGTCGCGGTTCGTCTACGAGACGGCCAACATGTCGTACCGACCGGGGCAGCCCTTCGTCGGCTCGAGCGCCTTCGCCCACAAGGGCGGCATGCACGTGCACGCCATCGCCAAGGCGACCGAGTCGTACGAGCACATCGCCCCGGAGGCGGTGGGCAACTCGCGGCGGGTGCTCGTGAGCGAACTCTCCGGGCGATCCAACATCGCCGCCCTCGTCACGCGGCCCGACGTGCGGAACGACCGCGCCCTCCTCGACCGCGTGCTGGCGGAGGTCTGCCGCCTCGAGAACGAGGGCTGGCAGTTCGAGGCGGCCGGGGCCTCGTTCGACCTCCTCGTCGACCGCTGCGCCGGCACCTTCGCTGCCCGGTTCGAGAAGCAGAGCTACCAGGTTTCCGTGGAGAGCCGCGACGGAAGCGATGTCCGCACCGCGGCCACGGTGAAACTGCTCGTCAACGGCGTGCAGCGGCACGAGGTGGCGGAGGGGGATGGCCCGGTGAACGCCCTCGACGCGGCCCTGCGCAAGGCGCTGGAAGCGGCCTATCCGGCGGTCGAGCGGATGCACCTGCTCGACTACAAGGTGCGGGTGATCAACGCCCAGGAGGGCACGGCGGCGAAGGTGCGGGTGTCGATCGAGAGCACCGATGGCGACGCCGTGTGGGGCACCGTGGGCGTGAGCGAGAACGTGATCGAGGCGAGTTGGCTGGCGCTCACCGACTCCTTCCACTACTTCCTCTCCCGCTGAGATGCACCGTCTCCGCCTCGTCGGCGCGTCATCCTTCGTCCTCATGCGGTCGGTGTCATCGAGCATGACCCGGCGGTGCGTCGTCTTCGCCGTGATGGTGCTGTCTCCGCTCTGTGCGGCGGCGGGCGACGTGCCCGACCTCTGGACCCGTGAGCAGGGGTGCGACTGGCCCGCGTTCCTCGGCCCGTGCGGCGATGGCACGAGCCCGGAAACCGGCTTCTTCACGGCCGCCGGCCTCCGGGGCGCGCGAGTGCTCTGGCAGCGCAGGCTCGGATCGGGCTACGCGATGCCGTCGGTCTCGCGCGGCCGCCTGTTCCTGTTCACCCGCCTCGGCGACACGAACCGCCTCGACTGCCTGCACGCCGAGACCGGCGAACCGCTCTGGCACTTCGACGATCCGACCGCGTACGAGGATCTCTACGGGTACGACGGCGGACCGCGCTGCTGTCCGGTCGTCGACGACGACCGTGTCTACATCGTCGGTGCCGAGGGCACGCTGCACTGTCTCCGGGTGCTCGACGGTGCGGTCGTGTGGAAGGTCGACACCGTCGCCGAGTTCGGCGTGGTGCAGAACTTCTTCGGCGTCGGCGGTACCCCCGTCGTCGAGGGCGAGCTTCTGATCGCGAACATCGGCGGCTCGCCCCGGGAGGGCCAAGACGTGCCGCCGGGGCAGCTCGACCGCGTCCGCGGTGCTGACTCGGGTGTCGTGGCCTTCGACAAGCGGACGGGCGCCGTCCGGTACCGGTTCAGCGACGAGTTGGCGAGCTACGCGAGCCCCGTGTGTGCCACGATCCGGGGCCGACGCTGGGGCTTCGTCTTCGCCCGCGGCGGTCTCGTTGGCTTCGACCCGCTGAGGGGCGTGGAGGATTTTCACTTCCCCTGGCGGGCGAAGGTGCTCGAAAGCGTCAACGCCGCCAATCCCGTCGTCGTCGGCGACGAGGTGCTCATCAGCGAGTGCTACGGCCCCGGCACGGCGCTGGTGCGGGTCGCACCCGGCGGCTGCGAGGTCGTCTGGCAGGACGAGGCGCGGCGTCGTGACAAGAGTCTCCAGGCGCACTGGAGCACGCCGATCCATCGAGACGGCTTCGTCTACGGCTGCAGCGGCCGGCACACGGAAAACGCGGAACTGCGGTGTGTCGAGTGGAAGACCGGCCGCGTGGCCTGGTCGCAGTCCGGCCTCGGCCGCACGAGCCTGCTCTGGGCCGATGGCCACTTTTTCTGCCTCGCGGAGCGTGGTCGCCTGCTCGTGGTCCGGGAGGATTCCAGGGAGTTCGTCCCGCTGGGTGACGTGTCGGTCGATGAACCGCAGCCAGCCCCGGGGGCTGGGCGGCCGCTCGCGTATCCGGCCTGGGCAGCGCCGATCCTGGCGCACGGCCTGTTGTTCGTCCGTGGTGCCGACCGGCTCGTGTGCATCGAGCTCGACCGCGACGCGGCACCGTGACCGTCTGCGTCCGGACCGCCCGCTCGCGCTCTGCCGGCCGTTCCCGGGGCGGAGGTCAGGCGAGGATTTCCGAGACGACGCGGCCGTGCACGTCGGTGAGACGGAAGTCACGGCCCTGGAATCGCCGGGTGAGCTTGGTGTGGTCGAAGCCGAGGAGGTGCAGGATCGTGGCCTGGAGGTCGTGGACGTGCACCGGATCGTTCGCCACCGTGAAGCCGAGATCGTCGCTCGCACCGTGCACGTGGCCCCCCTTCACGCCGCCGCCGGCCATCCACACGCTGTAGCAGTCGGGATAGTGGTCACGCCCCAGGATGCCGCCGTCGGCCGTGCGGCCCTCGCGGAAGGGCGTCCGGCCGAACTCGCCGGTGCACAGCACGAGCGTGTCCTCGAGCAGCCCCCGTTCCGCCAGATCCTCGATCAGGGCTGCCGCCGGCTGGTCGAACGTCGCGGCTTTTTTCGTGAGTCCGTCGCGGATGTCCTCACCGGGATTGGTGCCGTGGAAGTCCCAGCCCCAGTCGAAGAGGTGCACGAACCGCACGCCCTGCTCCACCAGCCTCCGGGCGAGCATGATATTGTTCGCCAGACTCGCCCCGCCGGGCGTCGCCCCGTAGGCCTCGAGGACGTGCTTCGGTTCCTTCGAGATGTCCATCACGTCCGGCACGCTCGCCTGCATCCGGTAGGCGAGTTCGTACTGCGCGATCCGGGTCAGCGTTTCCGGATTGCCGAACTCGCGGGCCTGAACCTCGTTCAGATCCTTGATCGCATCGAGCGTCTTGCGACGCATCGCGCGATTCATGCCAGGCGGGTCCGAGACGTACAGCACCGGATCGCCTTTCGACCGGCACTGCACGCCCTGGTAGACGCTCGGCAGGAAGCCGGAGCCGAAACTGCTCGTGCCGCCGTTGGGCTGCACACCCGATGAGATGAGCACCACGAAGCCCGGCAGATCGGCGTTCTCGGTGCCCAGGCCGTAGGTCACCCACGAGCCGAGGCTCGGCCGGCCCGCCCGCGGCGACCCGGTGTAGACCATCAACTCGGCGGGGGCGTGGTTGAACTGGTCCGTGTGCATGCTCTTGATGAAGCAGAGCTTGTCGGCCACGCGGTGGAGGTTCGGGATCGCGTCGGAAAGCTCGATGCCGCTCTCGCCGCACTTCACCCAGCTGCGGCGGGTGCCCAGGAGCTTGGGCGTGCCGCTGGTGAACGCGAACGTCTTCCCTGCCAGATACTCGGCCGGGCAGTCCTCGCCGTCGTGCTTCACGAGCTCGGGCTTGTGGTCGTACATGTCGAGGTTCGGCGGTGAACCCGTGAGGTGGATCACGATCATCCGCTTGGCCTTGGCGGGCAGCGGCGGCAGCCGGGCGGCGAGCGGATCGGCCGGCATCGCGCCGCCGGGGCCGCTCCCCGCCGCCCCGCGAGCCGAGCCGCCGAGTAGGTGGCCCAACGCGATCGCGCCGATGCCGCCCCCCATGCCGCCGAGCAGGTGGCGGCGGGTGGCGAGCAGCTTGTGTTCGAGGAGGGGGTTCATGGCGGGCGGCCCTAAGGACACATGAAGGTCTCGTCGAGGTTGAGGATCACGTTGGCGACGACCGTCCAGGCGGCAAGGTCGGCCAGCTTCTCCGGCGTGTCGATGCCGAGGTCGGCCGGCGGGGCGCCGAGCGGCTCGGTGGCCATCTGCTTGGCCGCCGCCGCGTCGGCGCGATAGTCCGCCGCCACGTCGTCGTGGAGCTTCACGAGCCGGTCGATCTCGGGGCCGGTGGGCATCCGGGAAAGCACGAGCCGGAAGCCCCGCGTGGCCCGATCCGCCGCGGTGGAGCCCCCTTCACGGAGCAATCTCCGGGCAAGCGCCTGCGCCGCCTCGACGTAGACCGGGTCGTTGAGCGTCACGAGCGCCTGCAGCGGCGTGTTGGTGCGGGGCCTGCGGAGCGTGCAGACCTCGCGATTGGGGGCGTCGAAGGTGGCCATCGAAGGATAGGGATTGCTCCGCCGCCAGGTCGTGTACAGGGCGCGGCGGTAGCGATCCTCGCCCGTGCTCGTCTGCCAGTCGGTGCTGCCGCCAAAGGCCGCGATCAAGCCGAGGCTCGGCTGCGGCGGCCTCACGCTCGGCCCCCCCTTCTTCCGCGAGAGCAGGCCCGCCGCGGCGAGCGCCTGGTCGCGGATCACCTCCGCTGAGAGC
>JBJTDZ010000132.1:0-15738 GCA_046092585.1 Pirellulales bacterium | reverse complement strand
ACGCGGTTACGCTTCCCGGGAGCAGCGCTGGGCGTGGCATCGGGAAGCCCAATCGCGTGAGCGATGGGGACCACGCCGAGCGTGGCGCAGTCGTACCGCTTACGCGGTTACGCTTCCCGGGAGCAGCGCTGGGCGTGGCATCGGGAAGCCCAATCGCGTGAGCGATGGGGACCACGCCGAGCGTGGCGCAGTCGTACCGCTTACGCGGTTACGCTTCCCGGGAGCAGCGCCGAGCGTGACGCAGTCGTACCGCTTACGCGGTTACGCTTCCCGGGAGCAGCGCCGAGCGTGACGCCGCCCTCCCGCTTACGAGGCTACGCGTCCCGCGTGGGGCAGGCCGCGCCGAAGAAGCCGTTGCGGTCGATGAGCGTGGCCACCTCGGGGGCGACGAGCTCCCGCCACGTCGGATCCCCCGAGCAGATCCGTGACCGCACGTCCTCGCTGGAATAGGTTCGCAGCGCGGCGGCGTCGCAGGGCAGGCCGAGGATCAGGCCGTTGACCCGCAGGTGCTCGAAGAGGTGGGCGAGGTGCGGGGGCACCTTCATCGTGTCGGCCGTCACGACGGCCCCCGTGATCACGTCGCGAGTGGGATAGACGTACATCCGCACGCCGTGGGTGAAAAGCCGGCCGAAGGCCTCGAGGATGCCGCCGTCGAGCGAGCGGTAGTGGGTGTCGTTGAAGAGTTCCCGCAGGAGCGGCACGCCGAGCACGAGGCCGGTGGCGTCGACCCGCCGGTCGGCGAGGTACTCGCCGAGGGAATGGAAGGCGCCGAGGTCGCTGACGAGCACCATCTTTCCCACCGCGTTGATGAGGTCGACGCGGGCGAGGAAATCGGAGTCTTCCGCGCTGCCACGGTCGCGGAGGTTGTTCATGGTGATCTCGAGGATCTCCCGGATCTCGCCCGGCTCGTGCGCCGGCCCGCCGGCGGGCGTCCGCGGCGCCGGGCTCGCCTCGAAGGCCTCGCGGGCCTTGGCGAGCATCTCCAGGTTGAGGCTCGTGACCGGGGCGAACCGGCCGCGCTCGACGAGCACCCGCTTGTGCCGGATCGATTCCGAGGCGAGCAGTGGCGTGCCGTCGACGTCGAAGAGCAGGGCGGGCGTGTAGCCGATGCGGACGAGATGCAGGCCGAGCAGGCGGTTGTCGACGCCCTCGAAGGCCGGCCCGGCCGCCTGCACCCAGTCGATCTCCAGCCGCTCGCGGCCCACGTGCTCGAGGAGCGTCTCGAGCAGCGTGCGCGGCGACTTCCAGTGGGCGAAGACGGCGTGGATCAGGTTTACGCCGAGCCGCCCGAGGGCGTCGGCCTGCTGGGCGTTGGTGGAGTCGAGCAGCCGCACGTGGAGCACGACGTCGCTCGTGGGCGAGCGCACCGCGTGCTGGAAACGGATCGCCATCCAGGCATGGCACTCGTTGCCGCCGGAGAACGATTTCGCCGCCGCGGTGTCGGCGATCGCGAAGAACCGGGTGCGGTCGCCGCGGGAGGCGTCGAGCCGCTCGCGGAGCAGCGTGTATTCGTGGTCGAGCATCTGCTCCACGCGATCCCGCGAGACGTAGCGGGAGGTTTTGCCATACACGGCGTCGCTGACGGTCATGTCGTAGGCCGACATCGTCTTCGCCACGGTGCCCGCGGCGCCGCCGGCGGCGAAGAACCAGCGGGCCACCTCCTGACCGGCCCCGATCTCGGAGAAGCTGCCGTAGATGGAGTCGTCGAGATTGATCGCCAACGCCCGCTGGGCGGTGGGGTCGCCGGCCGGTGAGGTGGGGGCGGGTGTCATGCAGGCGGGCTCCGCGGATCGGGGTGGGGGTCGCGTGGGCGGGTTGGTCGAAACACCATTGTCGGGCGAGGGGGGGCGGTTGGCTATCCGAATAGGCGGGAGTTCGTGCGTGGCGGCGAAGTGTCCACCCGCCGGGCGGCCGCCGCTCGCCGTGCCCGTGGCCCGTTGATTGCCGAGATTTGTCGGTGCCGCCTACTGTTCGCCGCCCCCCGGGACGGCGGCCCGTGGAGGGTTCGCCGTGTTTTCAGCCGGGGGATCCTCGAGGGCTTCCATCATGAGCGGAAAGATTTTTGGCCGTTTGATCGGTGCGGTGGCATGCGTCGCCGCGTTCGTGTCGAGCTGGGACGCCGAGGCCGCCCGGTGCCACCGGCGCCGGTGTTGCGAGCCGTGCTGCTACGTCGAGCCGGTCTGCTGCGAGACGGCGTGCTCGACCAGCTGCTGCGGCTCGTCGTGCGGCACCGTGGCCCACTACGACTCGTGCGGCCGGCTCCACTGCCACCGCGTGGCCTGCTGCGAGACGATCGTGTCGTCGACGGTGGTGACGAGCTGCTGCGGCGTCGCGGCGACCTCGTCGCCCACACCGGCAGTGGCGAAGGCCACGAGCGCCCCGTCGCAGCCCCAGGTGGCGGCCGTCTCCGTGGCGAAGTAGGCCGGATCCGGCAGGCCGGATCGTGACAGCGTCCGGCAGCCCGACCCGCGAGCGGCTCGACGCGCCGCTTCGGTGCGTGGCCTCGTTCAGCCCCCCTCCGCGTGGAACGCCCGTTCTGCGCCGGAGGGGGGCGACGTTTTTGGGTGGCAAGGCGCCTGCGGTCCGACCATACGAGAGCGCGTTCGAGATACGTGTATCGCCGGCTCGGGGGCGGCAAAAGTCTCGTCGCCGGGGCGAGGATACGCCCAAGGCTCCTCGAGCGTTTGCCGACCCCCTCGCCTACCGCATCTGGTTTGCCACGTCGCCGCTCCACATAACCACGAGGCGCTCTAGCCGTAGGCCGTGAGGCCTCGGGCCGGCACGGGTGGCGTCGGCTACGACGTGGTGGTTATCTCACCGCCGGCATCGTGATCAGGCGCCGGCGTCGGTGAGGGCGGCGAGCACGTCGGCCTGCGGCACCGTGGCGAACGACGTGGCGAAGTCGCTCATCGAGTAGGGGATGACGAGCAGTCCGGCATGCACGGCGGCGCCGCAGCTGTAAACCACGTTGGGCACGTAGCCCACCCGCTCGTTTTCGTTGGGGGTGAGCAGCGGCTCGCGCAGGCGGCCGAGCACCCGGCTCGGGTCGTCGAGGTCGAGCAGCACGGCGCCGATCGAGTATTTCCGCATCGGGCCCACGCCGTGCGTGAGCACGAGCCAGCCCGCCTCCGTTTCGATCGGCGATCCGCAGTTGCCGATCTGCACGTATTCCCACGGGAACGTCGGACGCAGCACGAGCCGACGGGTGTGCCAGAAATGGAGCATGTCCGACTCCATCACGGAGATCGTTTCGCCGTCCTGCCGCGAGAGCATCACGTAGGAGCCGCGGATCCGCCGGGGGAAGAGGGCCATCCCCTTGTTGGCGATCTCGGGGCCGTTGAGCGTGCTCACCCGAAACCGGACGAAGTCGTCGGTCTCGACGAACTGCGGCAGCATTACGCTGCCGTCGAAGGCCGTGTAGGTGGCGCAGTAGCGGACGGAGCCGTCGTCGTCGACGAATCGTACGAAGCGGGCGTCTTCGATGCCGTTGGTCTCGGCGGGAGAGTAGGGGAAGATGACCCGCTCGGAGAGGTCGGAGTCGGGATCGCACTCGATCTCGTAGTTGGCCTTGGCAAGGGCCAGGATCGCGGCCGCGAGCGGCTCCCACTCACGGCGACGCGACCGCTGCAATCGCGACGTCGCGGCGAGCGAGATCTCGAGGTCGCGGAGCGTGAACCGGTCGTCGAGCGGGGCGAAGACGGGCTCGACGAAGCCGTCGACCACGCCGAGCTCGGCGAGCTTGCGGAGGAAGAGCGGCTTCTCGTAGGTGGCGTTGGCGACCACCCGGGGTGCGGTCACGAAGCCGGTCGGGGGGGCGAGGGCGATGGTGCCAGCGGCGTCGATGGTGCCGGTGCGGAAGCCGACGCTGGAGACGTGCCCCTCGCCCGTGGCACGCAGGCTGAGAATGAACCTCGCCGACCCCGCGGGCAGACCCCGCTGGTCGGGATGCCAGACGAGCGAGGGATTGAAGAGGGCCGCGCTCTCGAGGGCGTATTCCTGCGTGAAGTAGGAGCCGACGAGCAGCCGGCGCGGCTCGCTGAGCGGTTCGTCGGTGAGGAGGTGGTGCCGCACCGCCTCGAACCGCTCGGCGAAGAACTGCACGAGCCGCTGATGGCGGCCGTGAAACTCGGAAAGCACGTCGGCAAGGAGTCGCTCCACGTCGTCGTCGCCGAGCTGCATCACGCGGCCCATGATCCGCATCGCCCGCTGCGGGCTCGGCGGTTCGAAGGGGCGGTACAGCACCCGGGCATTGTTGGGGCGGAGCAGCAGGCCGGTTCGTGTCACCTGCATGGCCACCCCCGCGTGATTTCAGCGACCGCAGTGCTCGCCGGGGCCGCGGGCCGCCGCGGGCTCCCGCGGACGATCGACCGTCGACGCTTCCACGAACCGCATCTCCACCAGCGACCCGAGGTAGGCAAGCGTCGATTCCGCCCCCTGGTTCTCGTTGGCACGGTCCTCGAGAAGACCGTCGCGGCAGCCGCCGGTGCGGGGATCCCCGACCGCGGTGCCGAGCACGTTGTGTCCGTGGAACCAGTCGAAGGCCGCCCACGCACGCTCCAGCCAGCGCTGGTCGCCCGTCGCGTGGTAGGCCTCGCAGCAGGCCGCGACCATCGCCTGCGCCTCGATCGGCTGCTGGTCGAACGCCGCGGCAGGCTCGCCCCGCCGCAGGAAGCCGCGGCACCCGACCGGCGCGAAGCGGCCCGTGGCCGCGGTCTGCCGGTCAGCGAGCCACTCGAGCATCCTCACGCCGGCGGCGAGGGCATCGGGCTGGCCCGCCCAGCGTCCGCTCGAGATCAGCGCCTGGCAGGGGCGGGCATTTTCGTAGGCGACCACGTCCTCGAACCACGGCCAGTCGTGGGACGCATTGCCGTGGTGGAGCGCGAGGAGCCGATCGGTGAGCTCCCGGCGGGCGTCGGCCGCGAGCCTGTCGCCGTGGAGGCGGCGGAGGTATTCCTGGAGGCCGAGGATCGCCAGCGCCCAGCCCCGGGGGCTCGTGGTGGCGAGCATCGCCCGGACGGCGGGCTCGAAGAACCGCATGGCGAATCGCTGGAGCCCGACATCCCGCGAACGGCCGATGCATGTGCCGAGGGCCACCAGGGCCCGGCCGAGGCAGTCGTCGCTTTCGCCGTCGTCGAGCCAGCGCCGGTCGTAGGCCATGAGGTTGCGGAAGCGGCCGCTTGCTGGATCGAAGGCGTGGCCCAGGAACGCCGCGTAGGTGGCCGCCGCCCGCACCGTGCGGGGCGAGTCGAGGCCGAGATCCTCGAGCAGCACCATGAGCGCGAGCGCGCGGGCGTTGTCGTCGGTGCAGTAGCCCTCGCGGAGCGCCGGGATCGCGTAGGTGGCGTGCTGGAGGAGTCCGGTCGAGTCGGTGAGCCGCCAGAGGTGGTCGAACACGAGGCCGGGCAACGCCCGCCGCGGCGCCGCCGGGGCCGCGTGGCCACCGCGACGGGGCTTCACGAGCATGGCGAGGCGGGTGCGGGCCAGCGCCTCGGCGTAGCGGTCGGCCACGCGGCCCCAGACCATCTCCCGGCCGAGCAGCCAGGCCTGCTTCCGCATCGCGGTGCGGCGGGCGTCGTCGGCGAGCAGGCTGCAGGCCTCGCGGGCGATCGCGGCCGGGTCGTGGAAGGGCACGATCGCACCACGGCCGTCGGCGAGGAGTTCGCGGGCGTGCCAGTAGGGGGTGGAGATCACCGCCTTGCCACAGCCGAAGGCGTAGGCCAGGGTGCCGGACGTGATCTGGTCTTCCGACAGGTAGGGCGTGACGTAGATGTCGGCGGCCGCGATGAAGGCGAGCAGTTCCGGCATGTCGACGTAGCGGTCGTGGAACACCACGTGGTCGGCCACGCCGAGATCGGCGGCCTGCCGCACGAGCGAGTCGCGATACCGCTCCCCCTCGTGCCGCAGCAGGTGCGGGTGCGTGGCCCCGACCACGAGGTAGACCACGCGGGGGTGCCGGGCCACGATCTCGGGAAGCGCGGCGATCACCTGCTCGATGCCCTTGGCGGGCGAGAGCAGGCCGAAGGTGAGCAACACGCTCGCCCCGTCGAGGCCGAAGCGGTCCTTGTGGAAGGCGGGGTCGGCGAAGTCCATCTCCGGGATGCCGTGGGGGATCACGTCGATGCGGTCGGCGGCCACGCCATGCACGGCCTGGAGGAGTTCGCGGCCCCGCTCGGTCATCACCGCCACGCGGGCCGAGAGGTGGAGCAGTTCGTCGAGCACCTGCCGCTGGCCGGCCGAGGGACGGGCGAGCACGGTATGCAGCGTGGTGTGCACCGGCATCCGCAGCTCGCGGACGAACTCGAGCACGTGAGCCCCATCGGGCCCGCCGAAGATGCCATATTCATGCTGGAGCGACACGACGTCGACGTTGCCGAGGTCGAGAAACCGTGCGGCCCGGCGGTAGGCCGCGGGGTCGGCGTCGGCGCAGGCGAAACGCACCGCCGCCGGGTAGTCGTAGCCGCCGGGCTGGTCGTTCATCGCCACGACGAGGCAGTCGGCCTCGGGAAGCCGCCGGGCCACCGCCTCGTGGAGGTCGCGGGTGAAGGTGGCCAGGCCGCAGCGGCGCGGCACGTGGTTGCCGACGAAGGCGATGCGGTCGAGAGGAGTGGGAAGCATGGGCGCGCCGGCAGCCGAAGGCATGCATGCCGGAGTCCCGAGCCATCCCGAGGGCGGCGAATCGTAGCCCGCCCGTGGTCGGCCGACCCGCGGACTGCGTGGAACGCGGGGCCGTGGCGTGCAGACATTTTGGAGGGCGCGGAGTCGCCCCAGCCGAAACGCCCCCCACGCCTCACGGCGTTGGGCTGGTACGAAGCCGGCCCCGCACGACGCCCGCCCGAAATCATTCAGGCCACCATCTCCCGCTCCGTCGCGGCCGCAGTGGAGAGACGGCCGATATCCTGAAAAACTCCGTCTTGCTCACAATCCATGCGGCACGGAACAATCCTCGTCTGGCTCCACCCTGCCCCCCGTGATGCCCACCATGAGCGTGTTCGTCTTCGGCCACCGCAATCCCGACACCGACGCCATCTGCTCGGCCATCTCCTACGCGGACCTGCTCCAGCAGACCACCAGGCCCGACGCCGTGGCCGCCTGCTGCGGACCGCCCAACAAGCGAACCGAATACGTGCTCGAGCGGGCCGGCCTGCCGGCGCCGCGGATCATCATGGACGTGCGGCCCTCGGTGGAGGATCTCTGCCGCCGGGACGTGGTCACGGCAGCCTTCGGCGAGTCGTTCCACGAGGTCTACCAACGGATGAAGGCGGCCGACCTGCGGGCCATCCCGGTCGTCGACGACGACCGCCGCGTGCTCGGGGTGCTCTCGGTGCTCGACGTGATGGGCCTCTTCTTCCACGCCGAAAACGACCCGGTGAAGTCGCGCACGGTGAGCACCTGCCTGCGGAAGATCCGCGACGCCCTCGGCGGCGGATTCCAGCACATCGTCGATCCCGATCGCGACGACGAACTGATGGTGATGGTGGGCGCGATGAGCGCCGAGGGATTCACCGACCGAATGAAGCAGTTCGCTCCCGAGCGGCTCATCGTGGTCTGCGGCGACCGCCCCACGATCCACCTTCCCGCGATCGAGCATGGTGTCCGCGTGCTGGTGGTGACGGGTGGCTTCACGCTCTCCTCGGGCCTCGTGGAGCTGGCGAAGCTCCACGGCGTGTCGGTGATCCACAGCCCGTTCGACACGCTCAACACGGTGCTCCGCATCCGTTCGGCCCAGTTCATCGACCCGGTGGTCGAGCGGGACGTCGTCACGATCGAGGGCAAGGCGGCGCTGGCGGAAGCCCGCGGCATCGTCGAGCGGTCGTCGCAGCCGGTGTTTCCGGTGGTGGGCGATGACGGCCGGCTCGTCGGCTACTGCTTCAAGACCGACATCGTCAATCCGCCGAAGCCGCGGCTCGTGCTCGTCGACCACAACGAACTCGCGCAGGCGGTGAGCGGCGCCGAGGACGCCGAGATCGTCGAGGTGCTCGACCACCACCGCCTCGGCGGCGGCCTGAAATCGACCCAGCCGATCCGCTTCATCAACGAGCCGGTGGGCTCCACCTGCACGCTCGTCGCCAGGCAGTTTCGGGCGGCCGGCATCGAGCCCCGGCCCGAGATCGCGCTCTGCATGGCGTCGGGGATCATCTCCGACACGCTCTTTCTTCGCTCCCCCACCACCACCGACACCGACCGCGAGGTGCTTGGCTGGCTCCGCGGCCTCTGTCCGGCAGACCTCGACACCTATGCCCGCGACTTCTTCGAGATCGGCTCGGCCCTGCGGTCGAAGCCGGCCGCCGGCGTGATCACCGAGGATTGCAAGGAGTTCAGCGAGCACGGCGTGCGGTTCTCGATCTCGCAGATCGAGGAGACGGGCTTCGACCTCTTTTGGGAGCGGAAGGACGAGCTGCGGACGGCGCTGGAAGACTTCGCCGGTCGCCACGGCCTCGACTTCTCGGCGCTGCTCGTCACCGACGTCGTCAGCCAGGGCTCGCTGCTCCTGCTCTCCCACGAGTCGGAGGCCTGGGACGAGATCAACTACCCACGCCTCGACCGCGGCCTCTACGAGCTCAAGAACGTCGTCAGTCGCAAGAAGCAACTCCTGCCCCTTCTCTCGCAACTGATCACGCCGGCCCCGGTGTAGTACGGGTCGCGGTGAACCGTAGGCGGCGGTCGGCCCTGGCCTCGTCATAGCCCCACGCCGTGAGCCGTGGGGCTATGACGAGGCCAGGGGAAAATCGTCGCCGGCGGGGCGGGTAGGATAGTGGCCGTTCCTCACCCAGGAGTTTGACCCCGTCATGAACGGCAGCACATCACGTCGTGGATTTCTTTCAGGCTCGATCGGTGGCGTGGCCGCGCTCGGCGGCGGGATCGTGCCGGCCTTCCCAGGGACGGCGAGGGCATTCGCCAACGAGTCGTCCAACGACCGGCCGCGGATCGGCTGCATTGGCCTGGGCTCGATGGGCATGGGCGACGCACACGATCACGCCCGCTTCGGCGACATCCTCGCCGTGTGCGACGTCGACAACCGTCATGCCGAACGGGCCCGGAACCACGACGGCATCGGCAAGGGCAGGGCCGACTGCTACCGCGATTACCGCCGGGTGCTCGACCGCAACGACATCGACGTGGTGAGCGTCGTCACCACCGACCATTGGCACGTGAAGATCGCGGTGGAGGCGCTGCAGGCCGGCAAGCACGTGTTCTGCCAGAAGCCGCTTTCGCTCACGCTCGAGGAAAACAAGCTCGCCCGCGCTGCGGCGGAGAAGTTTCCGAACCTGCAGTTCTTCATCGGCACCCAGCAGCGGAGCCAGCGCGACCTGTTTCTGCGGGCGGTGAACATGGTCCACAAGGGCCTGCTCGGCGACATGCAGAAGGTGACGGTGGGCATCAACGGCAGCCCCACGGGCGGGCCGTTCCCCGTGGCGCAGCCGCCGAAGGAGCTCGACTGGGATATGTGGCTCGGCCAGGCGCCCAAGGTCGACTACCGGGAGAAGCGGTGCCACTACGAGTTCCGCTGGTGGTACGAGTACTCCGGCGGGAAGTTCACCGACTGGGGCGCGCACCACGTCGACATCGCCCACTGGGCGCTCAAGGAAGATGCCAAGGGGAAGGGGCCCACGACGATCGACGGCACCGACGCCAAGCACCCGGTGCCCTTCGAGAAGGGCTATCCCACCGTCGACGACTGCTACAACACGTCGCAGGACTTCGCCGTGCAATGCCGCTTTCCGAGCGGGGTCGAAATGGTGGTCACCAGCCGCGGCGACAACGGCATCCTTTTCGAGGGCACCAAGGGGCGGGTCTTCGTCAATCGCGAGAAGATCGCCGGCAAGCCGATCGAGGAGCAGTGGGACAAGGACCAGTTCACCGCCGCCGACGTGGTGGCCCTCTACAAGGGCAAGCCGTTCGAGGGGCACAAGGAGAACTTCTACCGCTGCATCCGCGAGGGCGGGCTGCCGGTGTCCGACGTCTTCAGCCACGTGATGGCGATGAACACCTGCCACCTCGCGGCGATCGCGGCTCGGCTGGGCCGCACGATCACCTGGGATCCGGCGGCGGAACGGATCACGGGCGACGAGGAGGCGGCCGCCTTCATGGCCCGCACGCCCCGAGCCGGCTACGAGATCCCGCGGGTCTAGCCTGCGTTCACGATACGTGTATCGCCGGCTCGGGGGCGGCAAAAGTCTCGTCGCCGGGGCGAGGATACGCCCAAGGCTCCTCGAGCGTTCGCCGACCCCTCGCCTCCCCTCCCTGGGGTGCCACGTCGCCGCTCCACCTATCCGAGATGCGGTCTAGGCCCGCGAGAACAGGGCGAGTTCGGCGGTGAGCCCCGGGCCGAAGGCCATCGCCACGCACGGCCGGGCGGCCTCGGCGCGGATCATCCGCTCGAGGATGAAAAAGATCGTGGCACTCGACATGTTGCCATGCTCGGCGAGCACCCCGCGGGAGACGGCGAGCGCGTCGGATGGCAGCGAGAGCGACTCCTCGACGGCCGTCAGCACCCGTGGCCCGCCGGGATGCACGGCCCACGAGCCGATGCGGTCGGCCGTGAGCCCTGCGGCACCGAGACCCGCGGCGACGGTCTCGGGCAACAGTCGGCCAATGGTCGCGGGCACGGCCGCGGAGAGCGTCATCTCGAAGCCGTGGTCGCCGATCGTCCAGCCCATCTCGGCACGTGACTCTGGGAGGATGCTCGACCACTGCCGCTCCACGAGCCATGTGTTCCGCGACGGCCGGCCGTGGATGGGGCTGCCACCCACGATCGCGGCGGCGCCGTCGGCGAAGATGCTGTTGGCCACCACCGTGTCGCCCCGCGAGCCATACTGGAAGTGGAGGCTGCAGAGTTCCACGCAGACGACCAGCGGCATGCTCGTGGGATCGGCGGCCACGTAGGCATCGGCCACCCGCAGGGCATTGAAGCCGCCGTGGCATCCCATGAAGCCGACGTGCGTGCGGGCCACGCCCGGCATGAGCCCGAGCGCCTCCACGAGTTCGAGATCGACGCCCGGGTTCGCGAACCCGGTGCAGGAGCAGGTGACGAGATGCGTGATCCGCCCGGCCTCGATGCCTGCGTCCGCCATCGCGCGGCGGGCGGCGGCAATCGCCAGCGGCCCCGCCTCGACGGCGTAGCGATTCATCCGCACGGCAGTCGGGGGTCCACCCGGGCCGGCCTCGGCGGCCGGAGGATAGAAGGTCTGCGCGTACCCGGCCGCCCCGGGATCGTCGAGGACCACGGAGCCGCGCGACCGGATCCGTGTCTGCCGGTAGATGGCGGCGAGGGTGCGGTCGTGCCCCGGCTGCAGTTCGGCGAACGAGGCCGCGAGTTCGGCCGCATCGTGCTGGGCGATCTGTCGTGGGGGCGTCGCCGTGCCGATGCCGAGAATCGCCAGGCTCATCGGCCGCCTCCGGCGTCGACGGTTCCAAGCAGGGCCGGCACGAGCCGTCGCGCCGCCCAGGGCATCATCCGCGCACCGGCCACCGCCGCCGCCACCAGGGCCGGCCGGCGCAGGCTGCCGGCCACGAGGCGGCAGCGGGCGTGCAGCGTCGCAAACTCGCGGTCGTGATCTGCGACGTAGCGGCAGGCCGCATCGGCGGGCACACGCAGGCCGTCCGCGGTGGCAATGGCCTGGGCGGCGAGCCGCGCGGAGGCGAGCGCCCACCCCATGCCCTCGCCGGTGAAGGGTTCGACATAGCCCGCTGCATCGCCAAGCCGGAGGATCCGCCGCGCGACGCCGGCCACCAGCGCGGCGCGGCGGGTGAGCGGCGGCGTGGCCCGAAACGCCGTCGCCCGGATCGCATCCCCGCGGGGCACGAGCCGCGGCAGACTGCAGGCAGCGGATGCGAGCAACCGGGCCACCGCATCGGCCGGATCGGTGGCCCGCGTCACCGCGTCGCGATCGAGGGCCGCGGCCACGTCGAGGCGACCGTCTTCCAGCCGTACGATGCCGCAGTAGCCCTCGCGGCCCACCGCCATCACGAGTTCACCTGCGGGCAGGTCGGCCGCCGTGGCAGGAAGCACGCCGCCGATACCGATGCGGCTGCCGGCGGCGACGAGCCGCTCGGCGCCGGGCGTGTCGTGTCCCGCGATGCGGATGTGATCGGCAAGCCCCGTGGCAATGAGTGCATACTCCGCGCGGATCCGGAGCGGGCCGTGCTCCGCGGCGGTCGCGTGGCGGCCATGAAGCGTGATGCTCGCCCCGCAGGGCGACTCCTCGACGGCCGTCACGTGCAGACCAGGCAGCCACTCACAGCCGGCGGCGATCGCCTGCCGCACGAGGTGAGCGTCGAGGCACTCGCGTGACACGACGCGGCCGGCGGGCAGTGGAATGCGGGTGTGACCGCCGCGGTGGGCGAGGCGAACGGCGGCCAGCGGCAGGGCCGCGGTGGGCAGCGCGGCCGCGGAGAGATCGTGGAGCTCGCGCAAGGCCCGCGAGGAGAGGCAGCACCCGCAGACCTTGCCCCGCGGGAGGTCATGGCGGTCGACGAGCAGCGTGCGGATGCCGGCCGCGGCGAGCCGCCACGCCGCTGCCGCACCGGCAGGCCCGGCACCGACGACGATCGCCTGCCACCGCGTGCGGGTGGCCCCGGTCGCAGCGATGCCGGCCACCGGTGCTTCGTCGCTATGACGTGCGGCGATCATCGGGTCACCTCGGCAACGGCCCGTCGCCAGACGATCTCGACCCGCTCGGGCCACACCCGCCGGATCGTCGCCTCCTGGAGCCCGGCGGCATCGAACAGACGTCGGTACTCGGCGGGCGTGCGGGCCGCCCGCACGGAGAGCGGGCCATCGACGCGGGCGATCCGCGAGGTCGAAAGCAGCGTGGTGCCGACGACCGCGAGACCGAGGCCGAGACGGCTGCGGACGAGGTCGGACACGACGATGCCGCGTCGGGCAGCCGTCGCCATGCTCTCGAGGAGTCGGCGGGCGTGGTCGTCGTCGAAGTGGTGCAGGAAGAGCGAACTGACGGCGGCATCGCAGGGGGGCAGGCCTTCGGCGAGCACGTCGCGTGCTTCGAACGCGACGTCGGCGCCGGATTTCCGTGCCGCCATGCGGGCCCGCTCGACGGCCCGGGGGCTGATGTCGACACCCACCACCCGCAGGCTGGTCCGCCCCGCGGCGGCCCGCGCAAGCCGGCGGGCAAGGCCGATCGTCACATCGCCGCCGCCACTGGCCACGTCGACCACGGTGAAGGGAGGCCGCGTCGGCTCGCCCGGCTCATCGGGGAGCAACCGCACGACGGCCGCGGCCAGCCGTGCGGCCGTCCGGGAAACGGCGTTGATCCGGGCGAGCGCAGACAGGGCGTGAAGGTGATCGGCCTCGGCGATGGCCGGATCATCCATGAGTTCGGGCTCGCGCGAGAGGGGCAGCAACCAGGGCATCGTGGCAACTCACCGGTGCGCGAAGAGGCGGGGAAGCGACCCAGTATAGGTCACTTCACGCGGGCGAGCGGACCGAACGGCATCCCCGGATAGCCCGGCACCCGTGCTTGGTAGTCGCCATATGCCGCGCCCAGGAAATGGAGGAGACGGCGATCCTTGAGCACGCTGCCGATGAGGATGTAGACCGACCAGACAGCCATCAGCACCGCGCGGTCGAGCGTGATCACAGGCACGAACCATACGAGGCCGAGGAAGCTCAGGTAGACAGGATGCCGAAGCACGCGGTAGGCGCCCCGCTCGACGAACGCCCGCCGCGGGGCCGGCGCACGACGCACCCAGTGCCACCAGGGCGTGAGCCCCGTCTGCCAGCCAAGCCCGGTGAGGTGCAGGCTGTAGAGCAGCGCAGCCCATGACGCCACGAAACAGCCTGACACCACGGAGTCGAGCGGCGCCGGCCACCGCCAGAGCACGATGGTGATCGGCTGCCAGCAAAAAATGGTGGTGAGCAGGGCGAGGCACGTGACCACGCAGTAGAAGCAGCCATACAGCGGCGAGGCAAGGCCTCGGGACACGATCGCCTTTCGCACGGAGGGCACGAGGAACAGGCTGTGCGGCGCGGCAAACCCGACCGCGAGCAGCGCGTCGATCGCCACGGCGTGAGCCACGGTTCCGCCGTCACCTGTCGCGTGGCCTGCCGAGCCTCCCTTCAGGAACCAGAACAGATGCCAGACGGTGCATGCAAAGAGCGCGTGGGTGCCGATGCCGAAGAGGATTCCCGCGGTTCGTCGCATCCGTGCGTCGCTCCGGTGGTCAGAAGCCAAGAGGTGTGAGGGCCGTCAGGGGCGTCGGGCGAGGATGCAGCCATACTGCATCGCGTCGGACTTGTAGGCGTGGAGCAGGGTGGCGAAGTGTTCGAGGAACGCGGCCTGCCGTCGGTCGATGAGCCGCGCGAGGCCCTGCAGGCCGAGCCGTCGCACGCGGGTGTCGCAGAGCTCCCACGTGCGCTCGACGCGGCGGGTCCAGTCTTCGGTGTGGACCACCTCGAGGCCAGCGTCGCGCATCCAGCCGCGGTAGTCGCCGAAGGTGCCGAGCGACGGGCAGAGGAATGCGTCGCAGACCGCCTCCACCTGCTCCCTCTGTCCGGGGCGGTCGGCGTCTTCCGCGGCGAGCCAGGCGCAGATCGCGACGCGGCCGCCCGGGGCCAGCCACCCGGCGGCCCGGCGGAAGAACGCGGCCTTGTCGAAGAGATGCTCGGTGCACTCGATGCTCCAGACGACGTCGAACGACGCAGGCGGAAAATCGGCTGCCTCCGCGTCGGTGCGGGAGAACGTGGCCAGTCGGCCCACGCACTGGATTCGCGCTGCTGCCGCGGCCCACCGCCGTTGAACGCCGCTGAGGGTGATGCCGGTGACGCGGCAGCCGATGCCCCGCGCGAGGCGGATCGCCGAGCCCCCCATGCCGCAGCCGACGTCGAGCACGCGGTCGCCGCGGCCGATGCCGGCGAGCGAGGCGAGCGTGTCGGTGAGAGCCTCCTGCGCCCGTCGCGGCGACACTTCGGGCCGGGCCCGGGCGGCGTCGTCGGCCGACCACAGGCCGTGGTGGATGTGCGGTCCCCAGACGAGCCGGTAGAAGGGGGTCGCGAGGTCGTAATGACTGCGGATCGCCGCCTTCTCCGTGGGCCGAGCGCTGGCCGGGGTGACGATCATGGCGTCGCGCCTGCCGAGATCCGGATGTCGCCATAGATCGCCAGTTCATCGGCCACGCCGACGACTCCGCCGAACTTGGCGAAGGGCTTCATGCCATGGTCGGTCTGCCTGACGGAGAAGCCACCCCAGAGCCGTACCACGGGCCCGACCACCTCCGCCTCGGCGCGGATCGTCGCGGGCTTCGCGACACCATGCAGCGTGAATGTGCCGACGAGGTCGTAGGCAGCCCGGCTGGCGCCGGCCTGCTGCGGCGACGCCAGCGACGAGCGCACGTCGAATCGTGCCGTGGGGTGCGTCGCCACGTCGAGTACCGCGGGCCCGAGCATGTTGGCGTCGACCTGTTCGCGTGTTCCGGCGTCGGTCTCGCCGGGAAGCTTGAGCAGCGCGCGGGCCTCGGGGGTGTCGGCCCGAAACGAACGCATGTCGAACACGAGTGTTCCCGCCTGGTCTCCCACGCCGAGCCGCAGTCGGCCAGCCTGCAGGGAACCCACGACCGCGTGGTCGTGACCAAGTCCGGACTTGCGCACCAGCACGTAGACGCGGCTGCCGGCGAGGTCGACCTCCCCGGAGGGCGGAGCCTGCTGCGCACCGTCGGGCGCCGGCCTCACCCCCACGGCAGTCAGCCGCGGGGCCAAATTCGGGGCGTTGGGCACCGGGGGTG
>JBJTDZ010000131.1:0-42941 GCA_046092585.1 Pirellulales bacterium | reverse complement strand
GGGCGTGGGCCGGCCGGCGGCGGAGGGGTGGGGCTGGATCGTCGCCGTATAGTCATCCAGGCCCGAAGCGGGGAACTCCATGCAATCGCGAGACATCGATCTGGCCCGCATGCGCGACGTGGTCGCCGTCGTCCTCGCCGGCGGCCGCGGCACGCGGCTCGATCCGCTCACCCGCGATCGGGCCAAGCCCGCGGTGCCGTTCGGTGGCACGTATCGGATCGTCGATTTCGCACTCTCCAACTGTCTCAACAGCGGCCTGCGGCGGTTGCTGGTGCTCACGCAGTACAAGGCCCGCAGCCTCGATCGGCATCTCAACCTCGGATGGCACCGGTTCTTCTGTCGCGACCTCGGCGAGTTTCTCGACGTGCTGCCGCCGCAGCAGCGGGTGGACGACCACTGGTATCTCGGCACGGCCGATGCCGTCTACCAGAACATCTATTCCCTCGAGATGACGTCGCCGCGGGTCGTGGTGGTGCTGGCCGGCGACCACATCTACAAGATGAACTACCAGTCGCTCGTGGAGGCCCACGAGGCCAGCGGGGCCGACGTGACGATCGCCGGCCTGCCGGTGCCCCGCTGCCTGGCCTGCGAGTTCGGCACCATGGAGGTCGAAGCGTCGGGGCGGGTGCGGCGGTTTCACGAGAAGGTCGCCGATCCGCCGCCGCTCGCCGGATCCACCGACCTGTGCCTGGCCTCGATGGGCATCTACTGCTTCACGTTCGAGTTCCTGCGGGAGCAGCTCGAGCGCGACGCCGCGGAAGACGGCAGCCGCCACGACTTCGGGCACGACCTTCTGCCGCGGATCGTGTCGCGGCACGACGTGCAGGTGTTTCCCTTTCGCGACGAGAACCGCAAGAGGCAGGCCTACTGGCGGGACGTCGGCACCATCGACTCCTACTTCGAGGCCAGCATGGATCTCGTGGATGTCGATCCGCAACTCAATCTCTACGACGACCGCTGGCCGATTCGGACGCACCACGTCGGCTACCCGCCGCCGAAGTTCGTGTTCGCCGAGGAAGGGGAAGGGGGCCGTCGCGGCGAGGCCACCGACAGCCTCGTCTGCCCGGGCGCGATCATCTCGGGCGGGCGGGTGACGCGGTCGATCGTGGGGCCCGGGGCACGCGTGCACAGCCACGCCCGGATCGAGCAGAGCGTGGTGGGGGAGGGGGTCGACATCGGTCGGCATGCGGTGGTTCACCGGGCGATCGTCGACAAGGGCGTGCGGGTGCCCGCCGGCACGGCCATCGGCGTCGACCCGGAGCACGACGCCGCCCGGGGGTTGACGGTATCGCCGCAGGGCATCACTGTGGTGCCCAAGGGCCACCGGTTCGAGGCAGAGGAACCGTTGTCGGCGACCTCCCTCGCCGTGGCCCGCAGGCTTCACTGAAACGGGCCCTGATTCGGGCTTCGTGCCGTGCCCAAACGCAACCTTATTCTCCTGGTGCTCGTCTCGCTGACGTCCCTGGCCGCCTACGCGGCCCGGGAGCGATCGGCCGCGGGCCGCCGTTTCGGCGAGGTCGTGTCGCTGGTCGAGGACGCGTACATCGACCCCGTCGACGCCGAGGCGCTCGGCGACACCGCGGTCGATGCGGTTCTTGACACGCTCGACGAGCACTCGGCCTACGTTCGCGGAGCCGGGCGGGTGGATCTGGAGGCGGCGCTCGACCAGAGGTTCGGCGGGGTGGGGCTCGAACTCACGATCGACGAGGAGTCGCGGATGCCGATCGTGGCCTCGCCCGTGATCGACTCACCCGCGTGGCGGGCCGGCATCCGGGCCGGTGACCGCATCGAGGCGGTGGAGGGCAGGACGACCCTGGGAGTGCCGCTTCGCGAGATCGTGTCGCTGCTCCGCGGAAGGATGGGTGAGCGGGTGGCGCTGCGGGTGGCGCGGCCGGCGTCGCGCGACGCCGCCACGCTTGATCCGGCCGTCGTGCCGGCCGACGATGCCGAGCGGCGCGAGGTGACGCTCGTGCGCGAGGTGATCGAAACCGACAGCGTGGTCGGCGACCGTCGACGGGAGGACGGCGGGTGGGACTGGATGCTCGAAGGCGAACACGGGATCGCCCTCGTCAGGATCTCCGTGTTTGGGGAGCGAACCGCCGCCGAACTCGCCACCGCCGTCGATGCGATCGCGGCCGGCGGCGACCTGCGCGGGTTCGTGCTGGACCTGCGAGGCAATCCCGGCGGGTTGCTCACGGCGGCCGTCGAGGTCTGCGACCTTTTTCTCGACGAGGGCGTGATCGTGCATACGAGGCGGCGGCAGCCGCCGGGAGGCGACAACGCGGTCGAGCCGCGCCGGGCGACCCCCGGCGCCCGCCTGGTCGGTGTGCCGATGGTGGTGCTCGTCGACGGGCTGACCGCCAGCGCCGCGGAGATCGTCGCCGCCTGCCTCCAGGATGCGGGGCGGGCCACGATCGTCGGCAGCCGGACGTTCGGCAAGGGAACCGTGCAGTCGATCCTTACCCTGGCCGATGATCGGGGGCTGCTCAAACTCACCACCGGCGAGTATCTCCGGCCCAGTCGCACGTCGATCCATCGCCGCGCCGAGGATGGCGACGACGCGACGTGGGGCGTGACGCCGGATGCCGGCTGGGAGGTGGCCCCGACGGCGGAATCATCGACCAGGCTGGCGGCCTGGAGGCGGGCGCGGGATGCCGCCGGCCCGGTTCCCGGGAGCATGGTGTCGCGGGCGCTGCCGCGGGAGATCGATGCCGTGCTGCGCCGCGGTCTCGAGGCCGTGTCAGCGGGGGCGGGCGGCCCCGACCTCCGCGGCCAGGAAGAAGCTCCCCGCGACGACGACGATCCCCCGCGGCCCGACGGCTGAGCGAGCCGCCCGCAGGGCCGCCCGCGGGCTCTCGGCCTCCAGCGGCGCCGGCAGACCGGCGGCCCTGCAGGCGGCGCGGAGCCGGGCGAGGGGAGTGGCGCGGGGGTTCCTGAGGTAGCGAGTGATCACCACCTCGTCGAAGAGCCCCCGCACCGTGGCGAGCATGCGTTCCACCTGTTTGTCGGCGCTCGCTGCGAAGACGAGGGCCCGCCGTGGATGCTTCGCCAGGACGGGCCGCAGCGTGGAGGCCAGCGCCTCCATCGAGGCGAGGTTGTGCGCGGCATCCACGACGACCAGCGGCCCGCGGGCAACCGTCTCGATCCGGGCCGGCAGCGTCGCCCTGGCAAGCCCGCGGACCACGGCGCGTTCATCGACCGCCACGCCGCGCTCGGCGACCGTGGCTGCAGCGACGACGGCCAACGCCGCATTCTCGGCCTGGTGATGGCCGGCGAGCGGGATGCGGTAGCGTCGCGTGTTCGCGGTGTCGTCGGCGCGCGTCTCGAGCGAGAAGGTGCAGCCGGACAGCGGCTCCTTGCCGACGGTTGCGGGGAAAACCGTCACGGTGAAATCCCGGCCGTACTGCGTCAGGGGTGCGCGGCGGCGGCGGGCGATGGTGGCGATCACGCGTCGGGCCGCCGGATGCGTGGCGCCGCAGACGACCGGGCACGCGCGCTTGATGATGCCGGCCTTTTCGGCCGCGATCCGCGAGAGCGTCGGCCCGAGGAACTTCATGTGGTCGAGGCTGATGCTGGTGATCACGCTCGCGAGAGGGTTGCAGACATTGGTGGCATCGAGCCGGCCGCCGAGGCCCGTCTCGATGACGGCGATGTCGACCTCGGCGTCGGCGAAGTGGGTAAAGGCCGCGGCCGTCAGCACCTCGAACCAGGTGGGGCCGCCTCGTCCCCGTCGTGCCTCCGACGCGTCGAGCGCCTCCACGGCCGGGATCACGCGCGACAAGGCGGCCACGAGGTCGGGGCCGGGGATCGGCCGTCCGTCGACGGCGATCCGCTCTTCCAGCATGTGGACGTGGGGAGACAGGTAGCGGCCGACGCGATGACCAGCTTCCTCGAGGATCGCCGCCAGCATGGTGACCACGGAACCCTTGCCCTTGGTGCCGGCGACGTGCACCACGCCGTACCGACGGTGGGGATTTCCCAGTTTCTCGAGCAGCCGCCTCATGCGGGTGACGCCGAACGCAGCAGACGCGCTGCCGGACGTGGTCACCCGCTCGTAGTTGATCCGCCCATCGAGCCAGGCGAGCACCCGATCGCGGGTCAACCCCTGGGCACGTCGCGGCTGGGGTCGCTTTCTCATCGTGGCAGGTTGTCCGGCGTGAGCGGAGGAATCGGGAAAAGTCTAGAGCGCGTTCGAGATACGTGTATCGCCGGCTCGGGGGCGGCAAAAGTCGGTCGGAGGACCGACTCCTTCGGATCGTCGCCGGGGCGAGGATACGCCCGAAGGCTCCTCGAGCGCTTGCCGACCCCCTCGCCTACCCTCTCTGGTTTGCCACGTCGCCGCTCCACATAACCGAGATGCGTTCTCGTCCCGACGACGGGCGCGTGTTTCTGAAACCGGGGTTGACCGTGGATGCCCCCCTCGCGGACTCTCCCTGCCCCGATCGTCTCCGAGGGGCGGCCACGCCCCCGTGGGATGATCGTGAACGTCTCGGCGTGCCATGCGATTTCGTCCCGACATCCCGCGGCTGAACCGGTCACTGGCGGTGCTCGCCGTGGCCTGTGGACTCGCCGCGTCGGCGGCACGGCGCGGGCAGGCCGATGAAGGCAACTCGGGCCCCGACGCGGCCGGCCCCGGCGTGGTTCCGGTTGCGCCGATGTACATCGCCGATCCGCTCGCCGGAGACTCGTTCGCCGCCATGCCCGTCGGCCTGGGTGAGGGACTGGCCCGGCCGTGGCCGCGGTGGTTTGCGGGGGCCAACGGCCTCTTGATGACCCGCACACTTCCGGCCGGGGCTGCCACGATGCAACCGCTCGGCGGCAGCCAGCTCACCACCGCGGATGCGGGGGCCACCTGGCCCGGCGGCGTCGACCTGCATCTGGGACGCTGGTTCGGCATGCGGCAGCAGCATGCGGTGGAACTGATCTACTGGGGGGTCTACGGCCTCGGAGGATCGGCCGGCATCGCGGCGCCCGCGGGCGGGATCGTGGCCATTCCCCAGGCGTCCGGCGCGACGGTGGGCGGCCAGCCGGCCTCGGCCTCCCTGGCGAATGCCTCCAGCCAGCAGATCCAGCGATCCGACGTGATCAACGACGTGGAGATCAACTGGGTCTACTCGCTCTGGGATCGCCCCGAGTTTCTGCCGCGTGAGCGGGCGGTGAACCTGATGTGGCTGGCGGGGTTTCGCTACTTCGGGCTTGGAGACACCCTCACGCTCCAGAACACGCCGCTCAACCCCGCGCTGGAAGACCTCGATGTCCAGGTCGCCACCGCCAACAACATCTACGGCGCACAGGTCGGGGCGAAGTTCGACTGGCGCATGGTGCCACGCCTGCGGCTGAACATCGTTCCCAAGTTCATGATCGGCGGCAACGCGATCACGAACACCAGCACCCTCGAGCAGGCGGACGGAACAGACGCCACCTTCACGGCCGACGGCAGCCCCGTGAAGGTGCACTCGACCCTCGGGGTGTTCTCCTGGCTCGGATCCGTCGACACCTCCGTCGCGTGGGACGTGACCGACCGCTGGAGCCTGTGGATCGGCTACCGGGTGGTCGGCGCGGGGAACATCGCCCAGGCCGACGGCCAGTGGCCGGTCGCGATCACGTCGCCAGCCTCGCTCTCGGGGATCGACGCCGGGTCGAGCACGATCGTGCACGGTGGCTTCGCCGGCTTCGAGGGGCGATACTGAATCCATGAGCGACACATCCATGAGCGACGTCAAATCCCCGCAGACCACGGCAGACCTGGCGGCCAAGCGGTGCGTGCCCTGCGAGGGAGGCGTGCCGCGGTACACCGCATCCGAGGCGGAGGCCCAGATGGCGGCGCTGCCCGGCTGGCGACTGACGCACGATGCCACCCGGATTCGTCGGGAGTGGAAGCTTCACGACTTCCGAACGGCGATCAAGCTGATCAACAACGTTGCGGCGCTCGCCGAGCGCGAGCAGCACCACCCGGACCTGCACCTGGAGGGCTACCGGAAGGTGTGGATCGAACTCACGACCCACGCCATCGGCGGCCTGTCGGAAAACGACTTCATCGTGGCCGCCAAGATCGGCGCGGTCACGCCGCAGGAGTGACGCCGGGCCACGCGAGGCTCAGCCGCCGCAGTAGTCGATCGCGCGGGCGATCTCGCTCTTGAGATCCTTCCGCGGCACGATCCGGTCGATGAAACCGTGCTCGAGCAGGAACTCGCTCGTCTGGAATCCCTTCGGCAGTTCCACGCGGATCGTGGCCTTGATCGTCCGTGGGCCCGCGAACCCGATCAGGGCGCGGGGCTCGGCGAAGCAGAGGTCGCCGAGCGATGCGAAACTCGCCGCCACGCCGCCCATCGTCGGATTGGTGAGCACCGAGATGAAGAGCCCTCCGGCCTGCGAATAGCGGGCCAGCGCCGCCGACACCTTCGCCATCTGCATGAGCGAGAGGATCCCCTCGTGCATCCGGGCACCGCCGCCCGACGCGCTGATGATGATCAGCGGCAGTTTGCCGGCCGTGGCCCGCTCCACGAGCCGCGTGAGCCGCTCGCCCACCACGCTGCCCATGCTTCCCATGATGAAGGAGGAGTCGGTCACGCCGCAGGCCACGCGGCGGGCCCGGATCATGCCCGTGCCGGTGAGGGCCGCATCCTTGAGGCCCGTCCGCTTCTGCTCGGCGACGATTCGTTCGGCGTAGGGCTTCTTGTCGCGGAAGCCGAGCGGATCGGCCGGCATGAGATCGGCATCCCATTCCTCGAACGTGCCGGCGTCGAGGAGCTGCTCGATCCGCTTCGCGGCCGACACGTACCAGTGGAAGCCACACCGCGGACAGACGTTGAGGAGCTCCGCGGCCTCCTTGCGGTAGATCGTGGCCCCGCACCCGTCGCACTTGAGCCAGAGCCCCTCGGGCACGCCCCGCTTCGGTCGCGGTCCCCGCACGGCCGCTGCGGCCTGCTCGGCGGCGTCGTCGGCCGGTTGCCTCCCGGCCGCCTGGGGCGGTGCGGTTTGGACGGCGACGTCGGAGGCTGTCGTGGATGCAGGGCGGCGGCGTTCCGTGCTCATGACTGGCTCGACGAGTGCTGGTGAGAGGCGTGCGGGTCGCGGTCCTGATCCGTGGACGGCCGCCCGTGCCGATCCGGCAGTTTATCGCGGGGACGGCGCGTGGACTGCGCCGCTTTTTGATGCCATTCCAGAGACGTGCATCGCCGGGCCGGGGGAGGCGATCACGGCACCCGGCCGTGGCGGCTGCCACTGGGCGGCCAGCGGGAGGGTGTCGACGAGGTCGGCGTCGGCCTCGAAACGCCAGAGGTCTCCCATCGACCGGCCGGAGACGAGCCACGCCACGACTGCATCGAGGGGCCGCGGCACCACCACCGCGATGATGCCCGAGGGGTGCCGCTTGAACAGCCGCTCCAGAGCCGCTTCGACCCGCTCGCAGGCTTCCTCGAGCAGTTCGCCTTCCGGCGGCGCGACGGACCACGGGTTGTCCTGCCACTGGCGATGAAGCCGCGGCTGCGTGTCGCGGATTTCGTCCACCAGCCGGCCCTGCCACAGTCCCATGTCGATGTTGGTCAGGCCACGCAGTTCGCGCGGTCTGACGCCGCAGGCCGCGCCGATGATCCGTGCCGTGCCGCGTGCCGCTTCGTCCGCCGACGCATGGATGGCCGTCGGTGGATTCCCGGCGAGCCGTGCGCCCGCTCGGGCGGCCGCCTCCTCCCCTGCCGCCGCCAGCGGGAGGTCGAGGCTGCCGCGGATGCGCCCATGCAGGTCGTAGTCGGTCGCTCCGGAGCGGATCACGATCAGGTGGTCGGGCACGGGGTGCTGTGTCTCCTGGAGAAATGAATCAGGCCGCGGCACGCGCCAGGGCCTCGAGGTCGGCGATCGCCCGGGCGTAGTCGGCCGAGCGGATCACCGCGCTGCCGGCCACGATCAACTCGGCCCCGGCAGCCGCCACCGGTGCGACGGTCTCGGTCGAGATTCCGCCATCCACGCCGATGCGGAAGGATGCGTTGAGCCGCTTGCGCGCGGCCGCGAGCCACGCGAGTTTCTCGAGTGCGCCGGGGTGGAACGTCTGGCCCCCGAACCCCGGCTCGACGCTCATCACGAGCACGCCGTCGCACGCCTCGAGCACGGGCTCGAGCCGTTCGATGGGGGTGTTTGGGCTGATGGCCACGTGGGCCCGGCTGCCGACCGCGGAGATCGCGGCCAGCGTCCGACGGGGATCCGCCAAGGTCTCGATGTGAACGGTGACGATGTCGGAGCCCAGCCTGGCATAGTCCGCGACGACCCGCTCGGGTTCCTCGACCATGAGGTGCGTCTCGATGGGGACGGTCGCGGCCCGACGGACGGCCTCGACCACCACCGGCCCGTAGGTCAACTGGGGCACGAACCGCCCGTCCATGACGTCGAGGTGGAGGGCCCGAGCCCCGGCCGCCTCTAGCCTCTCGACCTCGCGGGCGAGGTGCCCAAAGTCGCAGAGCAGGAGGGCGGGCAGCACGACTGGACCGCGGGCGTCGAGGGTCGCCGAAAGACGGTCGGAATCCTGGCCTGCCGGGTGCGACACGGGCGCGTCATGCGGGGGGCGGCGGGCCTCCGGTGGCCCGCGACGGCGAAAGTCTACCAGCCGGCCGCCGGAGGGAAGCCCGCGGGCGGCTGCGACCGGGCTGTACAGACCCGCACGTCGATCACAACCCCGCTTCGGCGATAGACTTGCATCGAGGGAGATGCCATGCCAGTCACATCCACCCACCCCTCCGGTGATCGGGCCTCCGAGCCCGTGGCCGGCCTGCCCAGCCGCCTGTCGGCCACGGACCTCGAGCGGATCGAGGCCCGCGTGCAGGTGATCGGCCGCGACCTCCTTGCGGCCGCGCTCGCCGCCCGGCCGTCGCCGGTATCGCCCGAGTACTGGGCGGAGCAGGCCGGGGAGTGGGCGACGGCCGACGACGACCTCAAGGTGCGGCTCTTCCGACTCGTCGACTGCATGCCGATGCTCGACGATCCGGCCGCCATCGACCGCCACCTCCGCGAATACATCGACGACGCCGCGCTCGACCGGCTGCCGTCGCCGCTCGGCATGGCCCTCAGGGCGGCGCGCACCGGCCTGCTCGCGCCGCTCGCCGCCCGCGCCGTGCGGGCCGCGATGCTCGCCCAGGCCCGGCGGTTCATCGCCGGCACCAGTCCCGCGGAGGCGGCGCGGGCCGCGCTCGAGGAGCGTCGGCGGCACCGCGGCTTCACGCTCGACCTCCTCGGGGAGACCGTGATCAGCGAGGCCGAGGCCGATGCCTACGCCGCCGCCTACGCCCGGCTGCTCACGGAACTGCCGCCGCAGGCTGCGACCTGGCGGCACGATCCGCTCGTCGACGACGGCCCGGATGTCGCCGGGCGTCCGGCGGTGCTGCCCCGGGTGAACGTGTCGCTCAAGCTCTCGGCACTCGACAGCCGCTTCGATGCCATCGACCCGGACGGCACCACGGAGCGGGTGCTTGCCCGCCTGCGGCCGCTCTGGCGGCTGGCGCGGCAGGTCGGGGCCCAGGTGCACGTTGACATGGAGAGCCACGCGGCCAAGGATCTCACGCTCGCCATCTTCAAGCAGATCGCGATGGAGGAGGAGTTCCGCGACTGGCCCCACTGCGGGATCGTGGTGCAGTGCTACCTCCGCGACGCGCCCCGTGACCTCGTCGATCTCGCCGCATGGGCCCGCGTGAGGGGCACGCCGGCGTGGGTGCGGCTCGTGAAGGGCGCCTACTGGGACTACGAGACGATCCACGCGGCCGCCGCGGGATGGCCGATTCCGGTCTGGCGGGAGAAGTGGCGGACCGATGCCTGCTACGAGGCGGCCACCACCTTCGTGATGGAGCATGCCGACGTGCTGCGGCCGGCGCTCGGCAGCCACAACCTCCGGTCGCTCGCCCACGGCATGGCCGTGGCGGAGCACCTCGGGCTCGACCGGCGTCTCGTCGAGATGCAGATGCTCCACGGCATGGGTGACGCCGAGAAGGAGGCCGTGACGAAGGCCGGCTGGCGCATGCGGGTCTACATGCCCTACGGCGAACTCGTGCCCGGCATGGCCTACCTCGTTCGCCGGCTGCTCGAGAACTCGTCGAACGAGTCGTTTCTCCGCGCGGGCTTCATCAAGCACGTTCCCGCCGGGACGCTGCTCGCCGCGCCGCTTCCCCCCGCGTCGGCACCCGCCGGCCAGCCATCCGCCGTCGCGGCCGCTGCCGACGAGTTCGCCAACGAGCCGCTCGCCGAATTTTCACTCGCGTCCAGCCGGCAGTCGTTTCAGAAGGCGATCGACGGCCTGCAGGCAACGCTCGCCGCGGGGCCGATGACGGTGCCGGTGGTGATCGAGGGACGGCCGGTCGTCACCGCCGACCGCCTCGTGCGGGAGAATCCCTCGGCCTACACCCAGGCGGTGGCCGAAGTCTCGCTCGCCGGTGTCGCCGAGGCCCGCCTCGCGGTTGAGGTGGCCCGAGGCGCCGGTCCGGCGTGGCACGGGATCGGTGTGGCTCGCCGCGCGGAGGTGCTCCGGACGGCGGCCGCGATCCTGCGGAGCCGCCGCCACGAGCTCGCGGCCACCATGGTGCTCGAGGTGGGGAAGCCGTGGCGCGAGGCGGATGCCGACGTCGCCGAGGCGATCGACTTCTGTGAGTACTACGCGAGTGGGGCCGTCGACCTCTTCGCGCCCCGGCGGGTCGACGTGCCCGGCGAGGAGAATGCGACGACCTTTCTGCCCCGAGGTGTGGCCGTCGTGATCGCACCCTGGAACTTTCCACTCGCGATCCTCGCGGGCATGACGACGGCGGCGCTCGTGACCGGCAACACGGTCGTGATGAAGCCGGCGGAGCAATCGTCGCTGATCGCGATGCGGCTCCACGAGATCCTGCTCGAGGCGGGCGTGCCACCTGCGGCCCTCGCCCTGCTTCCGGGCCGTGGCGAGGTCGTGGGCCCGGAACTCGTCGGCCACCCCGATACCGCGGTCATCGCCTTTACCGGCTCCCGCGACGTGGGCCTCGCCATCAACCGGCTGGCGGCCGAGTCGTCGGGGGGCGAGGCCCGGCTGGTGAAGCGGGTGATCGCGGAGATGGGGGGCAAGAATGCAATCATCGTCGACGACGATGCCGACCTCGACGAGGCGGTGGCGGCCGTGGCGGCGAGCGGCTTCGGCTTCCAGGGCCAGAAGTGCTCCGCCTGCTCACGGGTGATCGTGCTCGACCACGTGCACGACGCCTTCGTGACCCGTCTGACCGGCGCGGTCCGCAGCCTCCGCGTGGGACCTGCCGCCGACCCTGGCAGCCGCATCGGCCCGCTCGTCGACGCGGAGGCCCGCGACCGCGTGCAGAGGTTCATCGAGATCGGCCGCCGGTCGGCGCGGGAGGTGGTGGCGGTGGACGTGGGCGACCTGGCCGACCAGGGCTGGTTCACGGGGCCGCACGTGTTCACCGACGTGGATCCCGACGGAGCCCTCGGCCAGGAGGAAATCTTCGGCCCGGTGCTCGCCGTGTTCCGGGCACGCGACTTCGAGCACGCGATCTCGCTGGCCAACGGCACCCGCTACGCGTTGACCGCCGGCGTCTTCTCCCGCAGCCCGGCCCGGCTCGCGAGGGCCCGGGAAATGCTGGAGGCGGGCAACGTGTATCTCAACCGCGGCATCACCGGGGCGCTCGTGCATCGACAGCCGTTCGGCGGCTACCGGATGTCCGGGGTCGGCAGCAAGGCCGGAGGGCCCGACTACCTCGTGCAGTTCGTCGTGCCGCGGACCGTCACCGAAAACACCATGCGACGTGGATTCGCCCCGGCTCGCCCGGGCGGCATGGCTCGCGGCCGCTGAATGCCCGGCTTTCGGCGGGGGCTGGCGGTGACTCACGAAAGGCTCACAATGGGCCGCTACACCAGCCAGGGAGCGGCGCCGAGCGGATCCCCATTGCGAGGTGGGGACCGGATGCCGAACCACGGTCCTCCAGGAAACTGCTGATGCATACGCGGGCGACGACGATGGCATGGGTGGTGCTCGGGATAGGCCTCGTGCTCGGCACGCGGGCCGGGGTCGCACAGGACGTCGATCCGGCCCTCAAGCCCTACGCGAAGGCTGCCGGCGAGGTGGCCGGGTCGCTCAAGTGCGTCGGCTCCGACACCATGAACAACCTCGTCGCGCACTGGGCCGAGGGCTTCAAGAAGTTCTATCCCAGCGTCCGCGAGGGGATCGAAGGCAAGGGCTCGGCCTCGGCACCGCCGGCCCTCGCGGAGGGCACGTGCTCGTTCGGGCCAATGAGCCGCGACTGGAAGCCGGCCGAGATCGATGCCTTCAAGACCAAGCACGGCTACCCGCCGACCGTCGTGCCGGTCGCCATCGACATGCTCGCGGTGTTCGTCCACCGCGACAACCCGCTGAAGTCGCTCAGCCTGCAGCAGGTCGACGCCATCTTCTCCAAGAACCGCAGCGGGGGCGCCACCGCCGACATCCGCACCTGGGGCGATCTCGGCCTCCAGGGCGAATGGAAGGACAAGCCGATCAGCCTCTACGGCCGCAACGCCTCCAGCGGCACCTACGGCTACTTCAAGGAGTTCGCGCTCTTCAAGGGCGACTTCAAGTCGACCGTCAAGGAGCAGCCGGGGAGTTCGGCCGTCGTGCAGGCGATCGCCAGCGACAAGTTTGGCATCGGCTACAGCGGCATCGGCTACAAGACAGCCGACGTGCGGGCCATTCCGCTGGCTGCCAAGCCCGACGCGGCGCCGGTCGAGCCGGTGGCCGCCAACGCCTACTCGGGCGATTACCCGCTGTCGCGATTTCTCTTGCTGAGCGTCAACCGCAAGCCGGGGTCGCAACTCGATCCCCTGCGGCGGGAGTTTCTCCGCTACGTGCTCTCCGCCACGGGCCAGGAAGACGTGAAGAAGGACGGCTACCTGCCGCTCCCGGCCGCCGTGGTCGCCCAGGCCGCCAAGGACTCCGGGATCGAGTGACCGGCGGCGGCAGACGTCGTCGATCCTCCACGCACGGTTCGGCTGCATGCAGGGCAACGCCACATTCACCGGTCGTTCGCGGCGGCGGTCGACCCGTCCTTGGGTGCGAATTTCCGATCGCATCGCCCGGGCGGTGATCACGCTCGGGGGTATCGGCACGATCGTCGCCGTGCTCACCGTCGGGTTGTTTCTCCTCGCCGTCGCGGCGCCGCTGTTTCGCGGCGGTCGGGCCGCCCTTGATCGCGTGGGTCCGCTCGCCGACAGCGTCGCCATGGCGATCGGCGTCGATGAATCGGGCTCCGTCGCCTGGTTGCTCGACGCGGATCGTGGGGCGGGCGGCCGGATCCGGGTGGTGGGCGTGGACGACGGCGCGACTCTCTTCGAGCGGCGCGGCGCGGAGGCCGGCCTCGAGGGGCTGTCGGCGGTCCGCGTGCCCGCCGGGGGCATGCTGGCGGCGTTCGGGTATGCCGACGGCCGTTTCTCGACGGGCCGCCTCGGCCTGGATGCCAGCTATCAGCCGCCGGAGGAGCTGCCACCCGACCAACTCCCGCAACGGGCAGGGGAGGTCGTCGGCGCGGATGGATCGGCGATCGTTCGCCTGCCGGGCGACCGCTACTCTCGGGTCTCGCTCGTCTGCGAGGCGGGCGGGCCGCCGGAGAAGCCGCTGACGGCGGCCGTCATCGACCTCGACATCGTGGCCCTTGCGAATGGGCCCCTCGTCGCGGCCGTCGATGCGACGGGGGCGGTCCGCGTGGAGACGGTGACGTCGAAGCGGAACATGCTCACCGGCGTCACGACGTCGACGCCGAGAGGCGCGTCGATCGAGCCTGTCGAGGGCTTCTCCCCGCGGTTCGTTCGCGTGTCGACGCTCGGCGACCAGCTCTTCCTCGTGGCCGCCGACGGCACCGCCCGCCGCTACCTGATCCGTGATCTCGACGCACCGGTCGAGATGGAGCGGTTCGAAGCCGCCCCGGGCGACGCGCCGATCACGGCGGTGGAGCGGCTCTTCGGCGGCGTGGCGCTGGCCGTCGGTGACGCGGACGGCCGGGTGCGGATCCTGTTCTCCACCCGCGGCGATGCCGGCGGTTCCGCAGCCGCACCGGCACCCGCCGACGGGTTGCGGATGGCGGGCGGGCGGACCTTCGAGCCGTCTCATCCGGCGGCGGTGGTGGCGATCGCCGCGTCGCCCAGGTCGCGGCTGTTCGCCGTCTCCGATTCGTCCGGAGCCGTCCGCCTGCTCCAGTCGACGACGGGCCGCAGCGTGGTCGACGTGCCGACGCCCCGGTCCGCCGCCGACGCGGCCCCGGCGCTCGTCGCCGATCGGCTCTGCATCTCGGCGCAGGAGAATCGCCTGCTGGCGGCCGGCCCCGGCACCCTGGCGGCGTGGTCGATCGACGCCGGCTACCACGAGGTCGCGCCGGCCACGCTGGTGATGCCGGTGTGGTACGAGAACTACGCCGGCCCCACGCAGGCCTGGGAGACGACGGGCCACGAGGCATTCGAGTCGAAGTTCGGCCTCGTGCCCCTCGTCTTCGGCACCATCAAGGCAACGCTCTATTCCATGCTGTTCGCGGCCCCGGTCGCCATCCTGGCGGCAATCTACGCGAGCCAGTTCATGCATCCCCGGTGGCGTGCCCGGATCAAGCCGACGGTGGAGATGATGGCGAGCCTGCCGAGCGTGGTGCTCGGTTTCATGGCCGGGCTCGTCTTCGCCCCGGTGATCGAGCGGGCGCTCATGCCGCTGGTCACCGGGTTCTTCGTCGTGCCGGTGGTGATCCTGCTCGCGGCGCACCTCTGGCAGTTGATGCCCTCCGGCTGGCGGACACAGCGTGCCGGCTGGCGGCTGGTGGCGATCGTCGTCGGCGCCTTGCCGGCGGGCGTGGCGCTGTCGCGGCTCGTCGCGCCGGTCGTGGAGCGGACCCTCTTCGGCGGCGACATCACCACGTGGCTCGACGGTCGGGGGGGGAGCGGCTTCGGCGGCTGGGTGGTCGCCAGCCTGCCCCTTGCGGCGATCGCCGCGACGGCCGTCGTGGGGAGGCTCGTCAATCCGTGGCTGCGCCGGGTGAGCATCGGTTGGTCGCATCGCCGGTCGGCGGCCGTCTCGCTCGTGGCGTTCGTCGTGGGCGTGGTGGCGACGCTGGCGCTGGCGGTCGCAGCCGCGCTCCTCTTCGATTCGCTCCGGCTCGACACCCGCGGCGGCATCTTCGGCACCTACGTGCAGCGGAACGCCCTCGTCGTCGCCGTGGGCATGAGCTTCGCGATCATTCCCCTCATCTTCACGATCGCCGACGACGCCCTCTCGAGCGTGCCCGACCACCTCCGCAGCGCCTCGCTCGGCGCCGGGGCCACGCCATGGCAAACGGCGATCCGCGTGATCGTGCCCTCGGCGGCCAGCGGCCTCTTCTCCGCGGTGATGATCGGACTCGGCCGCGCCGTCGGGGAGACGATGATCGTGCTGATGGCCGCGGGCAACACGCCGCTGATGAACTGGAACCTCTTCAACGGCTTCCAGACGCTCTCTGCGGCGATCGCCACGGAACTGCCGGAGGCGGCCCGCGGCACGGCCCACTACAGGGTGCTGTTCCTGGCGGCGCTGACGCTCTTCGTCGTGACGTTCCTCGTGAACACGATCGCGGAGATCGTGCGACAGCGGTTCCGGAGGAGGGCCTATGAGCTCTGACCGCAACGGACGTCGTCGGCCGCGGTCGGGGCACGCGGGGCTGGCCGCGCACGGCGAGCCGTGGATCTGGCTGACGGGCACGTCGCTCGTGCTCTCGGTGGTGATGATCGTGGGGCTGCTCGGCTTCATCGCCGTCCGTGGCGCGGCCACCTTCTGGCCGGTCCCTCTCGAACAGATCCGCCTCGCGGATGGCCGGACGCTGCTTGGCGAGATGACCGACCGTGAGCAGGCCGAACCCGCCACCGCGGTGGCCGTCGGCCATCCGGCGCGGCGGCTCGTGCGGACGGGTCAGGCCGAGGAGACGGGATCGCAGTACGAGTGGATCGACGAGCCGTTGATCTCGGAGACGTCGCGGCCGGAGTGGGCGACCGTCGTGGAGCGGCTGGAGGCCGGACGGCTGCATGCGGTGCCGCGGCGGCTGCTCCATGGCGACGAGACGGTGGCGGAGGGGCCGGCCGAGGCCTGGCGGGCCTTCGAGCGGGAGCATCCCACGGCCCGGGCGCGGCATCGCCGCGGCCTGCACATCGACAAGCACGCCCGGGGCGACCTGCAGCGGCGGCTGCGGGCCGCGCGGCTCGCGGTGGTACAGGCCCACCTCGACCACGGCGGCGGCAGCCCCGAAGTGACCGCTGCGGAGATGCGGGAGCGGGCCCTCGCCGAGGAGATCGGCCGGCGGGAACGAACGCTTGACGAGGAGACCTCCGAGCTTCGGCGGGCGAACGAGGCCTGGCGGCTGGAGTTCGAGACCGCTTCAGGCCGGCTTGTGGCCGTGCCGGTGCATGCGATCGTGCGGGCCTGGCAGCCGAACAGGCTTTCGGCCCTCGGCAGTCTCGGGGTCTACGCCTCCCGGTGGGGCGAGTTTCTCGCCGACGATCCCCGCGAGGCCAACAGTGCCGGCGGCGTGTTTCCGGCCATCTGGGGCACGGTGACGATGACGCTGATCATGGCGCTGTTCGTCGCGCCCTTCGGTGTGCTGGCCGCGCTCTATCTGCGGGAGTACGCCGGCCGCGGGCCGATCACCGCCTTCGTGCGGGTGGCGATCAACAACCTCGCCGGCGTGCCCAGCATCGTCTACGGGGCGTTCGGCCTCGGCTTCTTCTGCTATGGCGTGGGGGCCGGCATCGACGAGCTCTTCTTCAAGGCGAGCCTGGTGGCCGACGGCCAGCCCACCTTCGGCACGGGCGGCCTGCTCTGGGCCTCGCTCACCCTCGCGCTGCTCACGCTGCCGGTGGTGATCGTGGCCACCGAGGAAGCCCTCTCGGCGGTTCCCAACTCGATGCGCGAGGGCTCGTATGCCTGCGGCGCGGGCAAATGGCAGACGATCCGCCGGATCGTGCTCCCGCGGGCCCTGCCGGGGATCATGACCGGCCTGATTCTCGCGATGGCCCGTGGGGCGGGCGAAGTGGCGCCGCTGATGCTGGTGGGCGTGAAGAAGTTGGCGCTCGAACTGCCGGTCGACGGCAGTTTTCCCTTCGTCCATCCGGAGCGGGAGTTCATGCACCTCGCCTACCTGATCTACGACGTCGGCTTCCAGAGCCCCGACAGCCAGGCGGCCCGGCCGATGGTGTTCACGATCACGTTCCTGCTGGTGGCGATCATCGCCCTGCTCAACGTGGCGGCCATCTGGATGCGGTCGCGGCTGCGGCGCCGCTACGTCGCGCAGCAGTTCTGAGATTCGTGGTGTACGATTCGACGTCGCCGCCACCGCGGCCTCCAGCGAGTACGAGGAAGAGCATGCAGTCGGTCGAGGGAACGCCGCGAGACACCGCCCCGGAACGGTCCGGGGCCGCGCCGCCGCAGGATCGGCTGCTGGCCGTCGCCGCCGGGCTGGAGGTGGAGGCGGAGGTGCACGACAGCGTGCTCGCCGAGCCGCCGGTGCTCGAGATCGACCGCTTCAATCTCTGGTACGGGGCCAAGCAGGCGCTCCACCGCATCACGCTCCCCATCCCGCTCAACAAGGTGACGGCCCTCGTCGGCCCGAGCGGCTGTGGCAAGTCGACGCTGCTGCGTAGCGTCAACCGCCTCAACGACCTCGTGCAGGGCGTGCGGATCACCGGCGACATGCGGCTCAACGGCGACTCCATCTACGACCCGCGGATCGACGTGATCGAGCTGCGGAAGCGGATGGGCATGGTGTTCCAGAAGCCCAACCCGTTTCCGATGAGCATCTACGAGAACGTGGTCTATTCCCTGCGCATCGACGGCGAGACGAACCGGGGCGTGCTCGACGAGGTCTGCGAAATGAGCCTCCGCGGGGCCGCCCTCTGGGACGAGGTGAAGGACCGGCTCCAGGACAGCGCCCTGGGGCTCTCCGGCGGACAGCAGCAGCGGCTCTGCATCGCCCGGGCGATCGCCGCCGAGCCCGAGGTGCTTCTGCTCGACGAGCCCTGTTCCGCCCTCGACCCGATCGCGACCGGCAAGGTGGAGGATCTGATCCAGGAGCTGCGAGGCCGCTATTCGGTGCTCATCGTCACGCACAACATGCAGCAGGCCAGCCGCTCGAGCGACTACACCGCCTTCATGTACCTCGGGCGGCTCATCGAGTACGGTGCCACCACCGACATCTTCACCAAGCCCGTGCTCCGCGAGACGGAGGCCTACGTGACCGGCCGCTTCGGCTGATCCCCACGCCCATGACCAAACACATCGAACGCCAGATCGAGAGCCTCAAGGAACGGATCCTGAGGGTCGGCACACTCGTCGAGGAGGCCATCTCGAAGTCGATCACCGCGCTGATCAATCGCGATTCCGCACTCGCCCAACGCGTGATCGCCAGCGACACCGAGATCGACGCGATGGAGGTCGAGGTGGAGGAGGAGTGCCTGAAGATCCTCGCCCTCTACCAGCCCGTGGCGGCCGACCTGCGGTTCGTGGTGTCGGTGCTGAAGATCAACAACGACCTTGAACGCATGGGCGACCTGGCCCGCAACATCGCCAAGCGGGTCACGCAGTTGCAGGGGGGAAGCCCCTACGACCTGCCGCCGGAGATCCGCACGATGGCCACCCAGGCGCAGGAGATGGTGCGGCAGTGCCTCGATGCGGTCGTCAAGCGGGATCCCGCCCTGGCCCGCCAGGTTCGCGAGGAGGACGACATCGTCGACGAGGCCCGTCAGCGGATCCAGCGGCGGGTGCTGCAGGGCATCAAGGACGACCCGGAGAACGTCGAGAACCTGCTGCGGATCAACTCGGTGTCGAAGCACATCGAGCGGATCGCCGACATGGCGACCAACATCGCCGAGGACGTGGTCTACATGGTCGAGGGCGACATCGTCCGCCATCGGGCCGAGACCTGACAGTCCCGCCGGGCGGTGGCCGGCTGCGGGATGGGGTGTGTTTCGGCGTTCACGCTGGCTGGCGGGGCATGGTAGCCTTGGCCCGCCCGGGAAGCGTCCGGGCTGACCCGGGAGGCATGTCTGATGACGGGCTCGTGGCGAGCGCAACTCCGAAGCATGGCCGTGGCGGCTGCCGCCGTGTGCCTGCCGGTGGCCGCGTGGGCGGAGGATGCCGTGCTGGTGTCGATCACGGGGCCGCTGGTGGGCCGCGTCGGCGAGCGGGCGAGTTTCGAGGTGGAGCTCGTCAACCGGTCCGGCAGGCCGCTGCAGAAGCTGCGGGTGATCGACTACTTCGACAAGGGGTTTCACCACGACGCCTCGGCGAGCCCGATCGAGCAGAAGGGCACCATCGACCTCATGCCGGGCACCGCCCGGCGGCTGACGCTCGACTTCCTGCTCGACGAGCCGGGGCGGCAGTGCCATCGCGTCGAGATCCTCGATCCGGCGCACGTCTTCGTCGGTGGCGCGACCCACTGCCTCGAGGTGCAGCCGGCCGCCACGGCGGCCGCACCGCGGGTCGTCCCGCCCGTGGCCACCACGCCACCGCCGCTCGCCGCCACGCCCGCGCCGGCGACGATCGCGCCGGTGCCCGTGCCGGTGCCTGCCGCCTCGACAACGGCCGTCGTACCCGCCGCACCGGCGCTCGAACTCGATCTGACGGGTCCGGCCGAGGCGCTCTCCGACGGCGTCGTCGAGTACGTGGCCACGGTGAAGAACAAGGGAACGGGAGCCTCGCCGGCGACCACGCTCGAGTTTTCGTGGGACGACCACCTCTCGCCGCTTGAAGCCTCGGACGGCTACAACCTCGTGTCGTCGAAGGTGTCCTGGAACCTCCCCGCGATCGAGCCGGGCGGGCAGTTGAAGCGGCAGATCAACCTGCGGGCGAAGGCGCCGGCCGGCGTCTTCCGTGATTCGCCCGCGACCCGCTCGTGCGTGCGGGCCGTGCTCGGCGGGTTCGGCGGCGGAGCGATGGTCGCCGACGAGGCCTGCGTGATGATTTCGTCGACCACGCCGCGGCCGCGGGTCCGCACGCCTTCCGAGGCCGGCCTGCGGATGTCGCTGGCCGACCTCGACGACCCGGTCCGTCCCGGTGACACGACGACGCTGGTCTGCACCGTGACCAACGGCGGCACCGAGCCGACCGGGCGTCTCGACCTCGTCGTGCTCCTCCCCGACCAGGCCCGTCTCGATTCGGATCGCACGGCGTCCCGCGTCCGCATCGACGACTCGCGGGTCTCGTTCGACCCGATCCAGCCGATACCACCCGGCGGGCAGCGGTCGTTCGAGGTCACCTACCGACTGCCGATCGGGGGCACCGGCCGTGCCTCGGCGATCCTGTCGAGCACGGATCTCGACGGCACCATCGAGAAGACCTGCCAGACCAGCTTTCTGGAGCCCTGAACGGGCAGCCGGGGCCGTATGACCGGTACGACCGGTGGAACGGTGCCGGCAGGCCGGGATGACGGTCCGGCCCTGAATCCGGCGGTCGACGGCTGACGATGACCTCCTCCGGGAGGCAGGCATGCTCGTCGTCACGGCCAACTGGGGAATCACCGACGGCACGCTCGTTCGGCCCGCGGCTGGCTGGCAGCCCCGGCTGATCACGGCCGTCCGCCGAGCCGTGGGCCGGGCGGGGTTTCGGCAGGATGGATCGTACCGGCCGGTCGATCTCGTCGATCTCGTCGTCGCCGGCGATGCCTTCGACTGGCTCGTTTCGGCCGAGTGGTGCGGCCGTCATCGTCCGTGGCATGGCGGAGCCGCGACCGAGGAGATCGTACGCCGCATCGCCCTCCGCTCGATCCGCTCGGGCCGCCGGCTCCTCGGGCAGTTGGCCCGTTGGGGGCGGAGGGGCCTCGAGGTGCCGGCGCCGGACCACCGCGGTCGACCCGCGCTGACGACCGCCCGCGTTGCCGTGCGGGTGACGGTGCTCGCCGGCGACCGCGACGAACGGTTGTCCGGCATGGCCCGCCCCGCGCGGCTGCCGATCGCCGTCGGCGAAGCCTGGGATCACGACCACGTGACGATCCGTCACGGCCATGATCGTGATCCGGCATGCCACCGGCCGGAATCCGTGACCTGTCGCCGGCCCGCCGAGAGGCCGCCCACGCTTGCCGAGAGTGTCGCGGTGGATCTGGTCGCCCCTTTTGCGGTCGCGGTGCATGACGCGATCGGTCCCGTGGCAACGCGACTCGTGCGGTCGCTGGCGGCCGCGCGGGCGGTCGAGATCCCGGCGGTGCTCACCGCATGGCGGCGCGGGCTGCATGGAGCGGACATCGCCGACGCGGGCCCGCGGCTCGACGCCGTCTGGCGGAGGTGCGTCGATCGCTGGGCGATGCAGGCACGGCGGAGCGTGCCCTCCTGCGAGGCCGAGTTCGACGCCGTCGACGCGCTTGCGGGATGGCTGGCGTTCGCGGCGGCGGGGGAGGGCCCGGGCGGTGGGCCGCCCGGGCTCGAGCGGCTTGCAGTCCGCTGTCCGCCGACGCCGCGCACGGTGGCGACCCATGCCTGGCGGCCGGCTGACGGTCAGGGGCCGCCGGTGGTGGCCGTGTCCCCGGACGCCGAGGGCATCCGCCTGACGGCCCTCGTTGGACGCGAGCCCCGCGAGCCGGTCATTACGGTCGGGGCGACGGGATGTGGTCGCGTCGATGGCAACGCGATCGTCGATGCGGCATGATGAGGGGCCTCGTTTCACGCCCTCCGCGGATGCCTCCGATGGTCGACGCCGCCACGACCGAGCCGATCGTCGAGATCAGCACGACGTTCGGTCGCCGCGAGGCGGCCGACGCCTGTGCCGAACGCCTGGTGGAGCGACGGCTGGCCGCGTGCGTGCAGATCGACGGCCCGGTGCGCAGCACCTACCGGTGGCACGGCGTGGTCGAGACGGCGGAGGAGTGGCGGTGTGTCTGCAAGACCACGGCCGATCGCCGGGCCGAGTGCCTCGTGGCGATCGCGGGCCTCCACGACTACGAGATCCCGCAGCTGATCGTGACGGACGTGGCCGCGTCGGCGGCCTATGCGGCGTGGGTCCGCGAGAGCGTCGCTCCGCCACGGTGACACGATCGGACAGTCGACGGGAGCGACGCGTGACCACGCCAGCCACGATCTACGCGTTCGATGCCACCCTCCATCCGCAGCCCGCCGATGCGGATGCCGGTGAGGCGTTCACCGATGCCTGGGGAACCTGGTCCACGCTGCGGGTGCCGCGGGAGTCGCTGGCAACGCCGCTGGCAGTGGGCTTCGACGCGGCGCTCGACCGGCTCGGTGCACTGCCGCGGCTCTATGTCGAGCCCGATGGTTCGTTCGTGTGGACGAGCCCGCACGATTCCGACGTCTGGTGGCAGGTCGACGGCAACGCGTTCGATCGCGCCGGGCGGGTCCAGCTCGTCGACATGAAGGGCAGCTGTCCGCCACGGGAGTTCGATCTCCTGCTCGAGGCGTTCGGCTGGCCCGGCCAGCCCGTGATGCTGCAGCTCGTGCGGTCGGGGGTATTTCTCGACGAGGCGACCTTTCGACGTCACGCCGCGGCCCGGGGGGCTGTCGGGGACGGGCGGACCTTGCGGCCGCCGTGAGACGAGGGTCGTGGCGATTGTGCCGTTCCGGTCCGGAGATGCCGTCCCGGGCGGGCGGAGTCGGTCGATAACCGCTGAGGCGGGGGTTCGTCGAGGCAGCTGGTCAAGCGACGCGCGGGAGCGAGAGATCCATGGGTGACAGGGGTCGTGGCGGGGTGTGGCGGGGTGTGGCGTTGCCGTTCGCGATCGCGGCGGTGACGGCGGTCATCGTGCCGCAGAGGGGCGAGGCCGCTCCGACGATCGAGAGCCTGCCGCTCGCCGCCACCTACGGCGACGCCGTGCATGCCTACTTCGCGGGCGACTACCAACGGTCGTACGAGGATCTCAGCAACGTGATCGAGGCGGGCAGCACGGACCCCCGCGTCTACTACTTTCGCGGGCTTGCGGCGCTGAAGCTGGGTCGGTTCGACGAGTCGGAAGCCGATTTCTCGACGGGGTCCACGCGGGAGGCCGAGGGCACCGGTTCATGGCCGATCGCCCGGTCGCTCGAGCGGATCCAGGGGCACGATCGGGTGAAACTGGAGCGGCATCGGGCGCGGGCCCGCGTGGCACTGGTGCAGGACAACCGGCGTCGCTCCACGCTTCGCTACCTGGACGTCGAGCGGGCGGCGCCGGAGGTGCAACGAACGAGGCGACCGAGGTCTGAAGCAGCGGCGGACACGGCCAATCCCTTCGAGGAGGTGCAGCCTGCCGAGGAGCGTGCCGAGCCGATGCCCGCCGAGGAACCCACGGAGGAACTGGCACCCGAACGGGAGGAGACGCCGGCCGAGGACGTTGCCGAGCAGGTCGACCAGCAGAGGGAAGAGGCCGGTGCCGCCGCGGAAGACGTTCCGGAGCAGGTCGACCAGCAGATGGAGAATGAGGCGGCCGCGGGCGAGAACGCCGCGGAGCAGAGGGATCAGCAGGCCGAGGCGGAACCGCTCTGAGCGGCCGCGGCAGCTGCATCGCGGGCCAGGCAGAGCCACCCGACGATCAGCAGCGTGCCACCGATCGGCACGATGGCCCCCAAGACCCTGAGCCCCGTCAGGGAGAGGGCCGCGAGGCATCCGCTGAAGATCAGCGTGCCGGCGAGAAAGCACCAGCCCGCGGCGTTGAGCGTGGCAGACGAACCGCGGCTCGCCCCCCGCAGCCCGACGGCGACGAGCGCCAGCGCGTGGTGCATCGCATAGCGGGCCCCGGTTTCCCAGGTGTCGGCATGGCCTGCGGCGGCCAGCACGTCGGCCAGACCGTGGGCTCCGAAGGCTCCGCCGGCGACGGCGGCCGCACCGAGCAGGCTGCCGGCGAGCAGCCAGCCGCTCCCCGCGTCGTCATGGCCGGCTCGTGCCAAGGAGTTTCTCCTCCTCCTCTTCCTGGATGATGATCCGCGGCGTGACCATCAGCATCAGGCTGTCGGTGGTGCGGCCCAGGCCGACATTCTTGAAGAGGCGGTTGATGTAGGGGATCTTGGAAAGGATCGGCACGCCGAACTCGTTGCGTCCCTCTCGAAGCCGCTTGATGCCGCCGAGCAGCACCGTGCCGCCATCGGGCACGCTCACGGTCGTGGTGACGGTCGTGAAGAGAAACTCCGGCAGCTGGATCGTGGTGCCGTTGGACTGCAGTTCGAGTTCGCCGCTGGATGCCGCGCCGTTGGTGAGGCCCACGAGGCCGTCGGCCCCAGGCACCTTCACGTCGGCGCCGCTCTTCTCGTCGCTGCTCTTCGACTTCGTCGACCGCGACCCCTCGAACTGGAACTCCTCGACACGACCGATCTGCGAGAAGAAGGGAACCAGCGTGAGCCGCACGAACCGCCGGTCGTTGGACACGACCGCCTGCACGTTGACGGCCGTGCCCTCGTTGAGCACGGTGATCACCGGCTGCTGGGCGGCCGAGAAATCACCCACGACCGGCACCACGGCCGTCACGAACGGCCGCTGGCGGGTGTCCGACACGAAGGCCTGCTGCCCGTTGAAGAGCGTCACCTTCGGGGCCTGCATCACGTTCGACCGCGTGTTGCCCTGCGCCGCCTGGATGAGGAAGTAGGCCTCGATGTCGGAGAGGATCGCGAAGCCGAAGTTGGCGGCGCTCGTCGCCGGATCGGGCAGGCCCGGCAGCGAGGGCACCGTGGCGCTGCCGAAGCTGTTTTGCCGGAAGGGGATCGAATAGAAGTTGCGTCGGTTCTGGATGCCGCTCGTGCCGGTCACTACGCCACCGCCGGTGCCCGTGACGACGCCCGAGAAGGGGGAGAGGGCCACGCCGGGGTTGCCGGTGTTGTCGAGGCCGATGGTCTGGGAACGTCCGCCGGGCGAGGCGTTGATGCCCCGGGCGAAGGGCGACTGGGAACCGTTGTTCTGCGTGGGGATCGCCGTCATGTTGAGCGGCTCGTTGACATTCGTCTGGATGTTGAAGTCGAAGTCGACGCCGATCCGCTCGAAGAAGGTGTCGGCCAGCGTGATGAACCGCACTTCGATCGTGACCTGCAGGTCCTGCAGCCGCCGCAGCTGCTCCAGCAGGTTGGCGATCTCCTCGTGCACCTCCTGGGTCTGGCTCACGACCAGGCTGAGGTTGGTCTCGAACGGCCGGATCGCGCCCGGGCCGCCGGTGGTGTCCCAGGTGTCAGGGGCGACGGTGCTCTGGATCAGGTCGATGAGCGGCTGGAAGTTCTGTTGGCCACCACCGATCGATGGCGGGCCGAAGGGGATCGACGGCGTCGACCCCGTCACCGGGGGCCCACCTCCGCCAAGTTGCAGCTGGGCGAGCGCCGCCGCGTCGAGCGAGGCGTCGGCGGCCGCCCGCGGCGGAACTGCGTTCACCCCGACCGGTGGCGGTCCGACCTGCACGGCGAGGCTGTTCCGCAGGGCGACCTGCGAGTAGCCGTCGCGGAGCGCCCCCGTGATGCCGAGGCCGTCGGATGAAAAGTTCGGAATCGGGAGCACGAGGTCGGCGACAGGATAGGTGACCGCGTAGACCTCACCCTTCACGAGCCGCGGGCTCGTCACCTTCAGCACCTCGTCCTTGACGACGTAGGCGAGATGCAGCGGTTCGAGCAGGAGCTTGAGGGCGCTTTTCAGCGAGATCGGCTGGTCGAGGGCCAGCGTCACCGGGGTGTCGCTCCGCACCGCCTCCTGGTCGAGCCCGACCAGGTCGAGGTGGATCGCCACGTCGGCCTGCTTGGCCAGCGCCTCGATCGCAGCCGCAAGCGGCTGGTCGCGGAAGGCGGGCTTCACCTGCGAATCGAGTTTCTTGTGGATCGCGACCTCGGCGGCAGTGGCCCGCGAGCGGCCTTCGGCGAGCCGCTGCGACCGCGACTTCGTCAGATCCTGCCAGTCCTTCGTCTCCGGGAACTTGATGGGGCCCGCGAACGGGGCTGCCGACGCCTCCGTGTCCTCGACCACGTCGAGGAATCCGGCCTGCCGCTCTCCGTCGATCGACCGCTGCGTGTCGAGCCGCCGGATCATGCGGCTCTGCGCCAGCAACTGCCGCACGACCGCGTTGTCGGGGGCCAGTTGGCCCGCCTTCTTGGCGATCGCCTCCGCCTCGGGAAACCGTCGTTCGTCGACGAGGGTGTTGTATTCCTCGATCAGCATCGCGATCCGCTGGTCGACCTCGACCTTCTGCGTGCGCTCCCGGTCGATCTGGGACTCGACCTGCGCGGCCTGCTTTTCGAGGGCGAGTTCGGCGCGGCGCCGGCCCGTGGATTCCTCGATGTCGCGGCGCGTGCGCTCGATGCGACGCAGCATCTGGGTGCGCGTGTCGTCGGGGAGCGGCTGGCCCGCGAGCGAGGTCGCGGTCGCTTCGAGCAGGTCGAGGGCGTCGGCCGGCGACTTCTGCGCCAGCCGCTTGGCCTCGAGTTGCTTGGCCGCCACCTCCGCCGAGATGCGGGCGATCTGCAGGTTGTCGGGCAGCGGGTCCGCGGCCGTGGCCGGGGCGGCCTGGTCGCCCTGGGACGCGGCCTTGGCGATCGCGTCTTCGATCATCTGGCGTGCAGCCCGCTGACCGTTCGCGGCGGGTTCCCCCGGGTGAGGCGGATCTTCGGCGCGGGCCGTTTCCGATCCCCAGGCACAGGCCAGGAGGCAGGCCATGGCGACGAGCCAAACGCGCAGGACGTCCGGTCGGCGTCGGCCGCGGCCGACATCGAATCGCGTGGGGCGGGGGCGTGGCATGCGGACATTCCTTGCGCGGGGCACCAATGGAGATGGGGGAGGAGTACCTGCCCCGCCCGACACGGGTCAAGCCCACGTCGGCCCGTGAAAAGCCGGGAAAAAGAGGCGGTCTCGGGCGACGCGGTGCGCCGGCGACGGCGAACGGGCCGGATCAGGCCGTCGTCGAGGGATCGGAGGAGCCGGCGTGCTGTGCCTGCCGCCGCACCACTGCCTTTTCGACCGTGTCGAGCAGTTGGTCGACGCGGAAGGGCTTGAAGAGCACGAGGTCGATTCCCGCCTGCCTGGCCTTCACGATCGAATGTCCGGGGTCGTAGCCGAATCCCGTCATGAGCACGAGCGGCACCGGATCGATCAGTTCCTGCAGCCGCAGGAGCAGCTGGTAGCCGCTCATGTCGGGAAGCCGGATGTCGGAGATGATCACGTCGTAGGCCTCCGACCTGCAGGCCCGCACCATCGATGCGGCCTCCGCGCCGTCGCGGGCGGTTTCGATGGTGCAGCCCGACCGTTCGAGCAGCGAGTGGGCCGCCTGCCGCACCTGTTCGTCGGAATCGACCACGAGCACGCGTCGGCCGACGAGGGCCCGCCGCCGCTCCGCCTGCCGCCGCTGGGTGTGCGCGGCCGAGGGTGCCATCTTTTCGCCAACCCGCTGGATCACCTGCTTGATGTCGCGGGCATTTTTGAGGATTCGCTGCAACCGTTCCACCACATCGGCGTCATGGCCGATGTACCGCTCCATGACGCTGACCGCGTCGTTGAGGATGTCGTCGACCGGCAGGGCCACGGCGCCGTGGATCGCCTCGATGCTCTCCGCCGCCGTCGAGGCCTTTTCGGCGACGAGGAGTTCGAGCGTGTTCAACGCGGCCGCGACGTCCCGGGAGAAGATTTCCAGGAACTGCAGGTCGGTGGTGTCGAAACCCCCGGGCTCGGGGCTCTCGACGTTGAAGGTGCCGATCACCTGGTCGTGCAGCATCAGCGGCACCGTGATCGAACTCTTGGCTCCTTTGCAGCCCTCGAGGTAGAGCGGATCCTTCGTCGTGTCGCTGCACCAGTAACTGCGGCCTGTCGCCGCCACGTAGCCTGTGACGCCGTTGTGTTCGGGCCTCGCGTAGAGGATGCGGGCTTCCGCCTCCGGTTGCATGCCCTCGGCGAGGAGCGGTTCGAGCCGGCCGGTCTGCCGGTCGAGCAGGCGGATTTCGAGCACGTCGAACTGCAGCAGGTCTTTCGAATAATGGATGATGTTGCTCTTGAGGAGCTCGATCCGCTCGCCGATCGTCATGTCGGCCAGTTCGGCGGGCGAGAGGTCGGCGAGCGTCTGGCCGGCGGCGTGAATCGCCGCCCGCTTCTGCTGCTCGAGAATCGTCTGCGTCACGTCGCGGACGGTGACGACCGTGCGGGGGCCGGCGGGTTCGGCCCCATCGAACGGATCGGAGGCATGCACGGCGAAGAACCGGTTGCCAGCCGTCCGCAGGATGCCGCTGCCCGGACGGCCGGCGAGCAGGGTGGCCGCAAAGTTCTCGACCTCGGCCGGCCGCTGGTTCGCCTGCCAGCCGGTGAGCACCTCGAGGAACTCGCGGCCGCGGAGGTCACCCTGGCCGCACCAGCCCGTGAGTCGCTCGTTGGCCCATTCGACCACGTGGCCGCGTTCGATGACGGCGGCACCGTCGGGAAGGTGCTCGACAACGTCGTGATTCCGACGCCTGGCCGCCGGAACCTCGGCCGCATCATCGTCGGAATCGGACACCAGCCACCCTCCGTAGCCATCACCATCGCGAACCTCCCCGCAGTATAAAACCGTCGTTCGCCCCCGCCAAATCGCCGCCGGCCGTTGTCGCGAGGAGCGTCGCTTCTATACTCCCTCGGGTCAACCGGGCCGCTTCGCGTTCGCCGCCGGAGTCAGGCCAGTCATTCCCACCGCGGCAGCTCCCGCCCGCCGAGGCCGACAGTGAGCGAGTCTTCGTCGTCGTTCCTGGAACGTCACCAGTTTCTGATCTACCGCCTGTTCTCCCTCGCCGGGCTGATCCCGGTGGGCGCGTTTCTCGTCGTCCACCTGCTCACCAACGCGTCGATCCTGGCGGGCGACGACGGTCGTACGTTCCAGTCGCGGGTCGACATGATCCACTCGCTCGGGCCGCTGCTGGTGCCGATCGAGTGGGCCTTCATCTTCCTGCCGATGCTGTTTCATGCGGCCGTTGGCTTCGTGATCATCGCCAACGGGCTGCCCAACGTCGGGTCCTATCCGTACGTGGGCAACGTGCGGTACACGCTCCAGCGTGCGACCGGGATGATTGCGTTCGCGTTCATCGTGTGGCACGTCATGCAGCTTCACTGGCTGGGCCAGCCATTCGGCGGCGGCCGGTTCGATCCCCACCGTGCCGCCAGTTCGGCAGCGGAGGCCCTGCAACCGACGCTGGTGGCCATCCTCTACGCGGTCGGCGTGCTCTCGACGGTGTTTCACTTCTCGAACGGCCTCTGGACGCTGGGCATCACGTGGGGCCTGTGGACGAGCCCGGCGGCGATGCGCCGGGCCAACGTCGTGAGCATCGTCGTGGGGCTGGGGCTCGCGGCTGCCGGGCTCGGCGCCCTCGGCGGCATGCGGGGCCTCGACATCGGCAAGGCCCGCGAGGCCGAGACCTGGTCCGAGAAGCAGAAGCGTGCGCTCGTCGTGCCGGGATCCGCCGTCGCGCCCACGCCGATTCCGGCCCCGGCCCACTGACACCCACGCAGGAAGTTCACAGCCATGGCTCACTCTCGGGTTCTCGTCGTCGGCGGCGGTCTGGCGGGGCTGGCGGCCACCATGCGGCTCGCGGAACTCGGGGTCGACGTCGACCTGGTCAGCCTGGTGCCGGTCAAACGGTCGCACAGCGTCTGCGCCCAGGGGGGCATCAACAGCGTCAACGCCCTGACGCGGCAGCAGGGCGACAGCGAGTGGAAGCACTTCGACGACACGGTCTACGGCGGCGACTTCCTGCAGCACCAGCCTCCCGTGAAAGAGATGGCGGAGTGGGGGCCGAGGATCATCGACCTCATGGACCGCCTGGGGGTGCCCTTCAACCGCACCTCCGAGGGCTTTCGTGACCAACGGCGATTCGGCGGCACCCTCTACAAGCGGACCGCCTTCGCGGGAGCCACCACCGGCCAGCAGCTCCTCTACGCCCTCGACGAGCAGGTTCGTCGCTGGGAGGTGGAGGGGAAGGTGAAGAAGTGGGAGTTCTGGGACTTCCTCGGGCCCGTGCTCGACGAGTCGGGCCGCTGCCGGGGCGCGGTCTGCCAGGATCTCGTGACCATGCAGTTTCGCGCCTTTCCGGCCGACGCGGTGGTGCTCGCGACCGGCGGCAACGGGCTGATCTACGGACGCTCGACGATGTCGATGGTCTGCACCGGCAGCGCCGTGAGCCGCGCCTATCAGGCCGGCGCCTGCTACGGCAACGGCGAGTTCATCCAGGTGCATCCGACCGCCATCCCCGGCGCCGACAAGCTGCGGCTCATGAGCGAAAGCGCCCGCGGCGAGGGCGGCCGCGTCTGGGTGCCACGGGCGCCGCAGGATTCCCGCGATCCGCGCAGCATTCCCGAGGCCGAGCGGTACTACTTCCTCGAGGAGCGGTATCCGAAGTACGGCAATCTCGTGCCCCGTGACATCGCCACCCGCGAGATCTTCGACATCTGCACCACCGATGGGCTGTCGGTGGAGAAGGACCGGCTCTGCGTCTACCTCGACCTCACCCACATCCCCCGGGAAACGCTCGACCGCAAGCTCGGCGGGATCCTGGAAATCTACGAGAAGTTCCAGGGGGTCGATCCCCGGGTGACGCCGATGAAGATCTTCCCGGCGGTGCACTACTCGATGGGCGGCCTCTGGGTCGACTACGAGCGGAGTGCGACCGGCGGCATGGTCGAGGGGGCCGAGCGGAACCAGCAGACGAGCATCCCGGGCCTCTACGCCATCGGCGAGTGCGACTACCAGTATCACGGTGCCAACCGGCTGGGGGCCAACTCGCTGCTGTCGTGCATCTTCAGCGGGCTCTTCGTCGCCCCCACGCTCGTCAACGTGTGCGGCGCGTCGGCCGGGCGGGCGGATGCCGCCAGGCTCTTCGACGCCGAGATCCGGCGTCACGAGGAGCGGCACCGCGCCCTGCTGGCCCGGACGGCTGGCGACGAAAATCCCTATGCGCTGCACCAGGAACTCGGCAACCTGATGACCCGCGTCGCGACCGTGGTCCGCCGCAACGAGCAACTAGAGCCTGCCTACGAGGACGTCTGCCGGATGGCGGAGCGCTGGAAGCGGTGTGCCGTGTCGGACTCCGGCAACTGGACGAACCAGAACGTCGTGTTCACCAAGGCGCTCGGCGACATGTTTCCCATCGCCAAGTTGATCCTCAAGGGCGCGTTGCTCCGGGACGAGTGTCGTGGCGCCCATTTCAAGCCCGCCTTCGCCATGCCCGGCCTGAAGGCGACCGACGCGGAAGGCCGTCGCCGGGAGGCGGAACAGTGGTGCGACGCGTTCGAGGCGAACACCCGCAGGTGGCTCAAGTCGACGATCGCCACCTGTGGCGCGAATGGCGACCCCGAGATCTCCTACCAGGACATCGACACGTCGCTGATTCCCCCGCGGCCGAGGCTCTATGGCCTGGTGGGAGCGGACTCGATCGAGGAGGTGTGGAAGCAGCGGTCGGCAAAAGCCCCCGCTGCGCCGCGGCCGGTCGGGGCCGGATCCTGAATCTGAAGTGGACCACGACGGAGGGCGACATGATCAAGGCAGCTGAGTCGGCGGCGGAACTCGTGCAGGGGCACGGTGGCGACAGCCACGCGCCGGAGCGGACGATCGTTCGCGTGCGGGTGCTGCGGCAGGACGTGGCCGGTGGCGAGAGCTACTGGGAACGGTTCGATGTGCCCTACGAGCCCAACATGAACGTGATCAGCATCCTGCAGAAGATCGCGGCACAGGCCCGGTCGCAGGATGGCCGCAAGGTGGCGCCGGTGGCGTGGGACTGCAACTGTCTCGAGGAGGTCTGCGGCTCCTGCACCATGCTGATCAATGGCCGTGCCCGCATGGCCTGCTCGGCGCTCGTCGACCGGCTTCTCGCGGAAGACGGCGATGAAATCGAGTTGCGGCCGATGACGAAGTTTCCGGTGGTTCGTGATCTCGTCGTCGATCGTCGCCGCCTGTTTCGCGGCCTCCAGAAGGTGAAGGCCTGGGTGCCGGTCGAGGGTTCCTACGACCTCGGGCCCGGTCCGCGGATCTCGCCGGAGGAGCAGGAGGATGCCTACCCGCTCTCGGAGTGCATGAGCTGCGGCTGCTGCCTGGAGGCGTGCCCGCAGTACACGAAGGTGGAGGTCGTGCCTCGTGACGACGAGTCGGAGGCCGACTTCGAGAAGCGGCGGCGCGAGGCGTTCGACGCGGGCTTCGTCGGCGCCCATGCCATCAGCCAGGCGATGCTGTTCAACTCGCATCCCACCGGCCGCATGATCGCCGACGAGCGAATGGAAGCCGTGACGCGGCAGGGTGGCATCCAGATGTGCGGTAACGCGCAGAACTGCGTGGCCGTATGCCCCAAGAGCATTCCGCTGACGCGGTCGATTGCCCGTGCGGGCCGGGCGGCGACGGTCTGGGCCATCAAGAAGCTCTTCGACCGCTGACACTCCCGGGAAACCCACTCTTGTGAGCGACGCGGGGCCACGTGGCTCTCATGGAATCCCAATCGCGTAAGCGATGGGGACAGCGTCGCCGGTGCCGCACGCGAGGGGCTGCCCATGCCCGCCGCCGGACGTTCGCTCCGCCCTCCGGGGCTTCGCTCACTCGATGCTGACTGCGCTTCGGCATCCATGCCTCCGCCGACCAATGCGACTTCATCGCATCGGTGCCCGAGCAACGCCGGCTCCCGGGCACGGGCAGCCCCTCGCGGGTCGTTCAGCCGTTGGAGCCGAAGGCCGTGAGGCCTCGGGCGCCGCGCAGCGGCCATCGTGAGGCGTCGGGCTGGGCAAAAGCAGCGGTTCGGCGGCGGCAGCGACCGTTTTGTTTGCCGCCCGGGGTGCGGCGTGGTACGGTTCCAGCATCGATGGGGCGGCTTTCTCAAACGCCGCCAGCCGCTGTGCCGGCGTCAGCCACGGGGCTGCGGCAGGCCTTCCGTCGTGGGCATCAGGACGCCCCGCGGGCGATGCGGACGACGTTTCGAGCAAGCAACGAGGCAACGAGTGTTCATGGACAACAGGGCAGGTCACCCGGCGGAGTCGGGTGCTCCGGCCGGGGCGACGGGCGGTAACGCCCCGCAGGCGACGGGCACGTTTCACACCCTGGGGCTCTCCGCGGCGATCCTCGCCGCCGTCGATCGGGCGGGCTACACCACGCCCACGCCGGTGCAGGCAGGGCTGATTCCGCGGGCTTTGGCGGGCGTCGACGTGCTCGGCCAGGCTCGCACGGGTACCGGCAAGACGGCGTCGTTCGTTCTCCCAATCCTCGAACGCATGCTCACCCCGGGCCGGGGCGGCGGGCCCCGCGCGCTGGTGCTGGTGCCCACCCGTGAACTCGCGGTGCAGGTCAAGGACGAGTTCGAGAAACTCGCCCACGGATCGAAGATCCACTGCGTGGCCGTCTACGGCGGCAAGCCCATCAAGGGCCAGATCGACAAGCTGGCCAAGCACCCCGCCGTCGTGGTCGGCACGCCGGGCCGTGTGCTCGACCATATGAGCCGCGGCACGCTCTCGTTCTCGGCGCTCGAGTTCGTGACGCTCGACGAGGCCGACCGGATGCTCGACATCGGCTTCCGCCCGGACATCGAGAAGATCCTTCGTCGCTGTCCGGAGAGCCGGCAGACGCTGCTGCTGTCGGCCACGGTGCCTCCGCCGGTGCAGAAGCTCGCGACACGCTACATGCGCGATCCCGAGATCATGGATTTCTCGATCAATGAACTTGCGGTCGAGACGATCGAACAACGCTACTTCACCGTTGATCCCACGCGGAAGTTCGACCTGCTCGAGCGGCTGCTGGAGCGCGAGCAGCCGCGACAGGCCATCGTCTTCTGCCGCACGAAGCGGGGCACCGACAAGATCTACGAGAAGCTCGCCCGGCGGCGGTCTCGGCAGCCCGGCGAGGTGGCCTGCATCCACGGCGACCTGTCGCAGAGCATCCGCGACCGCGTGATGCGCCAGTTTCGCGAGGGCACGGCGAAGATTCTCGTCGCCACCGACGTGGTCGGTCGCGGCATCGACGTCTCGAGCGTGTCGCACATCGTGAACTACGACATCCCCGAGTTCTGCGACGATTACGTGCATCGCGTGGGCCGCACGGGCCGCATGGGCCGCGAGGGCATCGCCTTCACGTTCGTGGCGCCCGAGGAGGGGCCGCAGCTGACACGGATTGAAATGCGGATCGAGCGGCTCCTGCAGCGCGACGAGATCGAGGGCTTCGAGGCCTTCGAAAGGCGGGCCAAGCCCGCCCCCGTCGAGCAGCTCCCCACGGGCGGCTTCGAGCGGGCGGCGGCGCAGGCATCGACGCAGGCGGCTGCCGCCCCGAGCGAACCGGCCGCCGAACCGGCGAAGCGACCGGCCTCGCCGTTCGGCAAGGGCAGGGGGCCGAAGCGGCATCGTCGCGCCCTCTGACGGGCCGTGAGTGCCTGACACGGGATTGAGCCATGGCGGCGAGCGAGCGACGGGCCTTGCGGCAGCGGCTGGAAAGCCTTGTGCGCGCCGGGGTGCGCCAGCTGCCCCGCCCACGCGCCGCGGAGCGTTTCGGAGCGGCGCCTGCCGCCGTGGCGCCGGCCCGGCGGTCGAGCGAGGCCGCCTCCGCGTCGGCTGACGTCTCGTCCCGCGTGGTGGCGCTGCGGTTGCTCACCCAACGGGTGGCCGACTGCACGACGTGCGGCGAACTGGCAGCGACGCGGACGCAGACGGTGTTCGGCACCGGCCCTGCCGACGCCCGCATCTGCTTTTTCGGGGAAGCACCCGGCGCCGACGAGGACGCCTCCGGCGAGCCCTTCGTGGGCCGAGCCGGACAACTGCTCACGAAAATCATCGAGTCCTGCACGCTGCGGCGGGAGGAGGTCTACATCCTCAACGTGCTCAAGTGTCGGCCGCCGGGCAACCGGACGCCGCAGCCCGACGAGGTGGCGAACTGCCGTGGCTTCTTCGAGCGGCAACTCGAGGTGATCTCGCCGCGGTACATCTGCTGCCTCGGGACGACTGCCGCCCATGCTCTCCTGCAGACGACCGAGCCGATCGGCCGCCTGCGGAAGCAGTGGTTCACCTACGGCACCGCCAAGGTGATCTGCACCTACCACCCCTCCTACCTGCTGCGGAATCCGGCCGCCAAGCGGGACGTGTGGGACGACATGAAGCTCCTGATGGCCGACATGGGCGTGCAGCTCTGAGCCCCGCCGGAGTGCTCCGGAAGGATTTGCTGAAGATCCGGGTCGTGCCGACCCGATGAATGGTGCGGGTCGTGGGGGAGGGGAACAGCCGCTGAAGGCGGCCGGGCATGTGCGGCGAAGGCGCCGCCCCCGGCCAGGAAGGACGGACGGGATCGCATGGACCGCCTTGGCCGGTTCGCCGCCTCGTGGGGCGGTCGCTTCGCCGCCGTGACGGTGGCCGTGGCGTTGTCGGGCTGCACGATGTGCCCCGATCCGTACGACTACTCGGGACCGGTTCCCAACGGGTCGGCCCCGCAAAACAACTTCCGCGCCCGCTCCAACGGCATCCTGCCGATCGGGGGCACGGCCCGCCCCTGGCCGCCGCTGGTGGGCAAACGTCCGCCCGGCCACCGCCATCAGGCAGGCTGCCGCTGCGGTCGCCGGCACGGCACGCCGACGCCGGCCGATCCCGCCGTGACCCAGGCCGCGGTCATGGAGCCGATTCCCGAGCAGGACGAGCCGACGAGCGTGCTCGTGGCCGCCGCGGTCGATGAGATGGGCGAGCAAGCCGATGACGAGCCCATCGTGCAGGAGATCGCCGTGGAGGAGCGTGCCGAAGAAGCACCGGCCCTGATCGTGCTCGGCGAGGACGAGTTGGACGCCACTGCGGCATCACACCCCGACCAGACCGAGGTTCCGGTCGTCGAGGCGGCCGAGGTGGTGGCACCGGATCTTCCGGAGGCGACGCCGGACGGGGCCGCGGCGTCGCGGCTCTCCGAAACGCCTGGGTGGCGGACGCGGCGGGTTCGCTGAGCCCGGAGGCCGGTCAGGCCGGCTTGATCGTGCCCGGGTCGGGAATCCAGCCGTCGGGCACGACGGCGTCTTTCGGCACCACCGCGATCCCGTCGCGGACGGTGAAGCGGTCGCTGTCGGCGGTGTTCTGCCAGCCGTGCTCGTTGACGATCCGCACCCGTCGGCCGATGCGGACGTTCTTGTCGACGATCGCCCCGGAGATGATCGTGTCGTCGCCGATGCCAAGGGGCGGCAGCCCCCGGGCGGCTCCCTCCGCCAGGCCACCGTCGGTCTCGTAGAAGTCGTTGCCGAGGATCACCGAGTCGCGGATCACCACGTTGCGGCCGATCCGGCACCGCAGCCCGATCACGCTGTTCTCGATCACGGCACCCTCGTCGATGATGCAGCCGTCGGAGACGAGGCTCCGGCGGACGCTCGCCCCCGCGAGTCGCGAGGGGGGCAGGAACCGGCCGCGCGAGTAGATCGGCGCCTCCGCGTTCACGAGGTCGAATGGCGGAGCCTGGCTGGCGAGGTCGCGGTTGCACTGGAAATAGGAACGGATGGTGCCGATGTCCTCCCAGTAGCCGTCGAACGGGTGGAGCTGCACGTGCTTCGCACGGATGGCGGTCGGAAACACCTCCTTGCCGAAATCCTGGTAGTCGGTCTTGGTGAGCAGGTCGAGGAGGCAGTCGCGGTCGAAGAGGTAGATCCCCATGCTCGCCATCAGCGAGCGGCCCAGGGACGGGATGCCCTGGGCCTCGATCCAGGCCGGGTCGGTGCGGACCATTTCGAGTTCCTTGGCCGTCTGCGGCTTCTCGAGGAAGCCCTCGACCCGTCCGGCGGTGTCGAGCCGCATCACGCCGAGCGCCGAGGCGGCGTCGTCGTGAACCGGGATGCCGGCGATCGTGACGTCGGCCTTGTGGGCCACGTGCGTCGCAAGCATGTCGGCGTAGTTCATCCGGTAGAGCTGGTCGCCCGAGAGGATCAGCACGTGCTTGATGTCGGGCTGCTGCAGGTAGCGGATGTTCTGCCGGACGGCGTCGGCCGTGCCCTGATACCAGCCGGCGTTGTCGAGCGTCTGTTGGGCGGCGAGGATCTCGACGAACCCGCCGCTGAAGGGGTCGAACGTGTAGGTGCGGCGGATGTGGCGGTGGAGGCTCACGGAGTTGAACTGCGTGAGCACGTAGATCCGCTGCACACCGCTGTTGATGCAGTTCGACAGCGGCACGTCGATGATGCGGTACTTGCCGGCCAGCGGCACCGCCGGCTTCGAGCGGTCGCGGGTGAGCGGATAGAGCCGGGTGCCGCGGCCCCCGCCGAGCACGAGGGCCAGAACGCGCTTCACGGGCATGGATCGTTCCTCGTCGGACGGGCGGCAGGACGGGCTCCATGCTACGGAACGGCCGTCCCGCACGAAAGCCGAATCAGCCCTTCACCACGAAGTTCACGAGCCGGCCCGGCACGGCCACTACCTTGACGATCTCCCGGCCGGCGAGCTGCTCGGCGATCCGCGGGTCTGCGGCCGCGGCGGCCTTCATCACCTCGGCGTCGGCGTCGGCCGGCACCGTCACCCGGCCCCGCAGCTTGCCCTGGATCTGCACCGGGATCTCGACCGTGTCGTCCTTCAGCCAGCGCTCCTCGACCGCCGGCCACGGGGCGAGCGAGACCGGTGCCGGTCGGCCGAGCACCTCCCAGAGTTCCTCCGCGAGGTGCGGGGCGAAGGGGCTGAGGATGGTGACGAAGGGCTCGAGGATCGCCCGGGGCCTCCGCTCGAGCGGAGTGCAGGCATTCACGAACTCCATCATTCGGGCGATCGCGGTGTTGAACGAGAGCGACTCGATGTCGCGGGTTACCTTGTCGATGGTGCGGTGCAGTTCCCGCAGGTGGTCGTCGGTCGGGGCGTCGTCGCAGACCTGCGGGGCGAGCACGAGTTCCTCGGCCCGCTCGTCGACCACGAGCCGCCAGCAGCGGTCGAGGAAGCCGCGGACGCCGCTCACCCCGGCCGTGCTCCAGGGCTTGGTCGCCTCCAGCGGCCCCATGAACATCTCGTAGAGCCGGAGTGAATCGGCGCCGAAGTCGCGGACCACCTGGTCGGGATTCACCACGTTGCCCCGGCTCTTCGACATCTTGTAGGCCCGGCTTTCGACGCGGACCGAGGGGGCGTCGCGGAGCACGAAGTGCTCTCCCTGCTTCTCGACCTGGTCGGCGGGCACCTTGGCGGCGTGGTCGTCGGCCGCACGCTTCTCCGCGGACACCCAGCCACCCTTGGCGCTGCGGTAGCCCGTGAACTCGACCTCACCGAGGATCATTCCCTGATTGACGAGCCTGCCGAACGGCTCGGGATGGGAGACGTGCCCGCGGTCGAAGAGCACCTTGTGCCAGAACCGGCTGTAAAGCAGGTGCAGCACCGCATGCTCGGCGCCGCCGATGTAGAGGTCGACCGGCATCCAGGCCCGTTCGATCTCCGGGTCGAGGAAGCAATCGGTGTTCCGGGGATCGAGAAACCGCAGGTAGTACCAGCAGGAGCCCGCCCACTGCGGCATGGTGTGGTTTCGCGGCGGTAGCGGCGGCCGTCGCGATCGACGAAGAGCCACTCCGCGGGCGCCCGCGAGAGCGGCGGGTCGGGGGTCTCGCCGGGCTTGAAGTCGGTGAGGTGGGGGAGGTTCACCGGAAGTTCGTCGGCCCCCACCGCCCGCACCACGCCGGTCGGGTTTCCCGCGGCGTCGAGCTCGTGAAGGATCGGAAACGGCTCGCCCCAGAACCGCTGGCGGCTGAAGAGCCAGTCGCGAAGCTTGGAGTTGACCGCGGGCCGGCCGAGGCCCGCGGCTGCGAGGTCGTGGCCCACGCGGGCGATGAACTCGTGCGTGGGGAGGCCCGTGTAGGGGCCGGAGTTGACCGCGAGGCCGTCGCCGGAGAAGAGCGTGCCGGGCGTCGCCTCGCCGTCGACGGACTCGACGACCGTCACCACGTCGAGCCCGAAGGCGGCGGCGAACTCGAAGTCGCGTTCGTCGTGGGCCGGCACCGACATGATCGCCCCGGTGCCGTAGCTGGCGAGCACGTAGTCGGCCACCCACACCGGCACGGGCCTGCCCGTCAGCGGATGGATCACGTGCGATCCGGTGAAGACTCCGGTCTTGCCCCGCGCCAGGTCGGTGCGATCGAGGTCGCTCTTGCGGGCTGCCGCCTCGCGGTAGGCGGCGACCCCGGTGCGGCGGTCGGCCGTCGTGAGGGCGTCGAGGAGCGGGTGCTCCGGGGCGATCACCATGCAGGTGACACCGTAGAGCGTGTCGGGCCGCGTGGTGTAGATCCGCAGCACGTCGGCGGCGGCATGATCGGGGAATCCGGCCGTCGCCCGGGCCTGCTTCCAGCGGTCGAACGCGGCGGCATCGCCCGCCGGCGGGATGAAGAAGTCGACCTCGGCGCCGGTGCTCCGGCCGATCCAGTCGCACTGCAGTTTCTTGATGCTCGCGGGCCAGTCGAGGCCCTCGAGTTCCCGCTCCAGCCGGTCGGCGTAGGCGGTGATCCGCAGCATCCATTGCCGGAGCGGAATCCGCACCACCGGGTGTCCACCCCGTTCGCTCACGCCGCCGATCACCTCCTCGTTGGCGAGCACCGTGCCGAGCGCCGGGCACCAGTTGACCGGGGCCTCCGACTGGTAGGCGAGCCGATGGGCGTCGCGGTGGCGGGCGACCGCGACGTCGCCGGCGGCGGCGACGTTCGGGGGAATCGGCAGTTCCGCGATCGGCCGCCCCTTCTGGATCGCGGGATCGAACCAGGTGTCGTGGAGCACGAGGAAGATCCACTGCGTCCAGCGGACGTACTCGGGATCGGTGGTCGCCAGCACGCGGTTCCAGTCGTAGCTGAACCCGAGCATTTTCAGCTGCCGGGTGAACGTGGCGATGTTCCGCTCGGTGCTCTCGCGGGGTGGGGTGCCCGTGCGAATCGCATGCTCCTCCGCCGGCAGGCCGAAGGCGTCGAAGCCCATCGGGTGCATCACCGTGGTGCCCCGCATCCGCTCGAACCGGGCCACGATGTCGGTGGCGGTGTAGCCCTCCGGGTGGCCGACGTGCAGGCCGTCGCCGCTCGGGTAGGGAAACATGTCGAGGACGTAGGCCTTGCGTCCCGCGGGCAGCCGCGGTGTCGCGAACGTGTCGCGGGATTCCCACCACTCCTGCCACTTGGGCTCGATGCGCGATGGAACGTAGCGGGGCATCCTGCGGTCGTGTCCTGCGAGGGGCGGTCGGACGCCGCGATCACGGCGCCGCGGCGTGCGCCAGAACGCCCGTTTCCCGCGGGCGGCTTGGCTGTTCAGGCCGGAAGCCCGCGATTCTAATGGTCGCGGTTGCAGGGGCAACGTCGCCCCGTCTCCGCCCGCCGCCAGCGTCTGCGAGCCCCCATGACCCACCATGCCCCCGATCCGTCGAAGGAGCCGCTCGTGCTGCAGCGGCTGATGCTTCGGGCCTGCCGCGCCGCCGGCGCGCGGATGAAGATGGCCGATTCGCTCGGCACCCGGCTGAGCGGCCGCGACCTGCTCGTCGCCGTGCTGGTGGTGAAGCGGGTGCTCGATCGCGTGCTGGCTGCCGACGAGAAGACCGTCGGTGTGATGCTGCCGCCCACGGTCGGAGGTGCCCTCGTCAACGCGGCCCTCGCCCTCTCGGGCCGCGTGGCGGTGAATCTCAACTACACCTCGACCCAGGCGATCCTCGACGTCTGCATCGCGCGGGCGCGGCTGCGGCACGTGATCTCGAGCCCCGCCTTCCTCGCACGGGTCAAGCTCGACCTCGGCAGCCGGCTGCTCGACGCCGGGGGGCTGAAAAAGCAGGCCGGCATCCTCGACAAGGCCCTCGCCTTCATGCAGGCGAGGGTCATGCCCCTGGGCATGCTGGAGGCCGCGTTGGGGCTCGGGCAGATCCGGCCCGACGACCCGCTCACGATCATCTTCACGTCGGGCTCCACCGGCGATCCGAAGGGCGTGGTGCTCACGCAGGAGAACATCGGCTCCAACGTGCGGGCGATCGACCACCTGCTCCATCTCTCGCCGGGCGACGTGGCGCTCGGCGTGCTTCCCTTCTTCCACTCCTACGGCTACACCACCACGCTCTGGACGCCGCTGACGCTCGATCCGGCCGTCGTCTACCACACCGACCCGCGCGACGCGCAGGTGGTCGGCAGGCTCGCGCGGGAGCACCACGCCACCATCCTGATGGCCACGCCCACCTTCCTGCGGATTTATACGCGGCGGACTCCCGCCGAGGATTTCTCCACGCTCGAGAGCGTGTTCGGCGCGGCGGAGAAACTGCCGAAAGACGTGTGCGACGCGTTCGAGCAGCGGTTTGGCGTGAGGCCCAGCGAGGCCTACGGGGCCACGGAACTCTCTCCGCTGGTGGCGGCGAACGTACCGGCATCGCGGCACGTGCCCGGACGGCCGGTGGACGCCCGCGAGGGCACCGTCGGCCAGCCGATTCTCGGCTGCCGGGCGCGGATCACCGATCGCGAGGGGCATCGGGAACTCGCCCTCGGCGAGGAGGGGCTGCTCTGGATCACGGGCCCCAACGTCATGCAGGGCTACCTCGACCGGCCAGATCTCACGGCGAAGGTCGTGAAGGACGGGTGGTACTCTACTGGCGACATCGCGAGGCTCGACGCCGACGGGTTCATCACGATCACGGGCCGCGAGAGCCGGTTCTCCAAGATCGGGGGCGAGATGGTGCCGCACCTCTCCGTCGAGGAGGCGATCAACGCGGAACTCGGCGCGGTCGACGGCGAGCTGCTCGCGGTGGTGACGGCTGTGCCCGACCGTTCGAAGGGGGAGCGTCTCGTGGTGTTTCACCTGCCGACGACGCATGCCCCGCAGGACGTCGTCCGCCGCCTCGCGGAACACGGGCTTCCGAATCTCTGGGTGCCGGGGGCCGACGCCTTTGCCGAGATTCCGGAGATGCCGATGCTCGGTTCCGGCAAGCTCGACCTCAAGCGACTGGCGGATATGGCGCGGGAAAAGTTCGGCGAGGCCCGGAGCTCGTGACCGTCGCCTCCCCGCCTCCGGTCACCGTTACGCTCGGCCCCTGCGACGAGATGCGGGCCGAGGTGATCGTGCGCGCCGCGGAGGCCGCGGCCCCAGGAGCACGGCTTGTCGGCACGGTCAGCGGCCCGCGCCGACGCCGCGATACCACGCTCCCGACGACATCCCGGCTCGTGCCGGTGCCCGGTGCTGCCGTCTCGCGGGCGATCCTGACCGAGCCGGCCTACTGGACGCCCGAGTTGCCGAATCTCTACCGCGTCGAGGCCCGGCTGGAGTCCGCCGACCAGCATGGTGAGCCGATCGAGGCGACGGTCGGGCTGCGGCGGCTTGGTGTCCGCGGTCGGTCGTTCTGGCTCGACGGCCGGCGCTGGGTGCCGCGGGCCACGGTCGCCGCCGGCTCCGCCGATCTGGCGCCGGCTGTCCGGGGCTCCGTCGCGGTCGCGACGCCAGCCGACGATCTCCTTCGAGCTGCCGACGAGCAGGGCGTCGCCGTGGTGGCGCTGGCGGCAGAAGACTCTTTCACCGCGGAGCAGATCGCGAGGCTGGCCGCCCACCCCGCGGCGATGCTCGCGATCGTGGCGGCCTGGCCAAGCGACGCTACGGAGGTGGAGGACGTGCGCCGCGCCGCGGGCACGCTGCAGATCGGCCTTGCCGTCGACGGGGAGGCGCCGCCGCCGTTCATTCCCGACGCAGTGGCTTTCGTGGCCGTGTGCCTGCGGCCCGGCAGCGTGCCGCACCCCGCCTGGCGGGCGCCGCCATCCCGGCCGCTCGTGGCGTGGAGGGCCGAGCCGGCGGCCGATCGCGCCGCGTGCGACGCGCTTCAACGAGACCTTGCCGAGTGGGGCCTCGCCGCAGGCCGCGAACGGCTGGCGTGGGACTGGGCCGGGTATCTCGTCGGCCCGCGGCTCTCGACAAACGGGTAACGCCCAAGCATCGCACTGCGAAGGCGAGTACGCAGTCGAGGCAGGAAACCAGCGAGGGGCTGCCAATGCCCCGTCGCCGGACGTTCGCGTCGCGGGAAGCCCAATCGCGTAAGCGATGGGGACTGCGTCTTCTGGTAACGCGGGCTCGGGTCTGCCAATGCCCCGGCGCCGGACGTTCTCGTCGGGCATCATGCCCGACGCTCACTCGATGCTGA
>JBJTDZ010000130.1:0-26988 GCA_046092585.1 Pirellulales bacterium | reverse complement strand
GAGTTCGAGGCGATCTACCACCGCGGCGAGCCGGCCCCGGACCCCACCTGCTACGTCTGCGCCCCGGCCGTGACGGAGCCCGAGGTGGCGATCCCCGGCGGCGAGGCCCTCTACGTGCTCGTCCACACGCCCTACCTGCGGCCGCACCACGACTGGAAGCGGATGCTGCCGGAGTACCGCAACCGCATCGTGCAGAAACTCGTGCGCACCGCCGGCCTGAAGGACCTCGAGACGCACATCGTGGTGGAGCGGGCCCTCCCCCCGCAGGACATCCACGACCGCTACCACGTGCTCGACGGCGCGATCTACGGCCTCGCCAGCCACGGCAAGTATCTCGGCGCCTTCAAGCCCGCCAACCGCTCGCCGGATATCGAGGGGCTCTATCTCTGTGGAGGCTCGGCGCATCCGGGGCCGGGCATGCCCATGGTGTTGATGTCGGGCTGGATCGCGGCCGACTGCGTCGACCAGGACAAGCTCGTGGGGCAGGCCGGGCCCGCGGCACCGGCCACGGTCGGCGCGTGAGCGTCGCGGGTGGGGAGCCGGCCGGGAGACATGCTCGTCGCCGGCGGACTTTGCCGTTGCATGCTCGTGGGTGCATAGAGCCTCGTGGGTGGCAGGCAAAGTTCACCGGACTCCTGCGCGTGCTCCCGGCCGGCTCCCCGCAACGGTCAGGAGCGTCGTCATGAGTGTCGAAGGCCATGGGGTCAAGGGCAGGGGCGAGGGGCTGCCGGCCTTCTCGCGGGCCATCCACGGCTGGTTCATGTGGTACGTGCGGGGCTACCTCGCGAAGCACTTTCACGGCGTGCGGCTCCTGAAGGGGCAGGCCGGGGCGGCCGACAGGCCCGATCTGGGCGCTGAGCCCGTGATCTTCTATTCGAACCATCCGGGCTGGTGGGATCCGCTCGTCTTCCTGCTCGTCGGCCAGAAGCTCTTTCCCGAGCGGATGGTCTACGGGCCGATCGACGCGGCGGCCCTGGGCAAATACAAGTTTCTGGAGCGGATCGGGTTTCTCGGCATCGAGCCCGGCACCTGGCGAGGCGCGGCGCGGTTTCTGCGGATGGCGCGGGCTGCATCCTCCCGGAGCGACGTGATCTTCTGGATCACCGCCCAGGGGCACTTCACCGATCCGCGGACACGGCCGCTCGTGATGCGGCCCGGGATCGGCCATGCCGTGGCCGCGATGGAGCGGGGGCTCGTCGTGCCTCTGGCCGTCGAATACCCGTTTTGGAACGAGCGCTGCCCCGAGGCGCTCGCCGCATTCGGCCCTCCGGTGCGCGTGGCCGACGCGCCGGGCCGCTCGGCCGACGAGTGGACGGCCGTGCTCGCCCGCGGCCTCGAGGCGGCCCAGGACAGGCTCGCCGCGGCCGCCCAGACCCGCGATCCGGCCGCGTTCACGACGCTCCTCTCCGGCCGCGTCGGCGTGGGCTTCGCCTACGACACCATCCGGCGGGTGAAGGCCTGCCTCCGTGGGGAACGCTTCGATGCCTCGCACGGCGGTGAGGGGTCGCGATGAGCCCGGCAGGGATCGGCATCCTCGCCGTCGTCGCACTTCTCCTCGCGGTCCTGCCCGCGCTGCTCACGCTCGCCAACCTGCGGGCATTCAGGCCACCGCCGGCGCCGCCGCCCGGCCACCGGCCGCGGGTGTCGGTGCTCGTGCCGGCCCGCAACGAGGAGCAGGCCATCGAGCGGCTCTGCCGCGACGTGCTGGCGAGCGAGGCGGTGGACCTCGAACTCGTGATCCTCGACGACGCGAGTGACGACGCCACCGCGGCGATCGTCGGCCGGATCGCCGCCGAGGATCCGCGGGTGCGGCTCGTGCCGGGCAAAACGCTGCCGCCGGGCTGGTGCGGCAAGCAGCACGCCTGCTGGCAGCTCACGCAGGCGGCGAGGCATGACACCTGGGTGTTTCTCGACGTCGACGTCTCGCCCACCCCCGATGCGATCGCGCGGGCCGCGGCCTTCCTCGACGCCTCCGGCGCGGCCCTCGGCAGCGGATTTCCGCGGCAGCGCACGGCGTGCATCCTCGACTGGCTGCTCCTGCCGCTCATCCACTTCATCCTCCTCGGCTTTCTGCCGCTGGCCCGGAGCCGTCGCGACCCGTCGCCGGGGATGGCGGCCGGCTGCGGACAGCTGTTCGTGACGCGGCGGGTCGACTACGGGCGGGCAGGGGGTCACGAGGCGATCCGGGCCTCGCTTCACGACGGCGTGAAACTCCCGCGGGCCTACCGCCGCGCGGGCCTCGCCACCGACATCTTTGACGCCACGGAGATCGCCGCCTGCCGGATGTACGACCGCGACCGTGAGGTGTGGCGCGGCCTCTCGAAGAACGCGACGGAGGGCATCGGATCGCCTCCGACGATCGTGCCCTTCACGATCCTGCTCGCCGGCGGACAGATCCTGCCGTTCGGGCTCCTGGCAGCCGGGTTCGCCACCGGCTGGTCGGGCTGGCCGACGTGGGCGATCCCTGCCGCCGTCGCCGCGGCGTTGCTCGCCTGGCTGCCACGGGTCATCGAGGCCGTACGGTTTCGGCAGAGCCTCGGCAGCGCGATCCTGCATCCCGTCGGCGTCGCCGTGTTCCTCGCGATCCAGTGGATCGCGCTCGTGAGGAGGTCGCTCGGTTTCAAGACCGCCTGGCGTGGTCGATCCCTCGCCCCGCAGTAACGCTTCCCGTGTCTGGAAGCCCAATCGCGTGAGCGATGGGGACGCCTGGACCTCGCGACGGATCCGCTGAAATCACCCGCGCCGGCTGCGGCGACGGGCCTCGACGACCTTGGCGACGGCCTCCTCGGGCGTGGCCGCCAGCGCGGTGAGGTGGCCCATCTTGCGGCCCGGCCGGGGGTCGGTCTTGCCGTAGAGGTGCAGCCGCACACCGGGCACGGCGAGGGCGGCCGGCCAATCGGGCTCTCGGGTGGATCCGGACGCGGCTTCGAACCAGCAGTCGCCGAGGAGGTTCGCCATCGCCGCCGGGGCGACCTGCCGCGTCGATCCGAGCGGCAGCCCGCACACGGCCCGCACCTGCTGCTCGAACTGGCTCGTGTCGCAGGCCTCGATCGTAAGGTGCCCCGAGTTGTGGGTTCGTGGGGCGATCTCGTTGACGAGCACCCGGCCGTCCTTGGTCACGAAGAACTCGACGCAGGCCACGCCCACTGCGCCGAGGGCCGTGAGGATTCGTTCCGCTGTGGTGGAGGCTTCCGCGAGGACCGCGTCCGGCAGGCCGGCCGGCACGCTCGACACGTCGAGGATGTGGTTGGCGTGGGCGTTGCGCGCGGGGGCGAATGTGGCCGTCGAACCGTCGAGACCGCGGGCCGCCACCACCGAGATCTCGCAGTCGAAATCGACCCAGCCTTCGAGCACGAGTTCCCGCGCGCCTGCGGGGCCGGCGCCGAGCCTGGCCCATGCCGGATCGACGTCGGCAGGTGTCATCAGCTTCGCCTGCCCCTTGCCGTCGTAGCCGAAGGCGGCGGTCTTGAGCACGGCCGGCAGGCCGAGATCGCGGACAGCCGCGTGAAGTTCGGCCTCCGACCGCACGACGCGGTGCGGCGCGCAGGTAAAGCCGTGCTGCACCAGGAAGGCCTTCTCGCGGGCACGGTCCTGCGTCGTGAACAGCACGTCGGGATGGGGCCGCACGGGCACGACGGCTGCAAGCGCCCGCCCGGCCGCGGCGGGGATGTTTTCGAACTCGAAGGTGACCACGTCGAGGCCCGCCGCCACGCGACGGAGAAAGGCCTCGTCGGCGTATTCGCCCACGTGCAGCCGGTCGCAGAACTGCGCCGCCGGGCAGTCGGCGATGTCGGAGATCGCCTCGACGCGGTAGCCCATGCGCTTGGCGGCGGCGGCGAACATCGCCCCGAGTTGGCCGCCACCGAGGATGCCGAGCGTGCGGCCGGGCAGGATCGGGGGCGTGTCAGCGGCCACGGCTCACCGTTCCGAGGTTCGCTCGGACCAGGCCGTCGACTCGCCGTTGAGATCTTCGTGGAGCACCCGCGCCGTCTGTTCGGCACGGTAGGCCACGAGCTTGTCCCGCAACGACGCATCGTCGAGGGCGAGGATGGCGATCGCCAGGAGGGCCGCGTTGGCCGCCCCTGCGGGGCCGATGGCCAGCGTGCCCACCGGCACGCCCGCCGGCATCTGCACGATCGAAAGGAGCGAGTCCACTCCGCGGAGCATCGACGACTCCACCGGCACGCCGAGCACGGGCAGGTGGGTCTGGGCGGCGAGCATGCCGGGCAGGTGGGCCGCACCGCCGGCGCCGGCGATGATCACCTTGAGCCCGCGACCGGCGGACGTGGCTGCGTAGTCGGCGAGTTTGCCGGGCGTGCGGTGGGCCGACACGATCTCGCACTCGTGGGGCACGCCGAACTGCTCGAGGATCTCGGCGGCCCGCTGGAGGGTCGGCCAGTCCGAGCGGCTCCCCATCGCGATCCCGACGACGGGCGAGCGGGAAGGGGGCATGGGGCTGGCGCCTCTGAAGGTCGTGCCGCCGCGGCACGAAGCCGCCATCTTGCTCTCGACCCTCCCGCGTTGCAAGGTAGGCCGGATGCCTCGCCCGCTTCCCGACATCCTCCGCGTGGACTGGCCGGCGGACGCCGCCGAGCCGCCGGCGGCCGCCGAGTCGGCGCTGGATCGGGCTGTCGAGGTGCTGCGTCGCGGAGGGCTGGTCGCGATTCCGACCGAGACCGTCTACGGCCTCGCGGCCGACGCCCTCGATGGAGAGGCGGTTGCCGGGATCTTCCAGGCCAAGGGAAGGCCCTCATCGAATCCGCTGATCGTGCACGTGGCCGACGTCGCCATGGCCCGGATGCTCGCGGCCGACTGGCCGGCGTCGGCGGCAGCCATCGCGGATGCCTTCTGGCCCGGGCCCGTGTCGGTGATCGTGCCCCGCGGGCCGCGGATTCCCGACATCGTCACCGCCGGCGGTTCGACCGTGGCCCTGCGGTGCCCCGATCACCGGCTCACCCGGCGGCTGATCGCCAAGGCCGGAATCCCCCTGGCAGCGCCGAGCGCCAACCGTTCCGAGGCCGTCTCGCCCACGACCGCGCTGCACGTGCTCGAGAGTCTCGGCAACCGCATCGACCTGATCCTCGATGGCGGCGCGTGCAGCCGTGGCCTCGAGTCGACCGTGATTGACTGCACGACGACCCCGCCCCGCATCCTGCGTCCGGGGCCACTGGCCCGCGAGGCGATCGAGGCGGCCCTCGGGGCGGCGGTCGCAGGCCCGGCGGATCATGCCGCTCCGGGCCCGGCCCGCTCACCGGGCCAGCAGGCGCGGCACTATGCCCCACGCACGCCCCTGGAGATGCCGGCCGATGCCTGCGGCCGCGTGGCGGAACTCGTCGCCTCCGGCAGCCGCGTGGGCTGGCTCACGATCGCCGCCGACTCGCCCGACGTCCGCCGGCTCGCGGCGAACCGCGATCTCGTGATCGTGCCGATGCCCGCGGAGCCCGAGGCCTTCGCGGCCCGGTTGTATGCCACCCTCCGCGCGCTGGATCAGCGGCAGCTCGAGCGGATCGTCGTTGATCGTCCGCCGGAGACCGCGGCGTGGGCTGCGATCCGCGACCGGCTCACGCGGGCCGCCTGCTGACGGTCAGGCCGCCGCGGGGGCGAGGATCTCGCGAAGCGCCGCGGCGATGTCGGGATACTGGAAGACGAACCCCGTATCGAGGGCCAGCTTCGGAATCACCCGCTGCGAGGCGAAGAGGATCTTCGCGAACTCGCCGAAGAGGATCCGCAGGCCGATGTAAGGCGCGGGCATGAAGGCCGGGCGGTGCAACTGCCGGCCGAGTGCCTTCGTGAACTCGCTGTTGCGGACGGGGGTGGGCGCCACGGCGTTCATCGGCCCGCGGATCGACGCGGTCTCGGCGGCGTGCATGTAGAGCCGGGCGAGGTCGGCCACGTGCACCCACGGCATCCACTGCCGGCCGTTGCCGAGCGGACCCCCGGCGCCGAGCTTGAAGGGGGTGAGCATCTTCGCGAGCGCCCCGCCGCCGGCGCCGAGCACGATGCCGGTGCGGGCCGTCACCGCCCGCACGCCGGACGACTCGGCGGCGAGCGCCTCCCGCTCCCACTCGATGCAGACGTCGGCGAGGAAATCCTTGCCGGGCGACGACGACTCCGTGAGCTCCTCCTCGCCCCGGTCGCCGTAGTAGCCGACGGCCGACGCCGACACGAGCACCTGCGGCTTCACGTTCGCCCGGGCGATGCCCTGCACGAGATGGCGGGTGCCGAGCACTCGGCTGTCGCGGATCCGCGCCTTCTGCGCGGCCGTCCAGCGGCCTTCGGCGACCGACTCGCCGGCCAGATGGAAGACGGTATCGATCCCCTCGAATGCCTCCGGCGGCGGCGGGCCGTCGGCGGGGTTCCAGGCGACGATGCGGCCGGCGAGATGTCCGATCGACCCGCGGGCACGGTCGGGATTGCGGGTCAGCACGGTCGGCCTGTCGAGCAGCCGCAGGAGCCGCGGCCCGAGAAATCCCGTCCCGCCCGTCACCAACGCCTTCATGTCGATCGCCCTCGGGTTCGCCTGTACCAAACCGATTGCGAAGTATAGACAGGAGGTGGTTTTCGGCGCCCGGAGTTGCGTTTTCACCTTGCTTCCCTCCGCCCTCGCGGCCCGCCGCAGCCTCCGTCGCGACCTCCTTGTGTCGACCATCGACGCCATGGCCTTCAGCGTCATGGTGGGCTGTGGCGAGACCTACCTGCCTGCCTTCGCGCTCGCGCTCGGCCTCGGGCCGGTGTCAGCCGGCATGGTGGCGAGCCTGCCCATCCTCGCCGGGGCCGTGATCCAACTGGCGGCGCCGCTGGCCGTCGTCCGCGTGGGCAGCAACCGGCGTTGGGTCATCGCCTGCACGACCGTGCAGGCGGCCTGCTTCGTGCCCTTCGTCTGGTGGGCGCTCGAGGGCGAGGCCCGGCTCTGGCAGCTGCTCGTCGCGGCGGCTGCGTACTGGTCGGCAGGCATGGCGGGCGCGCCGGCGTGGACGGCATGGATGGCGACACTCGTGCCCGACAGGCTGCGAACCAGCTACTTCGCCCAGCGGAACCGGCTCGGACAGTTCGGCGTGTTTCTCGGGTTCGTGGTGGGCGGGCTCGTGTTGCAGTGGGGCGAGGCGTCGTCGGCGACACTGCCCGCGTTCGCCGTGCTGTTCACGATCGCGGCCGCGTTTCGCGGCTTCTCGACGCTCTGCCTCTGGGCATGTCGGGAGCCTGTCGGCGCCGAAATGCCGGCCCCGGCGGAGGCCGTGCCGCTGGCGACGCGGATCGCCACCGCTGTCGGCGGCATGGGAAAGCGGCCCTCCGGAGCGCTCGTGGCCTACCTCTGCTCGTTCATGTTCGGCGCGCAAATCGCCGGGCCCTACTTCACGGCCTTCATGCTCAAGCAGCTCGGGTTTTCCTACCACGCCTTCATGCTCGTGTTCGCGACGAGTTTTCTTTCGAAGGCGCTCCTGCTGCCCGTGATCGGGAGGCTCGCCTCGCGGATCGGCGCCGTGCGGCTGCTCTGGGCGGCGAGCCTGGCGATCGTGCCGCTGGCCCTCCTCTGGATGCCGTCCGGCAACGTCGCCTACCTCTCCGGCGTGCAGGTGATCGCGGGCGCCTGCTGGGCGGCCTACGAACTCGCCGTGATGCTCCTCTTCTTCGAACTGCTCGACGACCGCGAGCGGTCCGGCGTGGTCACGGTCTACAACCTGGGCATCGCGGTCGCCACGGTGGCGGGGGCGGCGTGCGGCGGCATGCTGCTGCGGGCCCTGGGAGAAACCTGGGAGGCCTACGCGGCGGTGTTCCTGGTGTCGAGCCTGGTGCGGCTCGCGGCGTTCCCGCTCCTCGGGAAGCTCCGCCGGATCGCGGATGTGCGGTGAGGCATCGAGGTGATCCGCCGGGAGCAGGTCAGCCGGCGGGCATCGACGCCTCGCGGGAGAGGCTGTCGAGGAAGGTGCGGGCCTTGCCGTAATCGCCGGCCGCGTAGTCCTTCACGTGGGTCTTCAGGGCATCGATGAACTGCGAGACCGTGTCGCGGATCCGCTCGTAGTCGGAATACTGGATGCTGCCGCCCGAGGCCGCCCGCCGGGCGAAGAGCGAGTCGAGTTCGCCGCGATAGGTCTTGTAGCGATCGTCGGTGAGGATCAGCGGATACTCGATGTGACCCGTGACCGGATCGAGTTGGGTGGAGCCGAGCCGCGGGGGTAACGCCATCTTCGCCATCCGGATCGCCTGCTCCTGCGTGACGCGCGGGCCCGCCTCCTCGGCACGACGTTCGCGGTTTTCCTTCCGCATGTCGAAGTAGGTCTCGGTCCAGAGGAGCCGGTTTTTGATTTCGAGGGTCTTGGCCTCCTCCCAGTTCTTCGCGGCCTCCGAGTTCTGCAGGTTCTCGTAGCCCTGCGCCCGCATCATCTCCGACATGCCATAGGCCGCCGCCTGTCCTGCCGTGGAGGCGTAGCCGCCACGGTTGTAGCCGAAGCCGCCCCCCCACTGTGCGAGGGCAACGCCGGCCGACAGGCCGAGAAGAAGAACCGATGTTCGAACCAGGCGCGAGGAGCGGGAGGTCATGCTGGGCCCCGGTGTGCTACGCGGAAAGAAGGGTGGTCGGATACGAAATACTGACGGTGTCGAAAAACCGGCTGGAAGTATACTCTTCGGGCGATTCTTGGACGACGGCGGTTTGCCCGTGGTTCGAGGAATCCTGCGGCGTCGCCGCACGTACTGATCCGGGATTTCGGGAGCATCGGTTCTCATGATTTGCCAGCGCCGCTTCGTCGTGCCGGCCCTCGTGGTCGCACCGTGTCTCGTGCTCGTCGCCACAGGCTGCGGGGAGCCGCAACCGGCGGCCGTGAAGCCCGTGACGCCGGCCGTCGCCCCGGCCGAGTCGACTTCGGCCGTCGCCCCGGCCACCGGGGCAGCAGCCGATGATCAGGGCCCGGCGATCGCCGCGCTGATCGAGAAACTGGCCGCCGCTCCCGACTCGAAGGCCCGCGTGCTCGTGATCGACGAAATCGGTGCCATCGGCCAAAATGCGAAGCCCGCGCTCGATGCGCTGCTCGGCGTGCTCGACGACGAGGAGCCTCGGGTTCGCTGGCACGCGGCCCGGGCAATCGGCCTGATCGGCGAGGATGCACGGTCGGCGATCCCCGCACTCGTGGGCCTGCTCGAAGACGCCGACCCGATCGTGGTGACGCAGGCGGCGGCCGCGGTCGCGGTGATCCGCGAGGACGACGGGCGGGAGCAGATGCCCGCGGCCGATGCGGCCCTGTACACCGCGGCGATCGAACCGCTCTCCCGCACGGCCGTCCATGCCGACCCCAGGGCCCGTCGGGCGTCCCTGCGGGCCCTCAAGCGGCTCACGGCATCGCCTGCACAGTTCGCCCCGATCCTGTCGAAGCAGTTGGCCGATGCCGACCCCTCGGTGGTGCTTGCCGCCATGCACTCGCTCGCCGATTTCGGCGGCGATGCGGTGCCGTTTTTGCTCGAGGCCCTGAAAGACCCGGCCTCCCGCTACTGGGCCACGGTGGCCCTGGCCGAGATCGGCCCCGACGCGGCCGAGGCCACGAAGCCGCTCGTGGCGATCGTGGAGGAGACCGACGAGGAGGAGCGGTTGCAGGCGATCCTGGCGCTGGCGGGCATCGGCGAGAAGGCGGCGGCCGCGGCCCCCGTGGTGGTGAAGGTGCTCGAGGCAAACGACGAGTCGTCGCGGTTGGCGGCGGCCTTCGCGCTGGGGCGGATGCGGGCCGCGGGGTGTGACGAGTGCCTGGAGAGGGCCGCCGGCGGGAACGACGCCTTCCTGGCGGCGATGGCCTCCTGGGCTCTGGCCCGGATCCATCCCGAGGATGAAAAGCTCGTCGCCAAGGCCGTCGAGCGATTGAAAAAGGGCCTGGCAAACCCCGATGCGGACATGCGGGCCGGCTGTGCCTCCGGGCTCTCCGATCTGGCGGCCGATCTCGACGCGACCGCGAAGGAGCAGCTTGCCGCGGCATTTGTCGACATGCTGACTGATCCGGAGGCCAAGGTCGGGGTGGCGGCCGGTGCGGCGCTGGTGAGGCTGGGAGGGGCCGCCGTGCCGGCGCTTGATGCCGGGCTCGCGACCCCAGCCATCCTGCCGGCGGTTCTCGAAATCGCCTCGGCGATTGGGCCTCCCGCCAAGCCCCTGCTGCCCAAGCTTTTGTCGCTGCTCGACGACCCGGATGCGGCGATTCGGGAGGAGGCCGTGGTGGCGATCGGGGCCCTCGGTGGCGAGGCGGCGGATGCGGCGCCGGCCCTCGGAAAACTGCTTGGGGACGCCGCCTCGTCGGCCGGCCTGCGGTATGCGTCGGTCTACGCGCTGGGGCGGATCGGGCCCGCGGCCGCGGCTGCCGAGCCGTTGCTGCGGACGCTGTCGACGTCCGACGACGAGCTCCTGGCGACGGTCGCCACCTGGGCAACGCTCAAGATCAAGCCGGGCGACGCGACGCTCTTCGCGGCGGCCGTGCCGCTCCTGCGGCGCGCCCTCCGCGACCAGAGCGAGATGGTGCGGCTGGAGGCCGCAGTGGCGCTCGGCGACATCGGCTCCTCGGCCGCCTCGGCCATTCCGATCCTCGAACTGGTCTCGGAAGACGATTCGGTGAAGCAGGTGCGGTCGGCTGCCGCCGAGGCCGTCGCCAAGATCAAGGCGAAGTGATCGTTCGAGAGCCGGTCAGCCGGCCCGTTGCAGCACGGTGCGGGCGGCGAGTTCGTCGATCTTCGCCTTCGCGACGATGGTCCATTGCCCCGATGGCGACTCGACGAACACCGTCGAGCCGGCCGTGGTCATCCGTTGCAGGAAGAACCAGCAGCGGGCCAGATGCCGTTCGTCGGTCTCCGCCGCGATGACGACCACGTCGAACTGGCCGACATGGTTGCAGACGCGGGCCAGTGCGGAGTCGACGTTCCCAGGAATGAGCTGCACGCGGGCCTTCCCCAGCAGTCGACGGTGCGCCTCCTTGAGCGACACCCCGGGCGGGTCTCCGGCTGCACGACTCTCGAAGCGGTCGATGCCGACATAGGTCACGTCGGTTGCCGCGAGCCGCGAACCGATTGCCTCGAGGAGCCGCCCCGTGCGAACGAGCGTGCCGAGGCCGAGTTCGAGGAGCCTGGTCGGCGGTGTCCGGAGAACATGCCGGTAGAGCATCCGCTCGCCGGTCGGCTTGGAGAGCCTCGTCAGCCACAGCGATCGCAGCAGTCCCATCCGTGCCATGGAGCGTCCCCGTTGCACCGCACCCCGAACCCATCCCCGCGTGTCTCTCCGGGTGGCATCGGCCCCGGGGGTGGAACGGCTGCAGCGGTCCGCGGATCGGGCGGCACACCTTGCCGGAGCGGCACCGACGGGACCGGACGATGTCGGCAGGGGGCCTGCGGGGCGGCGGGCCGGCTGCGGGGCGACGAACGTTTGGTAGAGTCTTCCTGTTGGATCCACCCGCCCCTCCTCCCGCCTCGATCAACCCATGGCCTCCTCCCCCCGCACGCTGCTCGACAAGATCTGGGACGACCACGTGGTCTGTTCCCCGGCCGGTGAACTGCCGCTCCTCTACATCGACCGTCATCTCGTGCACGAGGTGACGAGCCCGCAGGCGTTCGAGGGCCTGCGGCTGGCGGGCCGCCGCGTGCGGCGGCCGGAGGCGACGTTCGCCACGCCCGACCACAATGTGCCGACCACCGACCGCCGGCTGCCGATCGCCGACCCGGTCTCGAAGCAGCAGATCGATACCCTGCGGGCGAACTGCCGCGAGTTCGGCGTCCGGCTCTACGACCTCGGTGATGCCGATCAGGGCATCGTGCACGTGATCGGCCCGGAACTCGGCATCACCCAGCCCGGCCAGACGATCGTCTGCGGTGACAGCCACACCGCCACGCACGGCGCCCTCGGCGCCCTGGCCTTCGGCATCGGCACGAGCGAGGTGGAGCACGTGCTGGCGACGCAGACGCTTCGTCAGGCAAAGCCGAAGTCGCTCGAGGTTCGCGTCGAGGGGCGGCTGCCGGCGGGCGTGACAGCGAAGGACATCGTGCTCTACCTCATCGGCCGGCTGTCGACCGAGGGGGGCGTGGGCCACGTCATCGAATACACCGGCGAGTGCATCCGGAGCCTCGGCATGGAGCAGCGGATGACGGTCTGCAACATGTCGATCGAGGCCGGGGCGCGGGCCGGCATGATCGCGCCCGACGCCGTCACCTTCGACTACCTCCGCGGCCGCGAGTTCGCGCCCCGGGATTTCGCCGCGGCGGTGGCCCGCTGGGAACGTCTGCCGAGCGACCCGGGCGCGGTCTACGACCGCGTGGAGATCTTTCGGGCGGCCGACGTGGTTCCCCAGGTGACCTGGGGAACGAATCCCGCCCAGGTCACGGGTGTCGACGCCACCGTGCCCGGCCCCGGGGCCTTCGCCGACCCGAACGATCGCTCGAGTGCCGAGCGGGCCCTCCACTACATGGGGCTCGCGGGGGGCACGCGGATCGTCGACATCCCGCTCGACCGCGTCTTCATCGGCTCCTGCACCAACAGCCGCATCGAGGATCTGCGGGCCGCCGCGAGCGTGGTTCGCGGCTACCGGGTGGCGTCGACGGTGCGGGCGATGGTGGTGCCGGGAAGCGGCCGCGTGAAGAGGCAGGCCGAGGAGGAGGGGCTCGATCGCGTGTTCCGCGAGGCGGGCTTCGAGTGGCGTGAGGCCGGCTGCAGCATGTGCTTGGGCATGAATCCCGACACGCTCTCGCCCGGGGAGCGATGTGCCTCGACGAGCAATCGCAACTTCGAGGGGCGGCAGGGCAAGGGGGGCCGCACCCATCTCGTGTCGCCGGCGATGGCCGCGGCCGCCGCGGTGGCCGGGCACTTCATCGACATTCGCGAGTGGCAGTACAAGTAGGAGTCGCCGACCATGCAGCCGTTCACCACGCACACCGGCGTCGTCGCCGCCCTCGACCGGGCCAACGTCGACACCGACCAGATCATCCCCAAGCAGTTCCTCAAGCGGATCGAGCGAACCGGCTTCGGCCAGTTCCTGTTCTTCGACTGGCGGTTCCTGCCCGACGGCGCCCTTGATCCGGCCTTCGAGCTCAACCAGCCGCCGGCCGCGGGGGCCAGCATCCTTCTCGCCCGGCGGAACTTCGGCTGCGGATCGAGCCGGGAGCACGCCCCCTGGGCCCTGGCCGACTACGGCTTTCGGGCGGTGATCGCCCCGACGTTCGCCGACATCTTCTTCAACAACTGCTTCCAGAACGGCATGGTGCCGATCCGTCTTTCGGAGGCCGACGTGGAGGAACTCTTCACGCGGGCGGCCGCGGCGACGGCCGCGGGGAAGCAGTACCGCCTCACGGTCGACCTCCGGGCCTGCACGGTCGCCGACGACGCCGGCTTCAGCCGCTCGTTCACCGTCGACCCCTTCCGCCGGCAGTGCCTCCTCGAAGGGCTCGACGACATCGGGCTGTCGCTGCGGCATACCGACGCCATCGCGGCGTGGGAGGCCGCGCATGGTCTGCCGGCCGTCGTGGGCTGATGTCATGAACCGGCCGTGGCGCCGCCGAACCCCGCGTCCGAACCGCCGTCTGGCGGCGACGCTCGCGGGCCTCGTCGGGCTCGTGGGCGTCGCCCGTGCCGAGCCAATCGTGACGCCCCTCGTGGCCGACCTGCCGGGCGTGGCGGATCTGGCGATCTGTGCCAACGGGCAGACGGCGCTGGCGCTCGACGCCGCCCGTGGCGCGGTCGTCGCGTTCGATCCGACGCGGTCCGGTGCATGCCGCGAGGTCGTGGCGCCACCGGACGACGGCCTGCCGCGCCCCGCGGCCATCGGCTGCATGCCCGGCGACGTCGTCGTCACGGTCTGCCACGGGGCGAACGCGTGGTCGCTGCGGTCGTTCCGGCTGCGGCCTGATGGCGTGGCCGATCCGGCGGCTCCGCTGCAGTCGCTGGCGGTCGGGGAGTCGGCGTCGCCGCCGGTCGGAGTCGCGGTCGTGGTGAGCGGCGTGCGCGACTGGCTCGTGGTCGCGGGGCTGCCGGAGCCGTTGCCCGCGGTGCAACGGACGCTGTTTGCCGGCGTGGGGCTGCGGCCGCTCGCCACCGCGGCAACGGTCGTCGAGGAGGGCTGGCGGCCGGTCGCTGCCGCGGTGAGCCCGGCCGACGAACTCGTGCTCGTCGAACGCCCCCGGGATTCCGCGGCCACCTGCTGGGTGAGCTATCACGATGCCGCGGGCCGGCGTCTGCTGCGGCTCGACACCGGGCTCACGCGGGTGCGCGACGTCGCATTCGACCGCGCCGGCGGGCGGCTCTGGGTGGTCGGCGGCGAGCCGGGCGACGCAGATCGGCCCGAGGGACTCTGGCGGCTCGACGCCGAGTTGCGTCGCGGCGCGCAGGGCGTGCGGCCGACATGCGTCGTTCGCCTCACCGAACCCCGGGCGGTCGTCGCCGCGTCCGACGAGGCGCTGCTCGTGGCGACCGGTGCGCCGGGGCGGGCGATTCTGCGAATCGATCCCCGGCATGGGCGGAAGAGCGAAGACGGAACCGATGGCGAGGAGGAGGGGCGATGATGACATCCACGCGGCGTGCGAGGATCGAGGCCATGCTCGCGGAGGATCCGCAGGACGTGTTTCTGCGCTACAGCCTGGCTCTCGAAATGGAGTCGGCCGGTGAGTGGGAAGCGGGCCTCGAGATTCTCGAGCAGCTCGCCCGGGAGACGCCTCCCTACGTGCCCGCCTTCCACATGGCGGCCCAGCATCTTCTCAAGCGGTCACGGATCGACGATGCCCGGCGCGCCCTGCGGGAGGGGATCGAGGTGGCCCGTGCCCAGGGCGAGGCCCACGCCGCTCGCGAGATGGCCGAACTGCTCATGAGCCTCGGCGACTCGGGCGAGGAGTGACGACCTGCTGGCGTCCGTGATGGTCCGCCGGTCGGGAGACATGCTCGTCGCCGGCGGACTTTGCCGATGCATGCTCGTGGGTACATGGAGGCCCGCGGGTGGCAGGCAAAGTTCACCGGACTCCTGCGCGTGCTCCCGACCGGCTTCCCGTCGGTGCACATTCGAGTGTCAGCCCACTGCCGGCGCCGGCTCGGCGGCTTCGGAGCCGCGGGTGATCACGAACCCGAGGTCCTCGATCATCCGGTAGTCGGCCTCGGGCAGCTGCCCCTTGGTGGTGAGGTAGTCGCCGACGAAGATCGCGTTGGCCGCGTAGAGGCCAAGGGCCTGCAGGCTGCCGAGGTGGATCTCGCGGCCGCCCGCGATGCGAATCTCCGCCGCCGGGTTCACCAGCCGCATCATCGCGAGGCCCCGCAGGCAGTCGCGGGGCGACACCTTGTTCACGTGCTCGAGCGGCGTGCCGTCGATCGCGTTGAGGAAGTTGAGCGGGATCGATTCCACGCCCAGGGTGCGGAGCTCGATCGCCATGTCGATCAGGTCGTCGTGGGTTTCCCCCATGCCCATGATGCCGCCACTGCAGAGTTCGAGGCCCGCCGCGCGGCAGGCGGCGAGCGTGGCCACGCGATCGGCGTAGGTGTGGGTCGTGCAGACCTCGCCGTAGTAGCGCTCGCTGGTGTTGAGATTGTGGTTGACCTTGTCGACGCCCGCGGCGGCGAGCCGGCGGGCCTGCTCGGGGGTGAGCAGGCCGAGGCAGGCGCAGATGTTGAGACCGTACTCCTGCTTGATCTTCGGGGCGATGTCGCACACGAAGTCGATCTCCCGCTCGCTCGGCCCGCGCGCCGAGATCACGATGCAGAAGGTCTTCGACTGCCGCTCCGCCGCAAGCTTGGCCGCCTCCAGCAGCTTCGGGGCGGAGAGCAGGTTGTAGCGGGGAATCTCGGCATCGGAGACCTTCGACTGGGAGCAGTAGCCGCAGTCCTCCGGGCAGAGACCGCTCTTGGCGTTCATCAGGAAGAAGAGCTGCACGGTGTTGCCGAAGTGCCGGTGGCGAACCCGCCAGGCAGCCGCCAGCACGTCGAGCAGTTCGACGTCGGGTGATTCGAGGATGGCCCGGGCCTCGTCGCGGTCGATCGCTCCTCCGGCGAGGACACGGTCAGCAAGGGCCCGCCAGCGGTCTGGGGCGGTCTCGCGGTACGGCTCGGCGACGGACATCCGCAAACTCCTCGGGGTTGGCCGCCGTGATCCCGCGGCCGTGGTGCCAGAGAATGTACGCGATCGACCCGGCGGCTGCGAAGCGGGCCACGCGACCGTCTCTGTCGGGCCGGGAATGGCTTCAGTCGGCCAGGCCCAGCGGAAACGGGCTCAGGTTCTCCAGGCCCGTCGCCGTGACGAGGTAGTCGTTCTCGATCCGCATCCCGCAGCGGAGCGCGGGGTCGTAGAGCGCGGGCTCGACGGCGATGACCTCGCCCTCCTCGAGCACATCGTCCCAGGCCGGATTGAGGTGGGGCGCCTCGTGGACGGACAGGCCGATGCCGTGGCCGAGGTGGCTCGACCACGTGCCGACCGGTGCCGTCGCCAGCCACTCCCGCACCCGCTCGTAGATCTCGCGGCAGCGGACGCCCGGCCGGGCGATCCGTTCGACGAGCGTGAGCGCCCCGCAGACGTGCTGCCAGGCCGCCAGCTGCTCGTCGGTCGGCGAGCGGTCGACGGCGATCGCCCGCGCGGTGTCGGCGAAGTAGCCCCGGTAGGCCGGGCCGAGGTCGAGGATGTAGAGGTCGCCGGCGGCGCAGGGCCGGGCACGGGGGGGCCCGCCCCGCATGCCGCAGGCATAGTCGTTGCCGGTGCCGGTGAGCATCTCGCCGCAAAACGCGACCGCGGCGGCCTGCAGTTCCGAGAACACGGTCAGTTCGCTCACGCCGGGCGCGATCACCTCCCGGGCCCGCGCGACCATCGCGCCGGTCGCATCGATCGCCCGACGGAGCACCGCGAGTTCGTCGGCGTCCTTGCGCCGGCGCAGCCGCAGGAGTTCCGGATCGACGTCCTCCACCGCCGCTCCGGTCAGACAGCGGGTGACGTGCGGCGGGCACGAGGCGAATTCGATCCCGACGCGGCGGAGTGGTCCGTGGGCGGCGAGCCAGTCGCCGAACACGGCCGCCGCCGCCTCCCGCTGGTCGTTGCGGAGCGTCGACCGCCACTTGGCCTCGTAGGTGCGCACGTCGTCGACTGCCGCCCGTTCGACCGGCTTGTCGGGGCAGACGAGCAACGCCTCGCCGCCGGCCAGCACGACCGCCAGGGGCGTGAACCGGTGGTCCCAGCGGTGGCCCGTCAGGTATTCGACGTGCTCGGGGGTGGCGACGACGACGGCCTCCAGCGCCCGCGACTCCATGTGGCGGCGGAGCCGCTCCTGCCTGGTGCGGCAGGCATCGAGATCGAGCAGTGGTTCGGAGCCGTTCATGGTTCACTCCCGGACGGCCCGGGAGTGTAGCACGCGCGGCCGCTCAGCCACCGGCGTAGAACGCGGCCCGCGACGCCACCGTCCGCTCCCGCCGCCGTCGCGGCCGTGGTGGAACGATCATCTGCGATTCGAGCGCGGCGGTGACGAACTCGGCGTCGATGCCACAGCCCACCATGCATGCGGTTTCCAACTGGGCCTCGAAGCCCAGCACCTCGGCGATCGGCCAGACCGTGGTGGACCGCACGGAGCACGTCTCCCCGTCGATCTGCATCGAGAGCAGGGGCGTGGTCTGGGCGTGACGAACCGAATCGCGGCAGGTCGTGGTGTGCATGGCGTGACTCCTCCAGTGGGGCGGGCGGACCGCAACAGCTGGATGTGCATACGCCGTGCCAACGCCGAATGTGCGATCGGCAAGGCGCAAAGAGCCCTCCAGCCGTCACCACCCTCCCAGATTCACGCAGCCGTGATGCCTCACTGTGAAAGGAGGGGGCTGGGGCGATCCTCGCCGCTGGAACGCGTGCAATTTTTACCGTTCGGGCAGGGCCGATCCCCCGGAGTCGGACGGCCGGTCGGCGGGCTCGCCCTCGGCGCCCACCGCCTCGCCGCTGCGGATGCGGTCTCGGATCTTGGCCGCGAGTTCGTAGTCCTCCGCCTTCACCGCCTCCGCGAGCTGCTCGGAGAGCGTCCGGCCCGTGTCGTACCGCTGCCGCACGCTCTCCCGCATCTCCTCGAGCCGTTTCACGAGCTCGTCGTCGGCATACTGTTCCTCGGCATCGTAGCGGGCGAACAGCTCGCGAAAACGGGCCAGGCCCCCGTTGATCTCCGCGATCGCGGACTCCGGGCCAGCCTCCTCCAGGACGGCCAGCGCCGCGGCCTGTACGCGGTGAAAGAGCACGAATGGGCGGTACTGCTCGTGCGAGAGCGTCCACTCCTCGTCGGGGGAATGCTCCCGGACGAAATCCATGAAGGCGAGGCTGTGGTCGGCGTCGCGGGCTGCTCGCCGGTACTCGCGCAGCGAGAGCCAGCAGAGCCGACGCTGGTAAAACTGCACGAACTCCCTGTCGGCCTCGACGCACTGCTCCTTGGTGAGCCGAAACGCGTCACCCTCGCGAATGACCTCGCCGACGAGGTAGTCGTAGTAGGTCTCCGCCCCGCCGGGCCGCTGGCCGTCGGGCCGCTGGTCGGTCTCCATCTGCACCACACCCATGTCGATCCGCATCTGGAGCACCTCGCGGCCGCTGCGGGTCTTCACGAGCCGGGCGGTCACCTCGCCGGGGCGGAACTGCCAGGAGCGGAGCAGGGAATCGATGTCGCGGGGCGACGGCATGGGCTGAATCCTTCGTCGTGTCGGAGCGGGCCTCGCTGCCCGCCTGCACGGTCATTGTACCGACCGTCGGCCGCCGCGGCGGGATTCGGGGCGCTGACGCAGCTGCTTGGTTCGGGATCGCCGCTTCTTGACGTCGAGTCGCCGGGCGATTGCGGCCCGCGGCGTGCGGGTGGGGCGACGGCGCTTCGGCGGCGTGAGCGCCGCGCGGAGGATGTCGGACAATCTGTCGAGACACTCCGCGACGTTTCGCGGCTGCTCCCTGTGAACCTGGCTGGCGATCTGCAGGATGCCGTCGGCAGCGATCCGCGAGCGTTCGCGGGCGAGGATGCGGCGGCGGACGTCGTCGGGCAGGTGCGGCGACCCGGCGACGTCGAACCGGAGCACCGCCTTCGAGCTCGTGCGGTTCACGTGCTGGCCACCGGGACCACCGGACCTCGCGAACTGCCAGGTGAGGGCGTCGGCCGGAATCACGATTTCGCGGCTGCCGTCGCCGACACGCACCTGCCGTCCACGGGTCATCGATGGGCTCCGCTCCGGCGGGAAGTATGGCCGGCTCACGGTGACCGGGGAAGGCCCGTGGCCGGGCGGCGGCGTGTCAAGCCCCTGGCGCGACTCGATGGCGAATCGGTGCTGGCAGGCCTCCGCGATGGGGCCGAGGCCGTCTCGCACGGAGGGGACGGCCACCGGCCGGGTTTGTCTGGACAGTCGGCGAGCGGCCCTCGCATACTTCGCACCTTCGAGGCGGGACTCGCTGCAGGAATCACAGGCATGTTCGACGTCGCTGTCAGCCAGTTGACCAGTCCCCGCTGGGAACTCGCCGAGGAACTCCAGGCCGCCGTGGTGCACGGCTTCGACGCCATCGCCCTGTGGCGGCCCAAGGTCACCGATCTCGGCGTGGCCGCCACCGCGCGTCTGCTCGGCGCCACGGGGGTGCGAGGATCGAGCCTGCAATGGGCGGGAGGATTTACCGGCAGCGACGGCCGCACGTTCGTCGACGGCATCGACGATGCGACCGAGGCGATCACCGCAGCGGCGACCCTGGGCACGCCCGTGCTCGTGGTGCACAGCGGCTGCCGTGGCGGCCACACTCGGTCGCACGCCGCCCGCCTGCTCGTCGAGGCGCTCGACACGCTCGCTCCGGTCGCGTCGCGGCACGGCGTGACGCTTGCGGTTCGCCCGATCCATGCCGTTGCGGCCCCCGGGTGCAGTTTCCTTACCTGCCTGCGGGAGGCCGTCGACCTCGTGGAGAGCCTCGCCGATCCGGCCGTGCGGCTCGCGGTCGACCTCTGGCAGTTCGCCGACGACCCCGCCTTCGAAGACCTCGTTCCCCGCCTCGCCGCCGCGGCGGCGATCGTGCAGGTGGCCGACCGCCGGGGGCCGCCCACCGCCGAGGGCGACCGGCAGCCCGCCGGGCAGGGCATGCTGCCTCTCGAGCAGGCGGTCGGGTTGCTCGTCGACCACGGGTTTTCCGGAACCTTCGAGATCGATCCGGTCGGGGAAGCCGTCGAACTGGCGGGCTACGAGGGGGTCTGGCGGGAAACTCGCCGCATCGTCGATGCCTGGGCCGGCCGCCTCGCCGGGCCTCGGCCCGCGGGGTATCTCCAGGGTGTGGGCATCGCGGGTGACGCGGCCGACCGCTACCGGTCGGCCGCGACGGGCTCGCGCAGATCCCACGCCTCGAGCCACACGGTCTCGCCGGGCTGAAGGCCGAAGTCCTCACGCAGCCGGCGGTCGAAGTCGTCCATGTGGGCGGCGCCGTAGAAAATGGCGATCCGCCGTCGTCCCCGGCCGATCTCGTCGCGAAGCACCCGGAGGGCCGCCGCGTTGCGGTCGGTGATCAGGGTCGAGCCCTCCTCGCCGCCGAAGGCCGCCGTCAGCACGTCCATGTCGGTGAACTGCTCGGCCATCATCCGGCGGAGCCGCACCTGCCGCTCCGGGCCCGACCCGAAGAGGACGCCGAACAACTCCCCGAAGCCGGGGCTCGGCGTTGCCTCGTCGTTCCTCTCGGCCCTGGCCATGCTCTCCCGCATCAGCTTCGTGAACATCGTCCACCAGCTCTCCCCGCGGCGGGCCATGGCAGCGTCGAACTCCTTCGGGGAGAGGTCGGCGTGGACGAAGTTGGCCGCCCCGTAGTCGATCCGCTCGAGCTGAAACTCGAGGCCCAGCATGTTCTTGAGGCCTTGCTGGGCCGACCCGATCGCCCCAGCGGGCCGCCGCCCCGGCTTCGGCACGCGGGCGTTCGGCGGGGCCACGAGTTCGTAGAGCACGACGTCGTACTCGTTGAAGAGCCGACCGAGCGTCTCGTAATAGGCTTCCCCGCCGATGTGCACGGCCGCCACGAGATCCACCTGCAGCGGCTTCTGGCGGTCGCCGCCCCGGGCCTGCGGCTGCCGGTATTCCACGATCGACGTGTCGAGCGACACCGGCCGTCCGTCGTCGTCGCGGACAAGCCTGAGGAACTCCGGCCCCTCGGCCGCCGCCGCGCCGGCAGTGGCAAGGAGGGCAAGGAGGGCCGAGGTGGCGAAACGGGCCATGGCGAGGCTCCGGGGGGCGGCGCTGCGGAGGATCGACGCCGACGACCGCAGAATACCCGAGATGCCCCAGCCCGCCACGATTCCGTCCGGCAGACACGCCGCGACCGGACGATCCCGCAGGGTTTGCCAAGTTTCGTCAACCCGATCGACCGGCACGACCGATACCACGGGAGAATCCGCAGTGGTGGAACACCGGCTCCTGCTCCTCAGGACACACGAGCGATGGCTACGACACAGAGTTTCCGGCGTCTGGCGGCGATCGTCCTTACCGTTGCGGCGAGCGGCGTCGCAGCCCTGCCGGCGATCGCGGGTCAGAACTGGATGCCGCTCCTGCCCGACCAGGACTTCTACGACTTCCAGCTCTTCGCGCCGCCCGACCTGCAGGAGTATGCGATCCGCCAGGATCCGCGGGAGGGCTTCTTCTTCACCTACGACCGCACCATATGGGCGGTCACACCGCCGCAGGCGAGGCCGATCCTCAACGACTTCTTCATTCCCGTGCAGCCCTTGTCGCCGTTCGCGGTCGCCCAGCTCAACAACAACCTCATCCGGTCCGGCTATCCCGGCTCGGGGCTCTACGTGTTCGGTTCCGACCCGCTCCGGCTCGACCTCAACACCAACTGGATGCGGACCAACGTCCAGTGGGGCAACCGGTTCGAGGGGGGCTGGATCTACGACGACTACGGCATGCTGTTCAACTACTACGCATCGGGCCCCGACAGCCAGTCGTTCGTGACGACGAACTCGTTCGCGGTCAACTCGCCCACGACCACCTTCTCCCAGACGGTCGCCTCCGGCGGCGGTGGCCTCATCAACGGTGGCCTTCCCCTCGTGGTCACGACGATCACGTCGGAGAGCCCGCCCCCGGACCACATCATCACGCAGTCGCTCACGCAGCGGAACTCGACCGAGTTGACGTCGGCCGGCTTCGCCTGGGCGGTCCGCCGCAACCTTTCGACGGCCGGCTCGGGTGAGGTCCGCACGATGCGGTTCACGGCCGGCCCGCGGTATCTCCAGGTGGCCGACCGGTACAGCATCGACTACGGCAGCACGCAGACGCCGTTTCCGCCCGACGCGGCGACCGAGACGGCGCCCCCGGGCGGTGCCGGCAGCACCGCGCCGACCGGCGTGACGAACCTGCAGTTCGGCGGCTGGGACACCTCGTCCTACAACAACATCGTCGGCCCGGAGTTCGGCCTCAACTACGTGTTCGACCGGGGCCGGTGGTCGATCGAGACCGACCTCCGCTTTACCGCCGGCATGAACTGGCAAAACACGCTGTACCGGGGTTCGAACTTCCCGGCGGCCCTGGGGGCCGACTACTTCCGCTCCACCTACACCTTCGCCAACACCGTCGCCCAGGGCACGAATGCGTCGTCGCCGGTGGCCGCGCCGCCGCTCTTCGTGCAGATCTTCGGTGTCGGCCAGACCAATGCCACCAACAACGCCGAGCACAACTTCGTGTTCGCTCCGCTCGGCGAATGGCGGCTCAAGGGCCGCTACAAGGTGAGCCAGGCGATCTCGCTCAACGTCGGGTACACGGGCATGTGGCTGGGCGGCATCACCCGGGCCAGCACCAACACGTCGTTCGAGCCGTCGCTGAAGCCGGTGCTCGTCGCCACGCAGAACGGCCAGCCGATCCAGTCGCCGGTGCTCGATGCGGCGGGCAACGTCACGGGCTATACGCCGGTGACCTCGTGGACGCCGCCGCCGGTCAATCAGCCGCCGAGCACGAGCCCCACGAGCAACAACCAGCTCCGGGTTTACAACAGCGTGGGCCCCCGGGCTGGCAACGACCTCGGCTACCTGTTCGTCAACGGCGTCGACTTCGGCATCGAGATCAACTACTGAGGTTTTCCCGGGGGCCCATCGGACGCGAGGCAGTCGTACCGCTCGCGCGGTGACGCTTCCTGCATCTGGAAGCCCAATCGCGTGAGCGATGGGGACCACGTCTGACGCGAGGCAGTCGTACCGCTCACGCGGTGACGCTTCCTGCATCTGGAAGCCCAATCGCGTGAGCGATGGGGACCACGCCTGACGCGAGGCAGTCGTACCGCTCACGCGGTGACGCTTCCTGCATCTGGAAGCCCAATCGCGTGAGCGATGGGGACCACGCCTGAGGCGAGGCAGTCGTACCGCTCACGCGGTGACGCTTCCTGCATCTGGAAGCCCAATCGCGTGAGCGATGGGGACCACGCTCCTCACCAGCCCGCGGCGATCCAGTCGCCCGACGTACCGCGGATGCCGGCGAGCTTGTCGAGCCGGTCGCTGAGCGGCTGCCACAGCGGGCCCGGGTCGACGGGGTGGATCTCGGTGGGCAGCGGCACGGGCAGCCCCGCCTCATCGACCTGCACGAACCCGAGCAGGCCATCCATCCACGGCAGCGTGCCGCCCGGCGTGGGCATCCCCACCACGCCCACCACGAGGTAGGCCCGCCGCACCTGGAGCACGCCGCAGCGGATCTCGACGAGCGTCCCCACCGGCACGCTCCGCCGGCACTCGAGCGACAGCACCCGGCGGAGCATCAGGTTGGCCGTGGGGCCGGCGGCCCGGCTCCCGGTGGCGTAGGCGGCCTCGAGCGCATACCGCAGCAGGCTGCCGGCGTAGAGCGTGCCGTGGTGGTTGGCGTCGGCGGGCAGGACGAGCCGGTGGCTCGTGGTTTCGATCGTGGGGTTCACGTCACCGTTATACCGCCACCCCGCCCGCTCACCTTACGCCGACCGGCGGGCGTAGGTCGGGTCGATCTTCGCGAGCTCCTCCTGCATCGCCGCCACGGTGCGGCGGATCTGGTCGGGCGTGTGCCGCGAGGTGATGAAGAACCGCAGCCGTGCCGCGCTCTCCTCCACGGCCGGGTAGAGGATCGGCTGCACGTTGATGCCCCGGGCGAACAGGCTGCGGGAGAGCCGCAGCGCGTTCATCGAGTTGCCGATGATCACCGGCACGATCGCCGAGCCGCCCGACGGCCCGGTGTCGAGCCCCGCCTCCTTGGCGAGTTGCAGGAAGAGGCGGGCGTTGGCATGGAGCCGCTCCACCCGTTGCGGCTCCCGCTGCAGGAGCCGGAGGGCCCCCAGCGCCGCGCCGGCCGCGGCCGGGGGCAGCCCCACGGAGTAGACGAATCCCGGGCAGGTGTACTTCAGCCACCGCACCAGCGTGCCGGTGCCGGCGATGTAGCCGCCGCAGCTCCCAAGGGCCTTGGAGAGCGTTCCCATCCAGATGTCGACGTCGGCCGGATTGACGCCGAAGTGCTCGCCGATGCCCCGGCCGCGGGCGCCCATCACGCCGATCGAGTGGGCCTCGTCGACCATCAGCAGGGCCTTGTGCCGCTTCGCCAGGCCGATGAACTTCGGCAGTTCGGCGAAGTCGCCGTCCATGCTGTAGATGCCCTCGATCACCACCAGCACGCGGCGGTACTGGCTCCGCATCTGGGCGAGCAGCTTCTCGGCGGCGTCGTAGTCGTTGTGCGGGAAGGGGCGGCGTCGGGCCCCGGAAAGCAGGGCTCCCTGCAGGAGGCTGTTGTGGGAGAACGCGTCGTGCAGCACGAGGTCGCCCGGGCCGACCACGTGGCCGATCACGGTCTCGTTGGTGGCGTGGCCGCCGACGAAGGTGATCGCATCCTCGGTGCCGACGAAGCGGGCGATCTCCCGCTCGAGTTCCTGGTGGATCGTCTTTTCGCCGGAGACCAGCCGGCTCGCCGACACGCTCGTGCCGAAGCGGTCGACGGCCGCCTTCGAGGCGGCGTTGACGTCGGGCTCGCCCGACATGCCGAGATAGTTGTAGGTGGCCCAACTCACCATCTCCCGGCCGCCGATCTGGGTGCGGTCGTTGGTGAGCCCCTCGTGGACCGTGAAGTAGGGGTTTTCCAGGCCCGCGTCGCGGACCATCGCGAAGTTCTGCTCCAGCGCCCGCACCTCAGGAAACTGGGCGATGTCCCAGACGTCGGTGCCGAGTTCGACGTCGAGCCGCACGGGCTGCTCCGCAGGCGCCTTCGCCGCCGCCGGCATGTGATCGATGATCGCCTCGGTCACCTCGCGGCAGGTCTCGATCTGGGGCAGCACCTGCTCCGGGAAGCGGGCCCCGAACGCCTCCTCCAGGCTGGCCACGATCTCCATCCGCTCGAGCGAGTCGAGGCCGAGTTCCACGATGTTGGTGTCGAGCGTGAGGGTGCCGGCCCGCTCCTTGGCGATGCGGCGGACGTGGTCGAAGACCGTCTGCACGATCTCCTGCGGCAACTCGCGGTCTGGTCGATGGGCCCGCGCCGCCTCGCCCACGGGGCGGTTGCGGGCCAGCCGCGGCGCGCCGGTCTGCGGCGCGGGGGCGGCGCCCGCCTGCACCGCCGGCGTTTCCCAGCTCACGAGCCGCTCCACCACCTCGAGCGAGCCGTCGAGGAACTGCCGCTTGCAGGCGTGCCGCTGGATCTTGCCGCTCGACGTCTTCGGGATGCTGTTGGGCCGCACCAGCACGATCCCCTCGACGGCCACCTCGTGGTCGCGGGCGAGCGTGCTGCGGATCGCCTCGAAGGCCCCGGCGATCTCGTGGGGATCACGCTTGCCACGCTCGATCTCCGCGACGACGACCACGCGTTCGCGGTCGGCGACGTCGACGGCGAAGGCCGCCACGGATCCCGCGCGGACAAGGTCGCTCGCCGCCTCGACCGCATGTTCGAGATCCTGCGGGTAGTGGTTGCGGCCGCGGATGATGATCAGGTCCTTGAGCCGGCCGGTGACGAACAGTTCGCCCGCGTCGAAGAAACCGAGGTCGCCCGTGCGCATGTAGGGGCCCGGATTGGGCCGCCATTTGGCCACGGCGCCGGCATCGTCGTCGTCGGGCTGCGCGAGCATCGCGCCGAAGGTCGCCTGCGATTCCTCCTGCCGGTTCCAGTAGCCCTGCGCCACGCTCGGGCCGCTCACCCAGATCTCGCCGACGCGGCCCGGAGGCAGGGCCTCGAACGTCTGCGGGTCGACGATCAGCACGTCCTGGCCGTCGAGTTCTCGACCGCTTCCGACCAGCCGTCGGGTGCCGGCCGCCTTGGCGGGCCTCTGCTCGGCCGTGCCGGTCTCGATCGACGTGGCGTCGAACGCCCGGATCACCGGCGGCTCGAACTTCATGCCCCCGGTCACCATCAGGGTGCTTTCGGCGAGTCCGTAGCACGGGTAGAAGGCCTCTCGGCGGAAGCCACTCGGCGCGAACGCCTCGCAGAAGGCGTCGATCGTCTCGGCCCGCACCGGCTCGGCGCCGTTGAACGCCAGCGACCAGCTCGAGAGGTCGAGCGTGGCCCGCTGTTCGGGCGTGGTCTTCCGCACGCAGAGCTCGTAGGCGAAGTTGGGGCCGCCGCTGATCGTGGCCCGGTAGCGCGAGATCGCCTGCAGCCAGCGGAGCGGCTTCTGCAGGAAGGCCACCGGCGACATCAGCACGTTGAACTTGCCGCCGTAGAGCGGCACGAGAATGCCGCCGATGAGCCCCATGTCGTGGAAACTCGGCAGCCAGAATACGCCCGACTGGCTCCGCGTGATCTCAAAGGCCTGCATGATTCGCAGCGAATTATGCAGCAGGTTTTCGTGGGAGAGCATCACGCCCTTGGGCGTGCCGGTCGAGCCGCTCGTGTATTGCAGGAAGGCGAGCGTCTGGCCGTGGATGTCGGGTCGCTGCCACCGCTCGGCCCAGTCGCCTTCGAGCTCGCTATCGACCTTCCAGAGCAGCCTCTCGAGGCTCGGCGCCGTGGCCCGCAGGGCGTCGAACCGGTCGAGCACGTCGCGGGTGGTGAGCGCCACCGAGGCATTGGCGTCGGCGGCGATCGCCTCGATCCGCTCGACCGACCGATTCTTGCGCGGCGGATAGGCC
>JBJTDZ010000129.1:0-22910 GCA_046092585.1 Pirellulales bacterium | reverse complement strand
TCGGCCAACCAACTGCGTCATTTCCTCGGCCTGCTCAAGGGAGGCCGTCTCGTCGATCATGCCACGCTCGGCGCGACGGTCGCCACCAGTGGCGACGGCCGCGTGGTGGTGTCGGACATCCTCGAGTCGTCCGATGCCTGGAAGCGCGGGCTGCGGTATGACGACGAGATCGTGTCGCTGGCCGGCCGGCCGGTTCGCACCGTCAACGCGTTCAAGAACGTGCTCGGCACGTTGCCGGCGGGCTGGCAGGTGCCGCTCATGGTTCGCCGCGAGGGGCGGCCGCAGCGGATGCTGGTGCGTCTCGCCGGCATCCACTCGGCGGCCAAGCTGGCCGACCTCGTTGCCGGTGGCCTCGAGCCTGGGCCGGATGAAGGCCGGAAGGCCGTCGAGAAGTTCCGGCTGCCGGAGGTGGTGGCCGACCTCTACGAGCCGCGACCGGGCTACGCCAACCATCGCTTCAACGTGATCGAGCGCGACCGGGTCGGCGCGGCTCTCGCCGCCCACCGTGACACGCTGCCCCCCGGGCCGTGGGTGCTGGCCGGTCGGCTGGAGGGAGGCGAGGAGTTTCGCATCGAACTTGCCGATTCGCTCGCCTCGATCGACCTCCCCACGGGCTCGTCGTCGCTCGCGGTCGACGAGCCCTTCGATCGCAATCCCGCGCCGCCGGGCAGCGGCGGGCTGCTGGCGGCGCTCGTCGTCTGGCGGCGGCTGGTGACCGAGGGGCCGGCTCGCCTCGGCCGCACGGCCTACTGGGGCACGGCGCCCCGGGATCCGGCCGCGCTCGGGGATGCGGCGGCCGTCGACCTTGCCGACGTGCTGGAAACGTCGGTGGCGGGCGTCGAGGCACGGTGCACGGTCGATGCCGACGGGCGGGTGCTCGCGGTCGACCTCTGGACGAGTCCCGATGCCGAGCCCTGTGAGGTGCGGTTCGCATGGGATGCCGAGGCTGGCGGGCCGGCGGCGCTGCCGACGCGGATCGACGTCGCCCGCGGTGGGCAGGCGTTCGGACGGTTCGTCGTCGAGCGACCGGCCGCCGGGGAGGCCGCCCGATGAGTGAAGGGCTTTCCCGACGCCTCGCCGCGGCGGTGATCGTCGTCATGGCCTGCGGTGCGATGGTCTCCGCCGCGGTCCCTGCGCCACAGGCGGTGGCGGCGGCTGCCGCGCGGAAGGTGGTGAAGATCCACGGCGCGGGGGGCGTTCGCGGCCTCGAGGCCTACCAGTCGGGGATCATCGTGTCGCCCGCCGGTCGGGTCGTGACGGCGCTGAGCACCGTGCTCGACGCGGCCCAGATCGACTGCGTGCTCGACGACGGCCGGCGATTCCCGGCGTCGCTCGTGGGCGTCGATCCCCGCCGCGAACTCGCCGTGCTCTCGATCGAGGCGACCGACCTCCCCTCGTTCGCGGTCGACACGGGCGAGCGGGTCAGCGTGGGCACGCGGATCTTCGCGGCCTCGAACCTCTTTGGCGTGGCCGTGGGGGACGAGCGGGTGAGCGTGCAGCGGGGCGTGATCTCCGCGGTGGTGCCGCTGGCGGCGCGGCGAGGGGCGGCCGCGGCGGCCTACACCGGCGAGGTCTACGTGCTCGACCGCACCACGAACAACCCCGGATCCCCCGGCGGCGCCGTCGTCGACTCGGAGGGCCGCCTCGTCGGCATGCTCGGCAAGGAACTGCGGGCGACGGCCACCGGCATCTGGCTCAACTACGCCCTGCCGGTCGACGAACTCGCCGCCGGCATCGAGGTGGCGGTTTCGGGAGGCGGCGGGGAGCCGTCAGCAGCGCCGTCGGGCTCGTTCGATCCGCGGAGCCTCGGCATCGTGCTCGTGCCGGATCTGCTCGACCGTACCCCGCCGTTCGTGGAATCGGTGCTCGACGACTCCGCGGCGGCGCGGGCCGGCCTGCGGGCCGACGACCTCGTGATCGCGATCGCCGGCCGCACCGTGGCGTCTCGGGCGGCGGTGCAGCAGGCGCTCGCCGCCATCGCCCCCGGTGATCCGGTGAGGCTCGCGGTGATTCGCGGCGGCGACGTCGTCGAGTGCGATTGCGGTGCTCGTCCGGCCGACACCGGGGTGTCGCCATGAAGGTTGCATGGCGGCGGGAATGGTGCGTGTGGATCCTGCTGGCCGTGACGCCGGCCGGTGGCGCGGCGGGAAGCACCGCGGAGCCCACGCGAGCCGAGGAACTCGCGTTTCGCGCGGCGGTCGAGCGGGTCACCGGAGCCGTCGTGCAGGTGGAGCTCGTGGGCGGGTCGCGGGTGGCTGTGAATGCCGCCGCGGAGGCTGCAGCCGGCACCGGCGCCTCGACGGGACTCGTCGTCGATCCCGCGGGGCTGGTGCTCACCACGGCGTTCGCGGTGCCCGACGACGCCTCGGTCGCGGTCGTGGTGCTGCCCGACGGCCGCCGGCTGGCCACGCAGCCCCTCGGCCGCGACCGTCCCCGGGGCATCGTGCTCCTCAAGACGCAGCCGATCCCCGGCGCGCCGCCGGTCGAGGCGGTGCCACGGGCGGACCTCCGGGCCGGCCAATGGACGATCGCGGTCGGTCGGGCCTGGACGGCGGCAAAGCCGAACGTGGCGGTCGGGATCCTCTCGGCGGTCGATCGCGGCTGGGGGCTCGCGGTGCAGACCGATGCGGCGGTCTCGCCGGTCACCTACGGCGGCCCGCTCATCGACATCCGCGGCCGCGTGATCGGCATCCTCGCGCCGCTGGCGGCCGACACGGCGGGCATGAAGCAAGGCACCGAACTCTACGACGCCGGCATCGGCTTCGCGGTGCCGCTCGCCGACCTGCTGCCGCTGCTGCCGCGGCTCGCCGCCGGCGAAACGCTGGCGGCCGGCAAGCTTGGCATGGGCTACACCTCCCGCGACGACATCAACGGCGAGCCGATGATCGGCTCGGTGCGGCGGGGTTCACCCGCCGCGCGGGCGGGCCTCCGAGGCGGCGATCGGATCGTATCGATCGATGGCCGCGCGGTGACACGGATCGCCGACGTGCGGCACGCGCTCGTGCCGCGCCATGCCGGCGACCGCGTCGAGTTCACGGTGGCCCGCGACGGCGGACAGGTGACGGTGGCGGCGGATCTGGTCGACGCGTTGCCGCCGTGGCGGCGGGGCCTCCTCGGCATCGTGGCCGGCGACGAGGCCCGTGACCAGGCCGAGGATGGCGAGGGGATGCGGGTGGCATGGGTCCTGCCCGGCAGCCCGGCCGACGGGGCGGGCATCGCCGCGGGCGACCGCGTGCGACGAATCGCTCCGGCCGACGGGGTCGATGCCGAGCAGCGATCCTCGGCCTCCTCCACCGCCGGTCTGCTGGCGGCGCTCGAGCCGGGCACGAGTGTGCGCCTCGTGCTTGACCGCGACGGCACCGAGCGAACGGCCGAGGCGACGCTCGTGCCGCTTCCCTCCGACGTGCCAGCCGCCGGGCCGCCGGCCGCTGCCGTCGATCCGCTCGCCGGTCCTGTCGATGCCGTCACGGTCATGCGGCTCGAGGCCGCGGAGGTTGCCGATCCGCCGCTCGCGGTGGTGCCGCGCGGTGGGCGGGAGCCGGTGCCCGTGCTGGTCTACACGGGCGACCCGCACGGCCCGGCACTCGACGCGGAAGCGGTCGCATGGAAGGCGGCCGTGGCGGCCACGGGCGTCGCGGTGATCCTGCCCGGCTCGGCGGATCGCCGCCAGTGGAGCCGCGCCGATATTCCGGCCGTGCTCCGCGGGCTGCAGTCGCTCAACGCCAAGCGGCCCGTCGATCCAACGCGGGTGGCCGTCGCCGGCCGCGGCGCGGGGGGCGCCTTTGCATGGCTGGTCGCCGATCGGCTCGGTGCCGCCTGCCGGGGTGTCGCGGTCGCCGATGCCGTGCTGCCGCGTGGCGTCGACGTGCCGCCCGCGGAGCCCGGGGCCGCGCGGTGGGTGCTGCTCGGTGGCGGCGAGCCCGTGGCCGCGCGGATCGCCGACGACCGGGCGCGGCTCATGCGGGCCGGCCACGACGTGGGCAGCCTGCCGAGCGGCGAGGACCGCGGCCCGCCTGCGGACCTGCTCTGCCGCTGGGCCTCGCTTCTGGGGTTGCTGTGACCGACGGACGGACGGGCACGACATCGACCATCGACGCCACGATCGCGGGCCTGGAGATCGTGCATGCCGACGAGGATCTCGTGGTCGTCGACAAGCCGACCGGCATGCCGAGCGTGCCGGCCCGCACGCCGCTCGACCCCGCCGACGTCGCGCGGGTGCTGGCGGACGTCTTTCCGTGGCTGGAGGCGGCGCATCGTCTTGATCGCGACACCTCGGGGCTGCTCGTCCTCGCGCGATCCCGCGAGGTTCGTGGGCTCGTCGGTCGCGCCTTCGAGGCGGGCCTCGTGACGAAGCGCTACCTCGCGGTGGTTCACGGCGTGCCACCGGCCGACGAGGCGGAGGTTCACCTGCCGCTCGCCGACGATCCGGCGCGGCCGCCGCGAAAGCGGGTCGATCCGATTCTCGGCCGGCGGGCCACGACGCGGTGGCGGGTGCAGGAGCGCGCCACCGCCGCGACGCTCGTCGAACTCGAGCCCGTCACGGGTCGCTCGCACCAGTTGCGGGTGCACCTCGCGTGGCTCGGCTGTCCGATCGTCGGTGATCGGCTCTACGGACGCGGCGACGGGCCGTCGCTGACGCTGGCCCTGCGGGCCTGCGCGATCACGCTGCCGCATCCGCGAACCGGCCGGCCGCTGCAGCTCGCGGCCCGTCGGCCGAACGGAGAGCCGTGGTCGTGGTTCACCGCGGCGTGGGCCTGAGTGCGGAGGCTCCGGCCTTCTGCCAGTAACGGGAGAACCTGCCGAGGTCGGAGACCCGTGAGCGGTCGCAGAACGTCGGCCACGGCAGGGTCGCGACCGGAAGCGAGCCGCGCAAGGCCTCGGCCACGCTGCGAGTCCGCGGGCAGGTCGTCTCGGCGAGCGCCACGCCGTCGCAGCCATGCGCGGCGGCGAACCGTGGGAGCAGTTCGGCGGGGTCGCCAGCGAGCACCTCGAGGCCGGGCACGTCGGCGAGGCACTCGAACAAAAACACGAGCCGCTTGAGTGCCGGCCGCTCCGTCGCGAGCCAGCGGTCGTCGACCACGAAGAGCCGCGGTGATTCGGGACAGGCGGCCGCGGCGGGGCTCGTGGCGGCCACCGCATCGATCGTGATCCAGACGAGCGGCCGGGCGGACGGGGTGGGGCGAGGCTCCGGGGCGACGGGACGGATTCTCGGCGGCGCCGGCTCGCCGGGGCCCACGAACAGCCGCTCGGCGAGTTCCTCGTAACTCCCTTCGATGTCGCAGCGACCGAGCACGGGGCACTCGCGGCAGTGCGCGCCGGCGGTGAACCGTTCGAGATTCTCGCGATTGAAGAGGTAGGGCTTCGCCGCGAAGGTTCCGGCGATCCACTGCCACGAGAGGTGGTTGCTCGCCGGATCGCCGTCGAGCAGATGTTCGAGAAACCAGTCCGCGCCGATCTGCCAGCGGACGCCGCGGACATGCACGAGCCAGGATGCCAGCCACATGCGTTCGTGGTTGTGCAACCAGCCGTGGGCGTGGAGCCTCGCGACGAAGTCGTCGATGCACCGCATCCCGGTGTCGGCGGCGAGCACGTCGTCGGGCATGCGGTCGAGTCGGGGCCGGCGCCAGCGCGGCGCCGCGGCCGGCTCGATGTCGTCGTGGATGCGGTCGCCGAGCACCGCCTGCACCTGCCGCCAGTAGTCGCGCCAGCCGAGCTCGGCCACGAGTTTCGCCGCCTGCTCAGGCTCGGCCACGTGTGCGATCGCGGCGTCGCGGACCTCCGCGAGCGACACGACGCCGTGCCTGATCCAGGGCGAGAGCCCCGTGACGCTGCCGCCCACGTGGTTGCGCGAGCGTTCGTAGGCGACCGGGTCGATCCGGGCGAGCCGTTCGCTGGCCGCGTTCCGCCCGCCCCGAGCCTCCACCCGCTGCCACGCGGCGCGGCCCGGGCCCGCGGCCGCATCCGGAAAGCGACGGGCGAGCGCTGCCGCCAACGCCGGGCGCTCGGCCACGAGGAGTTGGGTGAGCGATGCGTCGGGGGGGAGGTCGTGCATGGCGACACCCTAGTCGATGCCCTCGGTTTGGGCAGCGAGATGCCGGAAAATCGGGCTGTGCGCGGCCCGATGCGCCGGGGTCGCACAAGGTTTTCCGCCGAAACTCGCTGCTGCGGTCCGCGGCGCGATGGGTGGCATGCGGTTTGCTTTCCCCGTGGACATCGGTTCTTCGTCGTCTCGCGCGTGGGTCATTCGCGCGGGCGACGCCTTCGTCCGGAAGGATGCCCCAACGGCTTGGGTGGGACTCCGCCTAAAACCACCCAGGCCGGGGCATGCGCCGACATCCCGCATCCGCCCGCTGCGGATGGGAACGTGGTAGCCTTGCCCGGCGGCGGGGGAGTTCCCCCGCGTGTCCGTCCTCGCGGCCCGCCATGAAACTCATCATCGCGATCATCCAGCCGAACAAGCTCGAGAGCGTGAAGCAGGCGCTCTCCGAGGTGGAGGTGTTTCGGCTCACCGTGCTCGACGTGCAGGGCTTCGGCCGGCAGCGAGGTCATGCGGAAACCTACCGCGGTCACGAGATCGCGGTGAATCTCGTGCGCAAGGTGCAGCTCCAGATCGCCGTGAACGACGACTTCGTCGAGCCCACGATCGCGGCGATCGTGAAGGGAGGCCGCTCCGGGGAGCATGGCGAGATCGGCGACGGCAAGATCTTCGTGCTGCCGATGGACGAGTGCGTTCGCATCCGGACCGGCGAACGCGGCGGCGAGGCGATCTGAATTGCACGACTGCCGGGCCATCCCTGGCCTCGGCAGCCTGACGCCTGGCGCTGGTGAAGCTGCCTTCGGGAAGCGTAACCGCGCGAGCGGTACGATTGCGGCACGTTGGACGTGGTCCCCATCGCTTGCGCGACTGGGTTTCCTGACGCCACGGTGAGCGGATGGTCAGACCCGATGCGGGTGAATCCGCGGCTGGGCCCCGAGCACGAGGCGATTGGTGGCCGCGAGGAACGCCCGTGCCGCCGCCTCGAGCGAGTCGGTCGACACGCCGCGGCCACGCTGCACCTGGCCCGCATGGTCGAGTTCGACCGTCACCTCGGCCTGCGCGTCCTTGCCCACCGTGACCGCCTGCACGCGGAAGTCGCGGCAGGAGGTCGTGATGCCGGTGAGCTTCTCGATCGCCAGGAAGATGCCGTCGATCGGGCCGTCACCGGCGGTGATCGTCACGGCCCGCGGCGCGCCGTTTTGCAGCACCCGCAGCGTGACCGTGGGCGCCGCCCCCGACTCGCTCGTGAGCGTGTACCCCTCGTAGGCGAACTGCTCCGGCAGGGCCGAAAACTGCTGCTCGCAGAGGGCCGCGATGTCGCCGTCGTAGATCTCCTTCTTGCGGTCGGCCAGCAGCTTGAACTGCTCGAACACCGTCTTCAGCTGCTCGGCGTCGAGGTCGTAGCCGAGGGCCTTGGCCCGGTCGGCGAGCGCCGCCCGCCCGCTGTGCTTGCCGAGCACGAGATCGGTCTTCTCCAGGCCCACGTCCTCGGGCCGCATGATTTCGTAGGTGCTCCGCTCCTTGAGCATGCCGTCCTGGTGGATGCCCGATTCGTGCGCGAAGGCGTTGCGGCCCACGATCGCCTTGTTGCGGGGCACCTGGATGCCGGTGATCGTGGCCACGAGGCGGCTGGTGGGCACGAGCCGCTTGGTGTCGATCCGCGTGGAGCAGCCGTAGTGGTCGGCCCGCGTCCGCAGGGCCATCACCACCTCCTCCAGCGCGCAGTTGCCGGCCCGCTCGCCGATGCCGTTGATCGTGCACTCGATCTGGCCGGCTCCCGCCTCGACCGCGGCGAGGCTGTTGGCCACCGCCAGGCCGAGGTCGTCGTGGCAGTGGGTGCTGATCACCGCCTTGTCGATGTTCGGCACCCGCTCGACGAGCGCCCGGATCACCCGGTGCATCTGCGACGGGGTGGCGTAGCCGACGGTGTCGGGGATGTTGACGGTGGTGGCTCCCGCCGCGATCACCGCCTCCACAACGCGGCAGAGGAAATCGGGCTCGGTGCGGGCGGCGTCCTCCGGCGAAAACTCGATGTCGTCGCAGAGGCTGCGGGCCCGGCGCACGCCCGCCACCGCGCGGGCCACGATCTCCTCCTCCGTCATTCGCAGTTTGAACTCGCGGTGGATGGCGCTCGTCGCCAGGAACACGTGGATGCGGCCGCGGCGCGCGGGGCGGAGCGCCTCGGCGGCCCGGTCGATGTCGCCGTCGTTGCAGCGGGCCAGCCCGCACACCGTGGCGTTCGTGATCGCCGCCGCGATGTCGCGCACGCTCTCGAAGTCGCCCGGCGAGGCGATCGGGAATCCTGCCTCGATCACGTCCACCCCGAGCCTCTCCAGGGCCTGGGCCACCTCGAGTTTCTCGGTGCGGTTCATGCTCGCGCCCGGCGACTGCTCGCCGTCGCGGAGCGTGGTGTCGAAGATGCGGATGGGGCGGGGCGTGCTCATGCAGACGGATCCAACGGGGCTCGCGGCGGGCGGTCGCCGCCGAAGCCCCCATCGTAGCCGCCGCCCGGCGAGGCGGCACGCGGGCCGCGCGTGAGCCCCGTGTTTTTGTAGACTCGTCCGCCTGCCCGGTGGGCGCCGTCCCGCCATGACCAGCCCCCCACGGAATGCCGCCGATGACGCTCCGCGAGTTTCAGGACCTGATCCGCGCGATGTACCACGAAAAGGATGCGCAGCGGGGCGTCGAGGGCACCTTCATGTGGCTCACCGAGGAGATCGGTGAACTCGCCACGGCCCTGCGGAGCGGCAGCCGCGAGGAGCAGACGCTCGAGTTCGCCGACGTGCTTGCCTGGCTGGCGACGATCGCCAACGTCGTGGGGGTCGATCTCGACGAGGCGGTGCGGCGGAAGTACGGCACCGGCTGCCCGGGCTGCGGGCAGCGTGCCTGCACATGCCCCGACGCGGAGAAGCCATGAGCCAGCGTCGGGCCGGGTCTGGCGGCGGGACGATGGCCGCCGTCGTGCTCGTGCTGGCCGCGGGCCACGTCGCCGCGGGCCAGGTGGTGGGCGACGTGACCGCCGGGATCGGAGGCTTTCGTCGCACGGGCTCATGGACTCCGCTGGTGGTGGCAGCGCCCGCTTCCGCGGCCGGCGGCACCGTGCGGGTTGCGGTCGAGGATCCCGAAGGGCAGTTCGTTCGTTCGTTGCCGGCCGAACTGCAGGCCGACGGTGACAAGGCCACCGCACGGTTCAGCGTGCGGTTCGGCCGTCCCACGGGACGCGTTCGCGTGGAGCGAACGGACGCCGGTGGCCCGGTCGTGCACGAGGCGGATCTGGGGGAGCCGATCGCATCGACCGATTCCGTTCTCCTCGTCTACGGCGATCTGCCCGCCGTGACCCGGGCCGCCCGGCTCCTCGACCGCGAGCAGGGCACCACCACCCGGGTGCTGACGGTCGACGCGCGACGTGAGCCGGCAGCCCCGGGAATGTCGGCTCGCGACTTCGACATCGCCGATGCCATCGTGATCTGCGGCGCGAGCCTGCCCGGTTTGTCGGCCGACCTGCAGACCGCCATCGACGGCTGGCTGCGTGGTGGCGGTCGGCTCCTGCTCCTCGCCGGCGAATCGGCGGCCGCGATCGCCGAGGATTCGCCGGCCGCGGCGTGGCTGCCCGGCAGGGTGTGCTCGCGAGCGCCGCTGCGCCGCCTGGAAGCGGTGGAGTCGTATGCCCGGGTCGGCGGTCTGGCCGAGCGGCTTGCGGAGGCCACGCTGCAGGTGCCGGTCTTCGACGCGTGCGCCGGCGTGGTCGACGTGAACGCGGGCGACGGAGCCGCCGCGGTGCCCTTCGTGGTTCGTCGGAGCCGCGGCTTCGGCACGGTCACGTGGGTCGGCTGCGACCTCGACGCCGAGGCGCTGCGGGGGTGGAAGGGAGGCGAGGCGATCGTCTTCGCCGGGCTTGGCGGCCGCGTGCGGTCGGACGACGGTGACCGCGCCGCCAGCGGCGATCTCGCCGGCCAACTCCGGGCGGCGCTCGACACGTTTCCCAGCGAAGCCGGCACGGAGGGCGGGGCTGCGGGCACGCGCCGGCCCGTGCCGTTCGAACTCGTGGCGGCGATCGGCATGGTCTACGTGCTCCTCCTGCATCCGCTCGATTGGTGGCTCGTGTCGCGGAGCGGCCGGCCGTGGCTCTCGTGGCTGACGCTGCCCGCCGCCGCAATCGCCTGCACGGGTGTTGCTGCCGCGCTGGCCACCGCGTGGGGCGGCGGCCGCGAGGCGGAGGCCCGCACGGCGGAGGTGCTCGACATCGATGCCGAGAGCAGGTTCGTGCGGGGCACCTCGTGGGCCGCGGTGCTCTCCCCCGGCAACGACACGATCGACGTGCAGGCCGCGGGGGGAGATGCCTGGTCGGCCACCGCCGCGGCCGTGTCGTGGATGGCCGATGCGGGCCGCGGCTTCGCGGGCATGGAGACCCCCCTCCCGCACCCGTCGCTTGCCGCGGCCGACTACGGCTACGGCGGCTCACTCGCCAACCTCGAAGGCGTTCCGATGGCGGCGGCATCGAGCCGGCTCTTCGAGGTGTCGTGGACGGGCGAGGTGTCGCAGGCCGTCGTCCAGGCCACGCTCCACCGCACCGCGCAGGGCACGCTCGGCGGGAGCGTTTCCCATCGCCTCCCGTTCGCCCTGCGGGACTGCCGGCTCCTGCATGCCGGCTGGCTCTACGACGTGGGCACGCTCGAAACGGGCCAGTCGTACGACACCGCCGCGGGCCGGGGGCCGCGGTCGCTGATCAGCGCCCTCACCCGCCGGTCGGCCGTCAAGGAGCGCGAGTCGGGCACCCGGTGGGATGAGGCCGTCACCGACGTGGACCGCATCCTGGAGGTGGCCGCGTTTCATGCCGCCGCCGGTGGAACCGGCTACACCGCGCGGGCTGGCGGCCGACTCGCGCGGCTCGATCTCTCGCCCGTGTTGCCGCTCGACCGCGCCGTGCTCATCGGGCTGCTGCCCGAGGCCGAGCAGGCGACCGTCTGGCGGCTCGTGCTCGGCACCTCCGGGCCGGTGGAGCCCGTCGGGGCGGCAGCCGGCCTCTGCCGCATCGTGATTCCCCTCGTCGCGGAGCCCGCGCCATGATCGAGACGATCGACCTCACCAAGAAGTACGGCGATTTCTTCGCGCTGGAGTCGCTCGACCTGAAGCTCGAGCAGGGGGATCTCTTCGGGTTCATCGGCCCCAACGGCGCGGGCAAGACGACCACGATCCGCATCCTGTCCACGCTGCTGGCGCCCACCTGGGGCGAGGCCTACGTCTGCGGCCACTCGATCTACACGCACCCCCGGGAGATCCGTCGGCTGATCGGCTACATGCCCGACATCTTCGGCGTATACGACGACATGCGGGTGATCGAATACCTGGAGTTCTTCGCCGCCGCGTACCGGATCGACGGCCCGAAGCGGCGGCAGGTGGCGGAGCGATCGCTCGAACTCGTCGACCTGGTCGCGAAGCGAGACGAACTGGTCACGAGCCTCTCCCGCGGCATGACGCAGCGGCTCGGGCTTGCCCGCGTGCTGCTTCACGATCCGCAGGTGCTTCTCCTCGACGAACCGGCCAGCGGCCTCGACCCCCGCGCCCGGATCGAGATGCGAAACCTGCTCAAGCGGCTCCAGGGGATGGGGAAGACCATCCTCGTGTCGAGCCACATCCTTCCCGAGCTGGCCGACATCTGCAATCGCGTCGGCATCATCGAGTATGGAAGGCTGCTGGCCTGTGGCGACGTGCAGGAACTGCTCGCGCGGGTCCGGGGCCGGCCCACGGTGCGGATCCGCGTGGTGGGGCCGGCCGAGGCGGCGGCGCAGGCGATCGAACGCTGTCCCGAGGCTGCCGCGGTGACGGTGAAGGACGGCGAGGTGGTCGTGGCGCTCGCCGACGGCGTGCCCGACGCTTCGGCGATCGCCGCCCGGCTCGTCGCCGACGGGTACGGGCTCGTCTCCCTGCGCGAGCAGGATGTGAACCTCGAAACCGCGTTTCTGGAGCTCACCCGCGGGGCGCTGGCGAAGCCCCGCGACGCCTGATGCCGCTCACGCTGATCGCGTGTGTGGATCATGCGTCGATGCGAGGCAACCCCGCCACCACCGCAATCGTACCGCTCACGCGGTTACGCTTCCTGCATCAGGAAGCCCAATCGCGTAAGCGCTGGGGACCGCCCTCCGGTATGCTGGGCGTCATCCCGGCTCTCACGAACCTCGGAGAATCGTCATGCGGATGTTCCCGATCGTCTGTGGTCTGATCGTTGCGGCGGGCACGCTGCGTGCCACGGCCCAGGGGCCTGCCGAACCGCTGGCGACGCCCGCCGCGGCGCCGACCACCTCGCGGGAAGACATGGGCTACGCGATGGGGTATCGGATCGGCCAGCAGATCCTCGCCGAGCAGCAGGAGATCGGCTCGCCCGTCGATGCGGCGGGCCTCGCGGCCGGTCTCGCCGATGCGGTGTCGGGCAAGAAGCCGCGGTTCGCCGAGCCGCAGTTTCGCGCCGCGCTCATGGCCCTCGAGGCCGCGATGCGGAAGACCCAGCAGGCGATGGCGGAGCGGATGAAGGCGGCCGCCGCGACGAACCTCACGAAGGGCAAGGCCTACCTCGACGCGAAGAAGACCGAGGCCGGCGTGAAGTCGCTGCCGAGCGGCCTGCTCTACGAGGTGCTGAAGGAGGGCACCGGCGCCCAGCCGACACTCGACCAGGTCGTCGTCGCGCACTACGTGGGAAAGCACGTCGACGGCTCGCAGTTCGACGGCACCGATCCGGCGGGCGAGCCCGCCCGGTTTCCGCTGCGTGGCGTGGTGCCGGGATGGCAGGAGGCGCTGCCGCTGATGAAGGCCGGGTCGAAATGGCGGATCCACCTGCCGCCGAATCTCGCCTACGGCGAGGAGGGGTCGCCGCCCACCATCGAGCCCAACGAGGTGCTCGTGTTCGAGATCGAACTGGTCGGCAGCGAGCCCGCACCGCAACGGTGATGCGACCAGCCAGGCTGCTCGTCGCCGCGGTGGTTGCCGGCGTTGGCTGGGTCGCGGCCGCCGCGCCGGTCGACGAGCATGCGGCAGCGCGTGAGCGGATGGTCCGCGAGGAACTCGTGGCCGGGGGCGTGCGCGATCCGCGGGTGCTGGAGAGCATGCGGACCACGCCGCGGCACGAGTTTCTGCCGCCGGCCCTGCGGCCCAAGGCCTACGTCGACATGGCCCTGCCGATCGGCTCGGGGCAGACGATCTCGGGGCCCTTCGTGGTGGCCTCGATGACGGAGAAGCTCGATCCGCAGCCTGGCGATCGCGTGCTCGAGATCGGCACCGGGAGCGGCTACCAGGCCGCGGTGCTGGCGCCGCTCGTCGAGGCCGTCTACTCGATCGAGATCCAGAAGCCGTTGGCCGAGAAGGCGGCTCAGACGCTCCGCCGTCTCGGCTACGACAACGTCGTGACGAAGGCGGGTGACGGTTTCGCGGGGTGGCCCGAGCATGCCCCCTTCGACGGCATCATCGTGACCTGCTCGCCGGAGAACGTGCCCGAGCCGCTGCTCGACCAGCTTGCCGACGGCGGGCGGATGGTGATTCCCGTGGGCGAACGCTTCGCGCAATCGCTCGTGCGGATCACGCGGCGCGGCGGCGAGTTCGTGCGGGAGACGCTCGAGCCCACGCTCTTCGTGCCGATGACGGGCGCCGCCGAGGAAGGCCGACGCATCCTGCCCGACGGCGCGCGGCCCGCGATCGTCAACGGTGGATTCGAGGAGGTGGTGGGTGACGACGAGCTCGTGCCCGCCGTCTGGTATTACGGTCGGCAGGCGGCGGTCGTCGCGAACGGGGCAGGGGAGGGAGGCCGCCATCTGCGGCTCACGAATGCCGAGCCCGGCCGGCCCGCACAGATCTTCCAGGGATTCGCGGTCGACGGCTCACGGGTGAACCGGCTGCGGGTGCGGGCGCAGGTCCGTGGCGCCGACGTCGTCAGCGGCCGTGATGCCGACGAGCGGCCACTCCTCGTGGTCAAGTTTCTCGATGAGCGGCGCCGCCGGTCGGCCGTCGAGGAGCTGGGGCCGCTGCCGGTCGAGGGGCGTTGGACGCCGGTCGAGAAGGAACTCACGGTGCCCGACTGGGCCCGGGAAGCGAGCCTGATGGTGGGGATGTGCGGGGGCACGGGCACGCTCGACGTAGACGCCGTCAGCGTCGAAAAGACTGAGAAATGAGCGTTTTCCTCGGGAAAGCCCCGCCTGGATCCCGGGCTACGAACGGTCGGACCAGCCGCCGAGAATCACCGGAATATCTTTCCCAAACTCCTTGATTTGCCTGACCCGCAAACTATCTTTGCGGGATTGGTTGTCCGTCCCTCGAAACCGGTTCCGGGGGTGGGCCATCGAAAACATTGCGAATTTCAAGGGAGATTGCTCGTCATGGCGCAGCGTCGCTGGGTTCGGATCGCTGGAGTCCTTTCGTTCGTCGCGGTCGTCGCGGCGGCCTGCGACGTGCAGGCCGGCTGGCATCACCGCTACCGCGGCTACGGGTCGTCGGGCTCGTCGGGCGGTTCGTCCGGTGGCAGTTATGGCTCGTCGGGCGGCTCGTCCGGTGGCAGCTCCGGCGGCAGCTCGAGCTCGTACAGCGCCGGCTCGTCGGGTGGCAGCTACGGCTCGTATGGGTCGTCGGGCTCGTACGGCAGCTGGGGCTCGCACCATCAATATAAGAAGGCGATGCGTGCCTATCGCCATGCGGCCCGGCACGGCTCGTCGGGCGGTTCGTCCGGCGGCTACTCCTACGGTTCGTCGGGCGGTTCGTCGGGCGGTTCGTCGGGCGGTTCGTCGGGCGGTTCGTCGGGCGGTTCGTCGGGCGGCAGCTACGGCTCGGCCGGCTACGCCACCTCGTCGATGGTCGAGGGCTACTCGTCGGCCATGCCGATCGAGTCGTATCGCGTCATCAACGAGACTCCGTCGATGACCGGCGGCGAGGTGATCGGCACGCCGTCGGCCACCCCGGCCACGACCGACACGACCGCGCGGGAGACGGTGCCGGCCGACGGTGCCCTCCTGGTGGTGAAGGTTCCCGCGGAGGCCGCCGTGTTCGTCAACGGCACGAAGACCACGTCGGAGGGTGCGGTTCGCCGCTACCTGTCGCGGGGCCTGGCCGCCGGCCAGACCTACGAGTTCGTGGTGCGGATGGCCGTTGGCGGCAAGGAGTCGACGAAGGTCGTCGCCCTCGCTGCGGGCGGACAGTCGACGGTGTCGTTCGACGCTGCCGCCGAGAGCGTCACGACGAGCGTCACGCTCCGCGTGCCCGCCGACGCGAAGGTGTGGCTCGCCGGCAACGCCACCGCGTCGACCGGCGACGTGCGCACGTTCGAGACGGCCAGCCTGCCCGCGGGCAGGACGTGGAAGGGTTACGAGATTCGCGTCGTGTCCGTCGTCGACGGCCAGGAGCGTGAGGTGTCGAAGGTCATCGACCTCGCCGCCGGCGACCAGATCGACCTGACGCTTGCCCCGACCGGCCTCATGGCCGCCGTCGAGACCACCGCGTCGCTCAACTGATCCCCGGGGATCGGTTCGCGATCGAGTTCACGAGATCCCCGCGTGGCCATGTGCCACGCGGGGATTTTTCGTTCTGGAGTCCGTGGTGTGAGTGACGGGGGAGCCGTCCGGGAGGCACGCGCAGGAGCCGGTGCACTTTGCCTGCAACCCACGAGCCACCATGCACCCGCGAGCCTGCAACGGCAAAGTCCGCCGGCGACGAGCATGTCTCCCGGGCGGCGCCGCAGCACGATCCTGCGTCCCACGTGAGCCGCACGCGTCGTGCGGGGCGGGATGCGTGCTCGCCCAACGCCGTGAGGCGTGTGGGGCGGCACGGTTGACGGTTTGGCCGGCCCGAGGCCTTACGGCCTACGGCTGGGACCGGACGGTCTGACCGCAGGATGCGGGCAGGGGTGGTTGGGTTGTGCGGATTGCAACGGGCGTGGCCGTCGTCGGCGCGTGACCTAGGGTTGCCGTGGGTCGACGCTGCAGCCGACCCGTGATCCGATCCGATGCTCGTGGGCGAGAGCGTTTTCCGCATGCATGCCACCACGTCGACCGTGATGCGATGGTCGCCCGCTGTCCGGGCGATGGCCAGCGTCGTGATCCTCATCTACCTCGCCGCCGTGATCCTGCCGCCACTTGCGGGGCCGCCGCCGGCGAGCGAACTGGCCGGCGTCGTCCTGCAGCCGCTGCGGCCGCTCGTGGGATCGCTCTACCTCGGCCATGGCTACCGCTTCTTCGCGCCCAATCCCGGCCCCGGCCACACGATCCGCTGGACGATGGCGCTCGCCGATGGCGGCACGAAGACCGGGAGCGTGCCTGACGAAACGCTCGATCGCCCCCGGCTGCTCTACCACCGGCGGTTCATGGTGAGCGAGAAGATCGCGGCCCTCGTGCCGCCGCCGGATGCCCCCGTCGAGGTTCGCGACCAGGCCAAGCGGGAGTGGCAGCCGCTCGTGAAGGGCGTGGCCACCACGCTGCTGCGCGCGCACGGGGGCACGCGGGTGACGCTCGAATCGGTGGAACACTACCTGCCCGATCCGGCCGAGGTGCTCGCCGGCGAGACGGGGACCGACGTGGTGACGCCCCTGGGCACCTATGGCTTCGCGGGAGATGGCCGATGATCACGAGCCTTCCGCGACACGACGAAGCGGGCATGACGCCGCGGGGCTGGCTCACCGAGTGGTCCGCTGCCTGGAATGCATTCTGGTTCACGCCGGCCGATCCCCTGCCGCTCGCCGTGATCCGCATCGTCACCGGCGCGATCCTCGCGTGGTCGTGCGTGGTGTGGCTGCTCGACGCCGACGCCTTCTTCGGCGACCGTGGCTGGCTGCGGCCCGACCAGGTCTGGCGGATCAACGACCAGCCCTGGCAGTGGAGCCTCTACTTCACCGCCTCGTCGCCGACGATGATCCGGGCAGTGGCCGGGATCGCGCTGGTCGCGGCGATCCTGCTCACGCTCGGCCTGGCCGCGCCGCTCGCGGCGGGTGTTTCGTTTGTCTGCCTCGTCAGCGCCGCCAATCGCGCGCCGCTCAACGTCTTCGGGCTCGACGACACGCTCGGGATGCTGCTCGTGCCGCTGGTGGTGGGGCCGAGCGGTGCCCGCCTCTCCGTCGACCGCCTGCTCTTCGGCGCCGGGCGGGGCAGGGGAGGGGAGGCGTCGGTCCGGGCCAACGTCGCCCTCCGCCTGCTGCAGGTGCATCTCTGCGTGGTCTACCTCTTCTCCGGAGCCGGCAAGCTCTTCGGCGCGAGCTGGTGGGAGGGCACCGCCCTCTGGGGCGCGGTTGCCAACGACCGCTACCGCACGCTCGACCTCCGGGGCCTCGCCGGGCACCCGCTGCTCGTCAACGCCCTCACGCTCGCCACCCTCTGGTGGGAGGTGGCCTATCCGGCCCTGGTCTGGCCGCGGCTCACCCGCCGGCTGTTTCTGGCGATGGCGGTGGCGGTCCACTTGGGGATCGGCCTCGCCATGGGCATGATGGAGTTCGGGCTCGCGATGATCACGGCCAACCTGGCGTTCGTGCCGGCGGCGGTGTTCGAGCGGCTCCTCCGTCGACCCGGCCGATCTGCATCGTCTCCCACCCCTCGTTCCTCACCAGCACCCCGCTGAACTGCCCATGATCGATACCCTCGCAGTGGTCGGCGCCACCGGCGCCGTCGGCAGGATCATCGTCGACCTGCTCGTGGCCCGGAAGTTTCCTGCCCAGCGGATCAAGTTGCTCGCCTCCGCCCGGTCGGCCGGCACGCCGATGCGGGCGGGCGGGCAGACGTTCGACGTGGAGGTGCTCGGCCCCGACTCCTTTCGGGGCGTCGATGTGGCGATCGGCAGCACGCCCGACGAGGTGGCGGCCGAGTTCGTGCCCTGGGCGGTCGAGCGGGGCACCGTCGTGGTCGACGAGAGCGCCTTCTACCGGATGAATCCCGACGTGCCGCTGGTGATTCCCGAGGTCAATCCCCAGGCGATCGCCACCCACAAGGGCATCATCGCCAGCCCCAACTGCTCCACCACGCAGATGGTGATGGTGATGAAGCCGCTCCACGACGCGGCCCGGGTGACGCGGGTGATCGTGAGCACCTACCAGGCCGTCAGCGGCGCCGGCCTCGCGGCGACCCGCGAGCTCGAGCAGGCGACCGGCGCCTGGCTGGCGAAGGAGCCGGAGGCGAAGCAGGTGTTCCCGCATCCGATCGCGGCCAACCTCATTCCGCAGATCGGCTCGCCGAAGCCCAACGGCTTCACCAGCGAGGAGATGAAGATGGTGCTCGAAACCCGCAAGATCCTCGGCGACGAGTCGATCCAGGTGAGCCCCACCTGCGTCCGCGTGCCGGTGGCCAACGGCCACAGCGAGTCGATCCTCATCGAGACCGAAAGGAAGCTCACGGCCGACGAGGCCCGGAAGCTCCTGGCGGCGTTTCCCGGGGTCGTGGTCGATGACGACCTCGCCGCGAAGCGGTATCCGCAGCCCCGCACGGCCACCGGCCGCGACGAGGTGTTCGTGGGCCGGATCCGCGAGGACATCTCCTGCCCCAATGGCATCGCGCTGTGGTGCGTGTCCGACAACCTCCGCAAGGGGGCGGCCACCAACGCCGTGCAGATCGCCGAATACCTCGCGAAGCACGGGACGCGCGGCGCGGGGCACGCGGCGCGGCCATGATCCCGGGGCCGGCTGGCGGCGCGGCCGACGACGGCGCCGCGGGCGGGCCGCAGAGCCCCACGCAACGGATCGCCCTGCGGCTCGCCTACGAGGGCACACGCTACTCGGGCTGGCAGACGCAGCCGGGCCGCACGACGGTGCAGGGCACCCTGGCCGCGGCGATCCGCCAGGTGTCGGGCGAGGATCTCCTGCCGAAGGGGGCGAGCCGCACCGATGCCGGCGTGCATGCCCTCGACCAGGTGGCGGCCTTCAGCTCCGCGAGCGGCCATTCCGCCGAGGTCTGGGTGCGGGCGTTGAATGCCACGCTGCCCGCCGACGTCACCATCCGCGAGGGCAGGGAGGTGGGCCCCGAGTTCGACCCGGTGTCGGCGGCGGTGAAGAAGCGGTATCGCTACCGGATCCACGATGCGGCCTGGAAGCCGGTGCTCGACCGGCATCTCGTGTGGCGGTGGCGGAGCCGGCTCGACGGGGGATCGATGCGGGAGGCCGCCGCCTCCCTCGTCGGCGAGCACGACTTCACGAGCTTCGAGACCACCCCCTCCACGCGGCTGTCGAAGGTGCGCACGATCCACTCGCTGGAGGTGTTTCGGCCGCCCCTGGCGAGCGACGCCGCCGGGGCCGAGGTGTGGGTCGAGGTCGAGGGCAATGGTTTTCTGTACAACATGGTCCGGATCATCGTCGGCTCGCTGGTGATGGTCGGTGCGGGGCGGCGTTCTCCGGGGTGGCTCGGGGAGGCGCTCGCCGCCCGCAGCCGGCCCGCCGCCGGGCCGACGGCGCCGCCGCAGGGGCTCGTGCTCGTGGCGATCGACCTGGGTGTGGCGTGGCCGTCGTAGCGTTTCCAGCGTCTCCCTCCGCAGCGTCGCGAACATGAGCACGATTCCCGAACAGCTCGGCCCGGTGAAGCTCGTCCAGCAGATCGGCCTCGGCAAGCACTGCCAGGTCTGGGAGGGGCTCGACACGAAAGCCCGCAAGAAGGTCGCCGTGAAGCTGGTCGTGCCCTCGATGGCGCAGGACGTCGGCCAGCGAAAGCTGCTCGACCACGAGCTCAAGGTGGCCTCGTCGCTCGATCATCCCACGATCATCAAGATCGACCGCTTCTCGGAGGAGGGCGGGCTGCCGCACCTGGTGATGGAGCTTTTCCCGGCGGCCAACCTCAAGAGGCAGATCGCGGCGGGGGTGGAGGCGCTGGCCCCGAAGCTCCAGCGGATCGTGACGGAGATGGCCCTCGCCCTCGATCACATGCATGCCCGGGGCTGGGTGCACCGCGACGTGAAGCCCGACAACGTGCTCGCCGCGGGCGACGGCCAGGTGAAGCTCATCGACATGGCGATCGCCGCGAAGGCATCGGGCTTTCTGGGCAGGCTGCTCGGCGGCAAGACGACCGCCCAGGGCTCCCCGAGCTACATGTCGCCGGAGCAGATCCGGGGCGAGGCCCTCGACGCCCGCAGCGACATCTACTCCTTCGGCTGCGTGCTCTTCGAGTTGATCGCCGGCCGGCCGCCCTACACCGGCGCCGACACCAACGACCTGCTCAACAAGCACGTGTCGGCCACGGTGCCGGCGGTCGAAACGTTCAATACCAACGCCACCACGAGCGTGTCGAAGTATCTGCGGCAGCTGCTCGCCAAGAAGCCGGCGGAGCGGCCGGGGTCGATGAAGGAGGTGCTCCAGCAGCTCCGCTCGATCCGGCTCCTCGAACGGGCGATGGTGTGAACGGAGCCTCGCGTGGTCCCCATCGCTCACGCGATTGGGCTTCCATGGCAGGGTGCTGGCAGCCAACTCCCGATGCCACGGCCAACGCCGCACCCGGGAAGCGTCACCGCGTGAGCGGTGCGGCTGCGTGACGATGGGCGTGTCCCGGGATTTCCGCGGTTGACGCGGGATTTCGCGGGCGGCGAAAATCCGGAACCGCCTCGCTCCCGGAGATCACCGCCGATGCCCGCCGGACTACGCCGCCTGCCGCTCGAGAAGCCGATCTACGAGATCGAGGACCGGATCGCCGCCCTGGAGTCCGCCCCGCTGGGCGGTCAGCAGGAGGAGGAACTCCGTCGCCTGAAGCGGGAACTCGTCGAGGTGCAGAAGAAGGTCTTCGGCAGCCTGGATCCCTGGCAGACCGTCGAGGTCTCGCGGCATCCCGATCGCCCGAAGACGAGCGACTACCTGGAGCTCGTCTTCGACGAGTTCGTGGAGCTCCATGGCGACAAGTGTTTCGGCGACGACCGGGCGATGCTCACCGGGTTCGCCAAGCTCGACGAGCAGAAGGTGCTCGTGATCGGCCACCAGAAGGGCAAGACGCTCGCCGAGCGGCAGGCCTGCCACTTCGGCTGCGCGCATCCCGAGGGCTACCGCAAGGCGATGGGCAAGATGCGGCTGGCGGCGAAATACGGCCTGCCGGTGATCTGCCTGATCGACACGCCGGGCGCCTATCCCGGCGTGGGGGCGGAGGAGCGCGGGCAGGCGCAGGTGATCGCCGAGAGCATGTTTCTCATGGCCTCGCTGCCCGTGCCGATCATCTGCGTGGTGATCGGCGAGGGGGGCTCCGGCGGCGCCCTCGGCATCGGCGTGGGCGATCGCGTGGCGGTGCTCGAGCATGCCTACTACAGCGTGATCAGCCCCGAGGGCTGCGCCGGCATCCTCTGGAAGAGCGTGGAGTTCAAGGCCGACGCGGCCCGGGCGCTCCGCTTCCGGTCGGCGGATCTCAAGGAGTTTGGCGTGATCGACGCCGTGATCGAGGAGCCGGCCGGCGGCGCCCACCGGCATCCGCGGCGGATGGCGGCCCGCCTGAAGATGTTTCTCACCCGGAGCCTCCGCGAACTGCTCGCCCGGCCCCGCGACCAGCTGGTGTCCGAGCGGTACGAGAAGTTCCGCCGGATGGGGACGTTTCTCGAAGAGTCCCCGTCGGCCTGAACCGCGACCGGGCCGTGCCGCCGTCGAGGCTCGTGCTGTCACGGAGCCCGTGGCATCGCCCGACGGAGGTATGCGTCGAAGAGCGGGGCCGTAAACGCGGTGTCCCGTGGGCGGGCGAATAGATCATCCCCTTGCGGATCAGGCTTGCACGCGTCGGCGCGACCGTCTCGACGCTGCGGTTCTGCCGTGCTGCGATGTCACCGCTGCGATGCGGGCCGGGGCCGAGTTCGGCCATCGCGTAGAGATATCGCTTCTCAGCCGGCGTCAGCCGATCCATGCGCACGCGGAAGAAACTGCCGTCGAGTTCCGTGAGGGCGGCGATGGTGGCGGCATCGACATCGGCCGGACCGATCGGGCTCGTCGCGGCGGCGTTCCAGGCGTGCTTGCCCCATTCCTGGAGGAAGTAGGCATAGCCCTCGGTCTGCCGCAGGATTTCCGCGAGCGCCCGGGTGGTGCGAGCAAGGCGGGAAGCGACCGTCCTTCTGGGGCCTCGCGCATGACGGTTGCGAGCCCGTTGGCTTCCGCGTCCTGATGCATGCGGTTGAGAAGCACCGTCTTGCCCACGCCGCGGAGTCCGATCAGCATCAGGCTGCGAGCGTGGAACCCAGCCCGCATACGATCGAGCGCGATCGACGCTGTTTCGAGAATCTGGGTTCGGCCGGCGAGTTCTGGCGGCGAGGAGCCTGCCCCGGGGGCGCAGGGATTGGTGCGCGGGTCAATGGATTTGAATGATCTTATGCAACCTTATCGAAAAACGATAAGGTGGAATAAGGTTGCTCAATGTGGCCGGAAGTCCCGGTAGGATTCCCCGCTGACGGAGGATACGCTGCGGGGCATGGCCGACAGTCGAGACCTCACGGTGACGGAGCAGGGCAGGGGCGGCGGCGGGCCGGCCGTGGAGGCGTTTCTGGCCCGCTGGGGCGCGAGCGCCGGGGCCGAGCGGGCCAACTACCAGATCTTCCTCGCGGAGCTCTGCGACCTGCTGGGGGTGCCGCGGCCGGATCCGAGCGTGGCCGACGAGGCGGCCAACCGCTACGTGTTCGACAAGGCCGTCACGTTTCAAAACCCCGACGGCAAAACCTCCACCGGCTACATCGACCTCTACAAGAAGGGGGCCTTCGTCTGCGAGACGAAGCAATCGGTGGCCCGCGAGGCGAAGGATCCGCTTTCGGTGGCCGATCCGGCGGCGCCCAGGGCCCGCCGCAAGACTGGAACGAGCGTGCGTGGCACCGCCGGCTGGGACGACTCCATGATCGCGGCCCGCGGCCAGGCCGAGGGCTACGTGCGGGCGCTGCCCGACGACAACCCGCCGTTTCTGCTCGTCATCGACATCGGCCACTCCTTCGA
>JBJTDZ010000128.1:0-15277 GCA_046092585.1 Pirellulales bacterium | reverse complement strand
CCAGGGCACGCTCGCAAAGGCGTAGGCCAGCGCCGACCACGTGTTCACCGCCACCACGCCGTATTCGAGGTGATCGACGAGCAGGTCGACCCGCCGGGCGTCGTGGTCGGGCAACGAGCCGGGCACGGTCACGCTGGCGGCGAGCGATCCCGGGAGCCGCCGCACGAGGCCGCCGGCCTGAACGCAGAAGGCCTCGATGTCGGCGGCGTCGAGCGGCACCTCCGCCGCCACGGGCACGAACCACTCCCGTTCCAGCCAACGGGGATCGGCCACGGGGTCGAGGCCCGTGCGAAAGATCCAGGGGAGCGTGCCATCGGCCGGCGCCGGTCCCCCGGCGACCTGTTCCCAGGCCGCGACCGACCCCGGATACCAGGCCGGACGCGGCCGGGCGGCGGCGAGCCGACCGGCCACGAGGGCCAGGAACTCGTCGCGCTGGTCCCACGACCGGCAGGTGACCACGCACTTCGTGGCGATGCAGTTGAACGAGGTGTTGTTGAGCATCGAGGCCGCCACCACGTCGGCCTGATATGCCAACTCGGCGGCGGAATAGCGGCCCGGCACCACGATCCACGGCGTCACGCCGCCGAGTTCGCAGGTGATCGGCGTGGCGAGCACGGGCGTGGCGGATGCGGGCCGCGGACCGGGGCCACCCCACACGATGGCGTCGAAGGCGGGCTGCCCGCCCGTGAGGTGCACGTGCGTGACGAGCGGTGAGGCGAGCGCCTCGGCGGCGGTCTCCGGGCCGCCCGTCACGATCGCGAGCATGCCGGCGGCGACGAGCGGCTCGAACGCCGCAGCGAGCACCGGGGCGAGAGGCTCGTGGAGCGGGTGGAGCTTGAGCAGCGCGGCGCGGCCGTGCTCGAACACCTGCGAGATGCTGTCGGCGGCGGCCAGGCCGGTGACGTTTCCCGCGCCGAGCACGAGGGCCACGCCGCCCCGGCGCGGACGATCACGGCATTCCTCCCGCCACGAGCGAAGGAAGGCCTCGACGCCGCCGGGATTGCCGCAACGCACGGTGGCCTGATGGCCGCTGAACATCGCGCGGTCGGCGATCCAGGGCTCGGGAAGCACCTCGACCCCGATGAATGAAGCCGCGGCCAAGCCGGCCGGATGGAGTTCGCGCGGGGCCGCGGCGGCGCGCGGCACGCCCCGGGATGCCACGTCGCGGAAGATGCGTGCGGTGATCAGGAGCAGCCGCAGCGTGGCGAGGGGGCCGGTGGCCGTCTCCTCGGCGACGACCTCGGCCGGCGGCACGCCGAGCGCGCCCGCCTTGAGGGTGACGGCGGCGTCGATCCATGCCGGCGCCGCGCGGGCGACGGCGCGGGCGGTGTCGGCGGCGAGGCGGGCCCGGCCCCGGGCGTCGACTGCGGCGAAGGCGGCGGTGCCCGCCTGCAGACGGGCGAGTGTTTCGGCGCAGGTGGTGGGCATGCCTGGTCTCACTTCCCGATGCAGTGGCGGGAGAATATCCGATCGAGCAGGTCGGTGCCGATGGCGGATCCCGTGACCTCGGCGAGCGACTCGACGGCCGTGCGGAGGCTCGCCGCGACCTCCGCCTCGTCGCTGGCCGCCCCTGTCACGGCGGCCCGTGCGAGCGCCGCGGCGGTGGCCACGGCGGTGGCGGCCGCCGTGGCCCCCACGGCCATGCGCACGGTCGCCGGCGAGCCCCGTGCTGGCAGAGTGGCCACGGCCGCGCGGATCGCAGCATGCAGGCTGTCGATGCCGGCGCCGGTGCGGACGCTGGTGGCGATCGCATCGCTCGCCGGAGCGCCGCCGAGGTCGCAGCGGGTGACCACGTCGATGCGGATGCCGGCGTGGTCGACAGGCGTCGCTGCCGGCGTGATGGCGTCGCGGCAGACGACGATCACGTCGGCCCGGCGCAGTTCGGCAACGGCCGCAGCCTGCGCGGCGGCCGCCACGCCGTCGATGCCCGAGGCGGCATCAAGCCCGGCAAGATCGACGAGCACATGATCGGCTCCCGCCCGCCCGCCGATGCGGGCCTCGAGCCAGTCGCGGGTGGTGCCCGGTTCATCGGCGACGATGGCCGCATCGCGGCCGGCGAGCGAGTTGAAGAGGCTGCTCTTGCCGATGTTGGGCGGGCCGACGAGGGCCACGCGGGGCAGGTCGCTTGCGGCCGCATCGCGGGCGGCGAGCGTGGCCGACACCTGCTCGATCGACCGGCGACAGCCGTCGAGTCGCCTCGCGACCTCGCTCCATGCCGGTGCCACGGGGACGGAGTCGGGGGCCGTCTCGTCTGCGAAGTCGATCGAGGCCTCGATGTCGGCGAGGAGATCGAGGAGTTCGTCACGCACGGCCGCCAGTGCCCGCCCTGCCCCACCGGCCATCCGGTCGAGCGCGGCGCAGAGTTCGTCGGGCGTGCGGGCATCGACCACCCCGAGCACCGCCTCGGCCTGCACGAGATCGACCCGGCCGGCGAGAAAGGCCCGCAGCGTAAACTCCCCGCCACGGGCAAGCCGTGCCCCATGGCGACAGGCCTCCGCCACCACCGCGTCGACGAGATGCGCCGATGCGGGCAGCTGCACCTCGGCGAGCGGCGCACCGACAGGCCCCGCCGGCCCCGGCCACACCAGAAGGTCGACGGCCAAATCGCCCCAGTCGCGGCCCAGGCCATCCGCGGCGAGCGTGGCAGGCACGACCCGCGGCGGCTCGCCGGGCTGCGGCCACGAGGTGGCCCGCAGGGTGAACATCGCCTCGAGCAGCGATGCGAGACCGTCGCCCGTGAGGCGCACGATCGCGCGTGCGCCGCGCCCGGGCACGGTGGCCGGGGCCACGATCAGTTCATCGGCAGACCACATGCAGAGCCTCATCCCAGTTGTAGCGTGCCGCACGGCCCGCGCGCTGTGCGATTGGGCTTTCCGGAACGCAAGGCCCGCGATGCCTCCGGACAGCGTAACCGCGTAAGCGGTACGACTGCGTCACGTCGGGCATGGTCCCCATCGCTCACGCGATTGGGCTTCCCCGAACGCAAGGCCCGCGATGCCTCCGGACAGCGTAACCGCGTAAGCGGTACGACTGCGTCACGTCGGGCGTGGTCCCCATCGCTCACGCGATTGGGCTTCCCCGAACGCAAGGCCCGCGACATCCGCGCCGCCTACTTCCGCTTGCGTGCCTGCCGCTTCTCGCGGGCTGCGGCCGCGGCGCCGCTGGCCGCCGCCTTGCCGGCGGCCGTGAACGACGCGTCCACCACCCGCGGCCCGCCGGCCGTTGCCGGGAGCGTCTTCGGCAGCCAGAGCCGCTCGGCGATGCCCCACAGGCTCGAGGCGATGAAGTAGAGACAGAGGCCGCAGGGCACCTTGAAGAACATCAGCGCCATGAACCACATCATGTAGTTCATCACCTGCTGCTGCACCCGCTGCTGCTCGTCGACGGCCGGCGGCATGAAGAGCTTCTGCTGCCAGAGGAAGAGGCCGATCGTGATCAGCGGGAAGAGATTGAGGAACGGCCCCAGCCAGCCCTCGGGGGCGGTGAGGAACGCGGGCAGGTATTTCGACCAGTCCCAGAGCATGTCGGGGGCGGCGAGGTTGGAGCACCAGCGGATGGCCGAACTGAAGAGCGGAGCCTGCCGCAGCTCCACGTCGGTGGCCAGCGAGCGGTAGAGCCCCATGAAGATCGGAACCTGGATGAAGACCAGCAGGCAGCCGCCCATGGGGTTGTAGTTGTGCTTCCGCCAGAGTTCCTGGGTGGCCTGCGTCTTCTTGGCGGCGTCGTCCTTGTACTTCTCGTTGATCGCCTTCATCTCGGGCTGCAACTCCTGCATCTTCTGCGAGGAGATCGCCTGCTTGCGGCTCACCGGAAACATCGCCCCGCGGACGAGCACGGTGAGCAGCAGGATGGCCAGCCCGTAGTTGCCGATCACCGCATGGAGGGCGTGGAGCAACGCGATCATGGGGCGGGCCACCCAGCCGAACCAGCCGTAGTAGACGAGGTCGTCCATCGTGGCGCCGTCGAGACCGTGCTGCTTCAGCAGGTCGGGCCGCTTGGGTCCGGCGAAGATGCCGTAGCGGTGGGCCACCGCGCCGCCGGCCGGAATCGTCAGGTCGCGGGAGACGAGCCGTGGGGTCACGTCGACGAGCCGCTTGCGGGCGGCCGGGGGCGTGTCGCCCACGGCGAAGGGCCGCACCTCGGCGAGCGCGGGGGCATCGACGGCGTCACGCGAGGGGAGAAGCGCCGCGGCGAAGTAGAGGGCATCCACGCCCGCGAAAGAAAGCGGCGCGGCGTCGCTGACGGTGGAGGCGGGAAAGGCCAGCGTGCCGTCGGCGATCTTCAGGCCGCTGACGATGGTGCTCGGGTTGCCGGTAAACCGCATGGCGACGTCGCGAACGGCCAGCGAGCCCCAGTCGCGGGCCACCCGCTGCGTGTACCACCAGCCCTCGGTCGGCAGGCCCGTCGGCCCGTCGAGTGCATACGAGATGGTGGTCGCATCACCGGTGGACCGCAGTTCGACGACGAGGTCGAGCCCGTAGCCCTCGCCCGCCGGCGCAACGCGATACTCCTTCGCGACGGTCAGCCCGCCGGGAAGCGTGCGGGTGAACCGCACCCGCGACTCGTCGCTCGCCGAATCGACCTCCCCGTCGACGTCGGCGAGTTCGAGGCCCGGGATTTCGGCGAGCGGCTCCCGGGGCCGGGCCCGGCCACCGAGCGACTCCACGGAGAGGCGGAAGGAGAGCGGATCGTGGGGGCTGTCGTCGGGATCGGCGACCGGCAGCGTGCGGTATTCAGGACGCACCACTTCGAGCGGCCGGCGATCGAGACGGGCCTCGAGGCTGGTGGCGGCGCCGTCGCGGAGGACGTCGACCGTGACGCTGCGGCCGGGCTTCGTGGCGGCGAGCGCCTCTTCGAAAGCCGCCGGCTCCGGCGTGGCCGTGCCCGCCACCTTCACGATCACGTCGCCAACGCGGATGCCGGCGCGAGCCGCAGGCGTGCCCGGCCCGACCACGCCCACGCGGCAGCCGCCGTCGGTGGCCGAAACTGCGAGGTGCCCGAGGTAGCCGGAGCGATCGTCCTGATCGTGAAACTTCTCGTCGGCCAGTTCGATCCGCTCCACGGCGGCGCCGCGGCTCGTGAGCGTGACGAGCATCCGCGCCGACTGCGGATCGAGGGAGCCGAGCGTGCGGCGGGCGCGGGCCGCGGGGGGCGACGACTCGGTGGGAACCGTCAGCGCGGCGTCAGCCTGCGGCCTGGCGGCCGCGGATGAGGCATCGCCCGCCGCCTGCGGCGTTGCGTCAGACGGCGCCTCGCCGGCGACCGTGTCGGCCGCGGTGTCGGCCGGCTTGGGCGGCTTCGGGAAGAGCCACGTCTGGAGGGCCTGGCTGGCGAGGATGATCGCCAGCGACACGACGAAGAACTGGATATACCGGCGATCCACAGGCTGCGTTTCCAGGGAGGGGAGTCGGTGGGATGGGAGGGGGAACCGGGGGCCGCGTCAGCGGCCCTGGGAGAGCCGGTCACCGAGGAAGTTGTCGAGGTCGGCGATGGCGTGGATCTTCTTCGCCGTCGCCTCGAACGGATAGGCGATCCGGCGGAAGCGGACGCGGCGGTCGTCTTCCACCACCACGTAGCAGGCCCGGGGGTCGCTGTCGCGGGGCTGCCCCACCGACCCGACGTTGATCATCGCCTTGTGAGGCGGCAGATCGATCGCCACCTCGGTCTCGGTGCGGGGCACGCCCGGCGAATGAAACTCCGGAGCGGGCGTGAAGATCCCGGGGATATGGGTGTGGCCCTGGAAGCAGTAGCGGCCGACCAGTTCGAAGATGTGTTCGATCTTGAGCGGGTTGTAGATGTCTTCCGGGAAGACGTATTCGTCGAGCGGCCGGCGGGCGGAGCCGTGCACGAAGAGGACGTCGCCGTCTGCATGGGTGCGGGGAAGTTCACCGAGGAAGTCGGTGAGCCGGTTGGAGGCGTTGCGGGGAAGGCGGTCGTGCAGTTCGAGCTGGCTGCGGGTCCAGCGGATCGCCCGTTCGGCGCCCGAGTTGAAGCCGTCGGGATCGAAGAGCGCCCCCTGGTCGTGGTTGCCGAGGATCACGACGCCGCAGCGGTCACGAACGAGGGCCGCGCACTCGCAGGGATTCGGGCCGTAGCCCACCACGTCGCCAAGGCAGGTGATTGTGTCGACCCGTTCACGGTCGATATCCTCGAGCACGGCGTGGAGCGCCTCGAGGTTGCCGTGGACGTCGCTGATGATGGCCCGCTTCACGTACGCTCCAACCCTCGCGGGCCGCGATGATCGGCTGCTTTCCGCGAAAAACGAGCGTACGGCCCGGTTTTGGCACGGTCAAGGACGCCGCCTCCCGCCCCCGCCGCGTGACCCATGAAGATCCTCGCCATCGACACGAGCCTTGCCGCGGGCTCCATCGCCGCCATCGACGACGCCGGAGCGACGGAACTCCCGCTGGGGCAGGCTGGCGAGCATGCGCGCACGTTCGCCGCGCGGCTCGTGGACGCCGCGACGCAGCGCGGCTGGGGCGAGGGCTCCACCGCCCTGGCGGATTTCGGTCGCGATGATCTCGTGGCCGTGGTGATCGGCCCGGGCTCGTTCACCGGGCTGCGGGTGGGCGTGACGGCGGCCAAGACGCTGGCCTGGACCACGGGCTCGCGTCTCGTGGGCGTGTCGGGGTTCGTCACCGTGGCTCGCCGCATCGCGGCCGTCACGGGTTGGCACGATGCCCCCCTGTCCGTGGCCTTCGATGCCGGTCGTGGCGAGGTCCATGCCGCCTGGGCAACGCCGGCGGTCGACGAGCCGGCGGGCTGGCGGGTGAGCCCGCCCGCGACGACGGCCGCCGATGCCTGGATCGCGTCGCTCCCCGCGGGGACGCGGCTCGGTGGCCCGGCGGCAACCGCCGAGCGGTGCGGCGGCCGCGGCGACCTCGCCTGCGCCCCAGCCGAAGCAGGCCTGCCGACGGCCGTCGATGTGGCCGAGGCCGCCCGGCTCGTGGCCGCCGCGGGCCGGTTCGACGATCCGGCCACGCTCGTGCCGGAGTACCTCCGGCCGAGTTATGCGGAGGAGCGGAAGCCCACGATTTCGTGAGGCTGTCGCGACCTCCCCGCGAGCAGGCAGGAATCCTGCGGTCGCCTATTCGCACGATGGGGCGTGGGTACATTGGTGCCCGTCGGCACGGTGTGCGGGGCCGACATGCCCACGGGAACCTCGTCTTCATGCGGCCGATCACCAAGCTCCTCGTCGCCAATCGCAGTGAGATCGCCATCCGGGTCTTCCGGTCGGCCCACGAACTCGGCATCCGCACCGTCGCGATCTACGCCCACGAAGACCGCTTCGCCCTCCACCGCTTCAAGGCCGACGAGGCCTACCTCGTGGGCAAGCCGTGCGAGCCGATCCGCTCCTACCTCGACATCGAGGGGATCGTGGCGCTCGCCAAGGCGCACGGCGTCGACGGCATCCATCCCGGCTACGGCTTCCTCTCCGAGAATCCCGAGTTTGCCGCCGCCTGCGCGAAGGCGGGCATCACCTTCGTGGGCCCGCGGGTCGAGCTCCTCCAGACGCTCGGCGACAAGACCGCCGCCCGCGACCTCGCCCACAAGGCGGGCGTGCCGATCCTCGCCGGCAGTCCGAAGCCGGTGGCCAGCCATGCCGACGCCCTGAAGATCGCCAAGGAACTCGGCTGGCCGGTGATCCTCAAGGCGGCCCATGGCGGCGGCGGCCGCGGCATGCGGGTGGTTCGCGGCGAAGACGAACTCGCCGTGGCGCTCGAGAGCGCCCAGCGCGAGAGCAAGACGGCCTTCGGCTCGGCGGCGGTGTTCGTCGAGAAGTTCATCCAGCGGGCCCGCCACATCGAGGTGCAGCTGCTTGGCGACCTCCACGGCAACCTCGTGCACCTCTTCGAGCGCGACTGCTCGGTGCAGCGGCGGCACCAGAAGGTGGTGGAGCTGGCCCCCGCCCCGAACCTCGACCCCACGACCCGCGACGCCATCTGCGAGGCGGCCCTCGCCATCGGCCGCACCGCCCGCTACGAGAACGCGGGCACCGTGGAGTTCCTCGTCGACGCCGACACCGGCAAGTTCTTCTTCATCGAGGTGAATCCCCGGATCCAGGTGGAGCACACCGTCACCGAGGAGATCACCGGCATCGACATCGTGCGACGGCAGTTGCTCGTGGCCCAGGGCCACAAGCTCTCCGACCCGCAGGTGGGCCTCGGCGACCAGAAGGCGATCCGCTCGATGGGCGCGGCGATCCAGTGCCGCGTCACCACCGAGGATCCGGAGAATCGCTTCCTCCCCGACTACGGCCGGATGACGGCCTACCGCTCGGCGAGCGGCATGGGCATCCGCCTCGACGCCGGCACCGCCTTCTCGGGCGCCGTGGTCACGCCCTACTTCGACTCGCTGCTCGTGAAGGTGACGGCCCGCGGGCTGAACCACGGCGAGGCCGCCGGCCACATCGAGCGCTGCCTGCAGGAGTTCCGGATCCGCGGGGTGAAGACCAACATCCCGTTCCTCATCAACCTCGTCACGCACCCCGAGTTCCTCGCCGGCAACTGCACCACGCGGTTCATCGACGAGACGCCATCGCTCTTCGACTTCCCGATCCGCCGCGACCGGGCCACGAAGGTGCTCGAGTTCCTCGCCGACGTGATCGTCAACGGCAACGCGCTCGTGAAGGGCCGGCCCGCCGCCGTCCGCCGCCAGCCCGCACCGCTGCCGGCCTACGACCGCTTCGCCCCGCCGCCCGCCGGCACGCGCACGAAGCTCCAGGAACTTGGCCCCGCGAAGTTCGCCGCCTGGGTTCGCGGGCAGAAGCGGCTGATGCTCACCGACACCACCATGCGCGACGCCCACCAGTCGCTCCTGGCCACGCGGATGCGCACCCACGACATGCTCGCCGTGGCCGATGCCTACGCCAGGCTCGGCAGCGGCTTCTTTTCGCTGGAGATGTGGGGCGGGGCCACGTTCGACACGGCGATGCGGTTCCTGAAGGAGTGCCCGTGGGACCGGCTCCTGCAGCTCCGCGAGCGGATCCCCAACATCCTCTTCCAGATGCTGCTCCGGGCGAGCAACGCCGTCGGCTACACCAACTACCCAGACAACGTCGTGCAGGCGTTCGTGAAGGAATCGGCGGCCTCGGGCATCGACGTGTTCCGCGTGTTCGACCCGCTCAACTGGGTGCCGAACATGCGGGTGGCGATCGACGCGGTCGTGGAGAGCGGGGCGATCTGCGAGGCGGCGGTCTGCTACACGGGCGACGTGCTCGACCCGAAGCGCACGAAGTATTCGCTCGACTACTACGTGAAGCTCGCCAAGGAACTGGAGAAGGCCGGCGCCCACATGCTCGCCATCAAGGACATGGCGGGCCTCTGCAAACCCTTCGCCGCAGGCAGGCTCGTGAAGGCCCTGCACGACGAAGTGGGCATCCCGATCCACTTCCACACCCACGACACGTCGGGCGCGCAGGTGGCGTCGGCGCTGGAGGCCGCCCGCAACGGCGCGAGCGTCGTCGACGCCGCCTTCGCCTCGTTCGCCGGCCTCACCAGCCAGCCCAACCTCAACGCGCTCGTGGAGGCCGCCCGCAACACGCCGCTCGACACCGGCCTCGACCCCGAGCCGCTGCGGCACCTCTCCCATTACTGGGCCGCCGTCCGCGACCACTACACCGCCTTCGAGTGCGGCATGAAGGCCCCGGATCCCGACCTCTACCTCCACGAGATGCCGGGCGGCCAGTTCACGAACCTCCTCGAGCAGGCCAAGGCCCTCGGCCTCGGCGACCGCTGGGAGGAGGTGTGCCGCGCCTATGCGGATGTCAACGCCCTCGTGGGCGACATCGTGAAGGTCACCCCCACGAGCAAGTCGGTGGGCGATCTCGCGCTGCTGCTCGTCACCAACAATCTGAAGGCGTCCGACCTGCTCACGGACTCCCGTGAGCTCGCCTTCCCCGAGTCGGTGATCGACCTGCTCGCGGGCCGCATGGGCCAGCCGCCGGGCGGCTTCCCGGCCGACGTGGTCAAGCGGATCGTCCGCAAGGCCGATCTCGTGACGGGCCGCCCCGGCGAGTCGCTGCCGCCGGCCGATTTCGCGGCCGCCGAGAAGAAGGCGGCCGAGATCGTGGGCCGCACCGCCTCGCCCCGCGAGGTGCTCTCGTGGCTCCTCTATCCCCGGGTGTTCGCCGACTTCGCGGCCCATCGGTCCAAGCACGGCGACGTGAGCGTGCTGCCCACGCCGGCGTTCCTCGAAGGTCCGAAGCCGGGCGAGGAGCTCTCGGTCGACATCGAGCCGGGCAAGACACTCCTCATCCGCCTGCTCACGGTGGGCGAGCCGCATGCCGACGGCACCCGCACGGTGTTCTTCGAGCTCAACGGCCAGCCGCGGAGCGTGTCGGTGGCCGACAAGAGCCTCGAGGCCAGGGTGCAGAAGCGGCCCAAGGCGACGATCGGCGACGCCCGCGAGGTGGGCGCCCCGATGCCGGGCCTGATCGTGACGGTGGCCGTGAAGCCGGGCGACGTGGTGACGAAGGGCCAGAAGCTCCTCTCGCTCGAGGCCATGAAGATGGAGACGACGGTCTACGCGGAACGCGACGGCCGTCTCGCCGAGGTGCTCGTCACGCCCGGCACGCCCGTCGAGGCCGGCGAGCTCATTGCTCGTTACGCTGACGCGTAACCGGACGGCTGCCGTGCCCCATCCATGGTCGGCGCTCGGGGCTGCCAATGCCCCGTCGCCGGACGTTCGCGGCGGGCATCATGCCTGCCGCTCACTGCATGTCCGCTGCGATTCGCCATCCTGGCTGCGCTTGCTCCCATAGCCCGGCGACGGGGCACTGGCAGCCCCTCGCTGAATCCTTGCCCGTACAAGCCGTAGGCCGTGAGGCCTCGGGCATGCGACAGACGGCCTACCGTGCTCGCCCAAACACGATGCAGACCGGCACCGTGATCGTGCGATCCGTGAAGGCGCTCCGGCACCGGCCTTTACGCTCGCCCCGCAGTGCGGGGCGGGCCTCGCCCCCTGCGGTGACATCCGGCGCGTCAACGCGTGCGTCGCTTGCCGCCGGGCAGCTTGGCCCCATCCGTGTCGACACCGGAGAAACTGCCGAGCCACAACATCGCAGCAGCGAAGCCACCGTTGGGTTGCGCGGCAGGTGCCCCACTCCCAGACCGTGGGGCGGTGGCGACGGATTCACCAGACGAGAATGCCGCAAAAACCGGCCGCTCCCTCGTGCACGCCTCATCCTGATCGCCCTGCTGAACACCCGGGTCGAAGCCATCGGCCATCAGTTCCGCATCCGGCGGGGTGACTTCGTCCCACGTCCAGTCACCCGGGAATTCGATTTGCTGCGTCCATTCGAGGAGTGGTACCGGGTATCCCATGCCGGCGAGTCCTGTCACGTCGACAACCCCGATGAGTTCCGAATCGGAGCCCCGGAACCCGTCGATTCCCTCCTCCATCGGAGTCGACGCGATCTCAGGGAAGCCGAATCCCTGCCAGCCGACGGCCGGGCAGATCACCAGGCTGACGCCATCCGGCAACGCGTCGTGGGCGCCCATCTCGAAGACCGGGAAGATTTCGGCAGGGAATCCACCGTCCACCGGCACGTCGCCTTCACCGGGGATGGCGTCTGCAAGCGAGCCGACCGTCGCGGACAGCATGCCGCGACGTTCCAGTGATTCAACGCCGAGGCGATTCGGTCGAGTCGATCGCCGGTGACGGCGCAGATCCCGACGAACCTGATTGCGAGAGAGAGCCTTCATCCATCACCGTGCGGGTTGAATCCTGGGGAGCCGCCACATTGCCCCGAGTCCATCGGCAGTCGAGCACTGTGAGGCTAGGCAGTTTGATCGGTATTTTCCGGCTGAAACTCAAGCTGGGCACCGCCGAGGCGGATCGACGCCGGGTAATTCGGCGGGCCGTGGAAAGGGGCGTAGGCTCGCGAGACTGGGTCTGGCTTCGTCATAGCCCAACGCCGTGAGGCGTGGGGCCGGCGGTGAACTGATGCCACGTCGCTGCCGACGCCACCCGTGCCGGCCCGCGGCCTCACGGCCTACGGCTTGGAAGAGCGCGGTGACGCATGCGTTTCACGTGTGAGCCGTATTCGCTCCAGACGGCTCCGCTCGCTTACGTGACCGGGCTTCCCGATGCTACGGAGAGCCGACCAGCGAGTCACGAATCGCTGCGAGTTCCGTCGTCGCGTCGTTGCCCGCGCGGTCGAGTCTGCCGCAGCGGCGATACCAGTAGCGGGCGTTGCCCGCGTCGCCCTCGATCGCGTGGAGCACCGCGTGCAGCCAGTCGGCCGTCGCCTCCCCCTCGTGCCGCTGCGCGATCTCGTGCGCCTCGTCCCAGGAGCCTGCAAGGGCGAGCTCGACCGCCCGGGCCAGATCCTCGACGACCGTCACTTCACCAGCTCCTTGAACACCTTCCGCACCTTGTCGACCTTCGGCGCCGCCACGGCCTGGCAGTAGGGCTGGAACGGATTGTTGGCGAAGTAGTCCTGGTGGTAGTCCTCGGCCGGATAGAAGGTGGTGGCCTTCGTGACCTCGGTGACGATCTTCCCCGGAAACACCTTCGCGGCGTCGAGCGTGGCGATCACCTGCTCGGCGATCCGCTTCTGGTCGTCGTCGTGATAGAAGATGCCGGAGCGATACTGCGTGCCCTGGTCGGCTCCCTGCCGGTTGAGCGTGGTCGGGTCGTGCGTGGCGAAGAATACCTCGAGCAACTTCTCGAAGGGCACGACGGCCGGGTCGTACTCGATCTCGATTGCCTCCGCGTGGCCCGTCTGCCCCGTGCAGACGTCCTTGTAGGTGGGATTCGGCACGCTGCCGCCGATGTAGCCGCTGGTGACGCTCTTCACGCCCTTGAGCTCCGCATACACCGCTTCGGTGCACCAGAAGCAGCCGCCGGCCAGCGTGGCCTTGGCGAGTTTCTGATCCTCGGCTCCCGCTCCTCCGCTTCCCATGATGCTGCTGGCTCCCACGACGAGGATGACGATCGCGATCCGACGGTTCATGATCTGCCGCTCCGGTTTCCCGGGATTGTAGGAAGATTCTCCGGATCGACGACGAACCGCAGTGGCTTCTCCGCCCAGGCCCCGGCATAGCCGACCCCGATCCGCGGGGTGCGGTCGACGAGCCGCGGCGGCACCCGCACGCGGCTCTCCTCGAACCACAGCCCCCCCGCGCGACTGGCGACCCGGCCGTCGAACGAGCGGTCGATGCCCAGGGCCTTCGTCACCCGGCCCGGCCCCAGGTGCTCGCCCACGCCCCGGATCAGCACCGCCGCCGGCACGCCCTCGTCGCCGGTCACGACATTGAGCATCCAGTGCATGCCGTAACAGAGGTAGACGTACCACCGGCCCGCGGGCCCGAACATCGTGGCGTTGCGCTTCGTGAGCCCCTTCGAGCCGTGGCAGGCGAGATCATGGGCCCCGAGGTAGGCCTCCGTTTCGAACACGGCATGCCGCGTCGGCCGGCCACCGGCTCCCGGCACCACGAGCCACGCTCCGAGCAGATCGCGAGCCACGCGATCCGCCGGCCGGTCGAAGAAGTCACGAGACAGCATCCGAGATCCCATACACCCTTTCATAGGCGATCACGGTTCCAAATACGACTCGCCCCACGATCGCTCACTCGCGCCACCCACGACGAGCCCGGGCGGATCGGGGAAAGTCGAGGCGAGTAGGAATATCCTTCCCTCCGAGACCGAGACTGTCACCGTCCGCCCGGGCGGATGGGGGAAGTCGAGGCGAGTAGGGATATCCTTCCCTCCGAAGCCGAGGCTTTCACCGTCCGCCCGGGCGGCTCAGTCGGCTTGGGCTGAACGACCTCTCGCCGTAAGATGCCGCTCCCCCCTCGGAATCCCGCGCGCGGAGCCCACCTATGGAAGCAGGCATCGTCGGACTGCCGAACGTCGGCAAGAGCACGCTCTTCAACGCCCTCACGATGTCGAAGGCGGCCCAGAGCGCGAACTACCCGTTCTGCACGATCGAGCCCAACGAAGGCATGGTGAGCGTGCCCGACGGCCGGCTCCAGCGGATCACGAAATACATCCCGCCCCAGAAGGTGATCCCGGCGGCGCTCAAGCTCGTCGACATCGCGGGGATCGTGAAGGGGGCCAGCGAGGGCCAGGGCCTCGGCAACAAGTTCCTCTCCCACATCCGCGAGGTCGACGCGATCCTCCAGGTGGTCCGCTGCTTCGACGACCCCGACGTGATCCACGTGGCGGGCAAGGTCGATCCCCTCTCCGACATGGAGACGATCGAGATCGAGTTGATGCTCGCCGACATCCAGCATCTCGAAAACCTGATCCCGAAGGCCGAGCGGGCGGCGAAGGGTGCCGACAAGGAGGCCAAGCTCAAGGTCGAGGTGATGAAGAAGTGCCTCGCTTGGCTGGGCGAGCAGAAGCCGCTGCGCACGCTCGCCCTCGACGAGAGCGAGAAGAAGGCGGTGAAGGAACTGGGGCTGCTCACGGCCAAGCCGATCCTCTACGTGGCCAACGTCGATGAAACCGACGTGGAGGGCAAGAGCCCGCTGGTGCCGCTCGTGAGGGCTGCAGCGGCGAAGTCGGGGGCGGAGGTGGTGCCGGTGTGTGCCAAGCTCGAGGCCGAGATCGCCGAGCTCGACGAGGCCGACCGGGCCGAGATGCTCGAGGGTGCGGGGCTCGCGGAGCCCGCGCTCGCCGTGCTCGCCCGCGCGGCCTACAAGACGCTCGGCCTGCAGAGCTACTTCACGGCGGGCGAGAAGGAGGTGCGGGCCTGGACGATCCCGGTGGGCGCCACCGCACCCCAGGCGGCCGGCGTGATCCACACCGACTTCGAGAAGGGCTTCATCCGCGCCGAGATCTACTCGCTCGAGGATCTCGAGCAGTACGGTGGCGAGAAGGAGATCCGCGCGGCCGGCAAGCTCCGCGTGGAGGGCAAGGAATACGTGATGCGTGACGGCGACATCTGCCACTTCCTCGTCAACAAGTAGGGGATTGCAGGCCGGGTGCTGCTCCCGGGAAGCGTCGCCGCGTAAGCGGCACGACTGCGTCACGCCCGGCGTGATCGCTTCGCCGGTAGCCCCAGGCTGTTCAACCTGCGGTTCTTCATGTGCAGGTTGGACAACCAGCACCTACCACTACAAGCCGCTGCGCAAGGCCTTCGGGAAGCGTCGCCGCGTAAGCGGTACGACTGCGTCACGCCCGGCGCGGTCGCTTCGCCGGTAGCCGCAGGTTGTTCAACCTGCGGTTCTTCATGTGCAGGTTGGACAACCTGCACCTACCACCACAAGCCGCTGCGCAAGGCCTTCGGGAAGCGTCACCGCGCAAGCGGTACGACTGCGTCACGCCC
>JBJTDZ010000127.1:0-8822 GCA_046092585.1 Pirellulales bacterium | reverse complement strand
GGGTGGGGCTGCTGGGCAAGCCGGTGTGCGTGCCGTTCCGGTCGCAGGCGCTGCCCGTCGACGCCACGTCGATCGCCTCGATCGAGCCGCAGGCCCAGGCCGATGACCGTCGGCTGTCGCGGCGGCACCTCCGCGACGGTTTCGGGCTGCCGGTGGTGGTGCGGGTGGCCAATGGCTCGACACCGGAGCAGCCCCGCGGCTTCGCGGCGCCGCGGCAGTCGCTGGCCGCCACGGCCGTGCTCCGCTTCGACGTGCCCGGCAACGAAAACTTTCTGGAGACATTCGCCGGACCTGCCTATCGCGACCATGCCCCCGCCGTGCTCGATCTGGCCAACCCGGTGGAGATCGCGGCGGTGCACATCGGCTCGGCGCGGCCGCATCTCGCGGCCGACCTCTCGGCACCGCTGCTCGACGTGCTCGACGGCACCCCGAAGACGAGCGTGCTCGGATTCCTGCAGCCGTTCGGCAGCGGGGCCACCCGGCCGCACCTGGAGATGCTCGAGCCCCACCAGCCGGGGCGGATTCCGGTGGTGTTCATCCACGGCCTCGCCAGCGACGAGGGCACGTGGTTCGACATGATCAACGAGCTGCGGGCGTGGCCCGAGTTTCACCGGCGGTTCGAACCGTGGGTGTTTCACTACCCCACCGGGGCGGCGTTCCTGCAGTCGTCGGCCCAGCTCCGGCGCCAGCTCACCGAGGCCGTGCGGCAGTGCGATCCACAGGCGCGGGATCCCGCGATGAAAAACCTCGTGCTCGTGGGGCACAGCATGGGCGGGCTCCACGCCAAGCTGCAGGTGGTCTCCCCGGAGAATCGGATGTGGGACGCCGTGGCCGCCGTGCCCTTCGCGCAGATTCGCATGCCGGAGCAGATGCGGCGGCTCGTGAAGCCTGCCTACTTCTTCGAGCCGCTGCCCTTCGTGAACCGGATCGTGTGCATCGCCACGCCCCACAAGGGGTCGGCACTGGCATCGCTCGGCGTGGGCCGGCTGGCATCGCTGAGCGTGAAGCCACCGCCGGAGAACCAGCGAATCCACGACACGGTGACACGGCTCAATCCGGGCGTCTTTCGCGAGGAGTACCAGAAGCGGACCCCGACCAGTATCGACCTGCTCCGCCCCGACTCCCGCATGCTCGCCGCGATCCGCAGCCTGCGGCCACCCTGCTGGGTCACGGTGCACAGCATCGTGGGCGATGCCCATGCCTCGCTGGTCGGCGGCCGCGACGACTGCGTCGTGCCGGTGGAGAGCGCCCATACGGAGGGCGCCGTGAGCGAGGTCGTGGTGCCCGCGAGCCACACCAAGGTGCACCACCATCCGCTCACGATCGCCGAGGTACGGCGGATCCTGGAGCAGCACCTCCGGGAAACGGGTGTCGGGGGGTCGGCGATGCACGAGCCGCATCCAATCTCAACGTCGTCGGCGCCGTGATCCGGCCGAGGCTGCGACGAGCAGGCCCGCAGCGACGAGGGTGACGGTCGGCGGCTCGGGAACCGCGATGAACTGGAGGGTGCTGCCCGCCACGTCGCCGCTCCCGAAGTTCGCGACGACGTCGACGGTGGTCACGGAGGCTCCGGTGATCCCGGTGAAGCCATCCAGCGGAGCGTACGTGGCCCCATTGAAGGCAACCGGCCCCCCCGCCGCCTTCGCGTAGAAGTGGAACGCGGCGTCCTGCACGGCCGTCAGCAGGTCGCGGGCGGGCAACGGCGTGAAGAATCCACCCTGAAACGTGTCGCCAACCAGGATCGTGTTCACGTCGAGGTACACGTCGATCGCGTTCGCGGCCGTGAGGCTCGACGTGAAGGGCGACACGGTGGCGGTCAGCCTCACCACGTCGTTCGTGCTCGAGGACGGGGTGGCATAGTTCGGCGCGGTGCCGGTGAACTCGAACGCGAAGTCGAGGCCCCCGGAGGGGTCGAGCGTCGTCGTCGAGACGATGCCGGGGGAGTTGCCGGGGCTCACCAGCCCGGCACCCGCGATCGTGGCCACGGTGGGCGATCCGGACAGCACGCCTCCCGCGGCCACCGTGACCGCGGAGTTCGGCATGTTCGGCAGGGGCACGGTGCCCGTGATGGTGGTGGGGCCCGTGAAACCGCCGGCGTTGATCAGCGAGCCACCACTGATGGTGACGGCATTGCCGATGGGCAGGGAGCCGAGGTCGAGCGTGCCTGCCGTGACGGTGATCCCACCGGTGCCGAAGGCTCCGGCATTCGTCGCCACGAGCCGCCCGCCTTCGACGCGTGTTGAGCCGTTGTAGGTGTTCACGCCGCCGAGCACCTGCGTGCCGCTGCCAGCTTTGACGAGCCTGACGGCGCCCGTGATGACGCCCGAGGTCGCGGCCGACGTGGAGCCGTAGGTGCAGGTGCCGCCGGTGACATTGAGCGTGAGCGTGGCGGCGCTCGTGGATGTGACCGTGTTTTTGGTCGCAGTCGCGCTGCTGCCGGTGACGGAGACCAGCCCGGCGATCCGCTGGCTGTTGCCATCGAGGTCGAGCGTGCCCGTGTTCGTGCCCGATGCCTGGCCGAGCGCGACGAGGGTGGATGCCGGGAGTCGATCGGTGCCGAGTGCCAGTTGCAGCGTGCCGTTGGTGATCGCCGTCGATCCCGAATACACGCTGGCGCCCCCGAGGACGAGTCGGCCGCCTCCCGCCTTGGACCACGATCCGGTCGCGCCGGTCTTGTCGGCGATCACGCCATTGAAGGTGAGAACGCCCGTGCCGCTGTGAACGCTGATCGCGTTTCCGGGGCTTGCGGTCACGGAGACGGTCTTCGCGGGGCTGATCGACGCGTTCGTCAGGCCCGCGATGGCCGGGGCGGCTCCGGTCGCCACGCTTCCCGACGTGATCTGGCCGCCGTCGAGGACGATAGACGCGCCGACGCCGAGCGCCCCGCCGTCGTTGAAAAAGACCTCGCCGCCGGTGACCGTCAGGGGGCCGCTGAACGTGTTGGCCGCGTTGCCGAGAAACGTGTTCCCCGTGCCGCCGATCGTCAGGCCGGCATCCGCGGCGCCCGAGATCACGCCGCGCAGCGCGCGGACGTTGTTCGCTCCGCCGACCTTGTTCGTCAGGGTGCGGGTGGCCGCGCCGAGCGAGATCGTTGTGCCCGAGGCGATCGTGATGTTGCCGGTGCCCTCCATCGTGAAATCGCCCCCGAGCGTCACGGAGGTGGCATTCATGGAGACGTTTCCCGTCGCTTCCCAGGTGCCGCCGTTGATCGTGAGCGGCCCGTTGCCGTAGCCGTTGTTGTTCGACGTGATGATCCGGCCGGCGTTGAGCGTGAATCCCGCGGGCGCCGCGCCGGAGAACATCGTCCCGATACTCCACGTGCCGTCGCCGTTCTTGATGAACCCGGTTCCGCTTCCGCTCGAGACCTGCTGGCCGTTCCAGAGCAAAACGCTGCCCGGGCCGATGTCCACCGTCCGTATGGCTGCGCCGGTGGAGAAGGTGCCAGTCCCCGTCCATGCGACCGTGGAGCTGTTCGTGATGGAGAGATTGCCGACCGGTGTGTTCGTGACGTACGCGATCGAACTGCCAGCCGTGAAGACGACGTCGGAGGCGTTGCTCCATGGCGTCGTGAACGGGCCGGCGGCCGAGGTTCCCCAGTTGGCGGCCGTGAGCGTGCCGCTCACGCCGTTGGTGTTCCAGTAGAGTTGGCCGTAGGCGGGCGGGCCGCACCAGAGCCAGGCACTCCCGCAGATCATGGCAAGGCCGATCGCCCGCGTCAGGGCAGTGGGCAGGGTGCGGAGAGCCGTTCCGCTGGCGGCGTTCATGCAGGTTCTCTCGTCGACGTGGCGCGTGGCCGACGCGGTCGCGGTCAAGAAAAACTTTGGAAAAAGGCGGCGGCATGCCGGCCGGCCCGCGAGTCACAACCATGTCGGTCATAGGACCCCGCGGTCGACGTGTCCAGTACCTCGCAGGAGCCACGTACGGGCGGGGGGTTGGATGGTCGCGACGGTCGCGGCGACCCTTGCCGTCCCCGCCCCGGCGGCAGCCACAGAGTTCATCGCCGATGGTGCTGCGTGGTATGGTCCGCATGGCGTCGGAACCGCTCTCGGCTTTCCAGCGATCGTCGCTTGCAACGGGCCACCACCATGCATCACATCCTGCCCCGGCGACGATTTCTCGCGAATGCGGCCATGGGCGTGGCCGCCGCGGCCGACGCGTCATCCCAGGCGGCTGAACTGGGCCGCGCGAAGACGGTCTCGATCTTCCACACCACCGACCTCCACGGGCGGATTCTGCCCACGAGCACCTACGAGGGGCTCGACGACGTGGGCGGCTTCGCCCGCTGCGCCACCTGCTTGCGGCAGTGGCGGCGCGACACACCGCACTCGCTCACCGTCGACGTGGGCGACGTGGTGCAGGGCACCGTCGTGAGCCTGGAGAGCGGCGGCACGCTGATGATCGACCTCTTCAACCGGCTCGGCTACGACGCATGGACGCTCGGCAACCACGACTTCGACTGGGGGCCCGAGAAGCTCGAGGCGATGTTCGACCGCTCGACGGCGGCCGTGCTCGCCGCCAACATCGCCCGTGGCGACGCGGCGCCGGGACGCTTCACCGGCGCCTGGAAGAAGGTGATGCCCTGGACGATCCGCGAGGTGGGCGGCTTCCGCATCGGGCTCGTGGGGCTGATCACGCCCGGCCTCCCCTTCTGGCTGCCCCCGGAACTCCTGGGCGGGACCGAGGCGGTCGATCCCGCCGGGGCCCTCGCGGCGGCGGTCAAGGAGGTGCGGGGCGAGGGGGCCGACGCCGTCGTCGTGATGGGGCACATGGGCTGGCGGTTCAACGACGACTACGCCAATCCCGTGCGGTCGGTTCTTCGCGGCGCGGACGGCGTCGACTGCTACCTCGCCGGTCACTCCCACCAGAACCAGCCGGCGTGGATGATGCACGGGGTGCTCTGTTCGCAGGCCAGTTACTACGGCATCCACTGCGGCCGCATCGACCTCACCTTCGACCTCGACAGCCGCACGCTCGTCGACCGCAGGGCCTTCACGCTCCTGATGGACGACCGCTTCGCCCTCGATCCCGCCGTGATGGAACTCGCCGGCCCGGGGCTCGAAGCGGCCGACGCGCAGCTTGCCCGCGAGGTGGCCACGGTGAAGCGGGGGCTGTCGGGCAGGGGGCGCGGCAGCGAGATGGCGAACCTGCTCTGCGAGTGCTTCGCCGCCGCGCTCGCCAAGCAGGGCACGCCGGTCGACGGCGTGTTTCACGGCACGTTCAACGCCGGCGACCTGCAGCCCGGCAGGCTCACCGTGGCCGACTGCTGGAGGATCATTCCCTACGAAAACCTGCTCGTGACGGCCGAGGTGACCACCGCCGACCTGCTGGCGATCGTTGCCGAGGATCGCAGGCAGAAGGAATCGGATCGCACGCTCTGGCCGTTCGAGGTGGTGGCCGGCGACGGCGGCGAAGCACCTCGTCTGCGGCTCAAGGGAACGGACGTGCCGCCCGATCGTCGGTTCACGATCGGCTTCAACGCCTACGATGCGCAGTCGGGGGGCCGCCGCCTCATGCAGACCCGCGAGATCCTCGCCGCGGCGGCTGCAAAGCGAACCACCACGCGGATCGACAGCCGTTCCGCCCTGATCGACGGGCTGCTCGACCGCGGCACCATCGGCTGACGGTCGTCAGCGCCGGACGAGAACCAGCGCCTGCACGACCTCGTGGCTCGCCCGGGCGAGCCGGGAGTCGGACGCCAGTTCGTGGCCGATGCGAATGAGCACGGCCGGGCGACACCTAACACGGGCCACGCGAAGGGCCACAAAAGAAAAGGACCCGCGGCTCGAAAGCCACGGGTCCGATAGCGGCTCTAGATGTGTGGGTCTTTGGGGGGGGGGGGAACAGCCGCTGAAGAGAATCCAAGTGAACGGTTGTGGTGTGCGGTGGCGTCGCGAACCTCTCCGCAACGTCCCAACCATACACTCTGAACCCGTGGCGTGTCGACTCGTTTTTTCACCTGCCGGGGGCACGACGGGGAAAGCGTGCGGGATTTGCGGGTTTTTTCGGGTGTCTTCGGCAGGGGCTGATGGCTCGGTGAGCCGGCGGACAGGCTGGCGGCGTGGCCGGTTCTCCGCCCCTTGCAGGGTCGGATAGGCTACCGCCGGTTTCCGTGTCGACGCCCGCACCCCGCAGAACCTCACTCCCATGGCCATGCCCATCGATCCGTTTTCCGCCCGAGCCACGTTCGAGACCGGTTCCGGGCCCGCCACCCTCTACCGGCTGCGGGCCCTCGACGACGCGGGGGTGACCACCACCTCCCGGCTGCCCTACTCGATCCGGATGATCCTCGAGGCCCTGCTGCGGACCTGCGACGGCTACGAGGTGACCGAGGCCGACGTGCGGGCGCTGGCCACGTGGAACGCCGCCAAGCCGGCGGAGCAGGAGATTCCCTTCAAGCCGGCCCGCGTGGTGCTCCAGGACTTCACCGGCGTGCCCTGCGTGGTGGACCTCGCCGCGATGCGGGCCGCGATGAAGCGGCTCGGCGGCGATCCGCGGAAGATCAATCCGCTCGTGCCCGTCGACCTCGTGATCGACCATTCGGTGCAGGTCGACTTTTTCGGCAGCGACGACGCGCTCGAGAAGAACGTCGACATCGAGTTCGGCCGCAATGCCGAACGCTACGCCTTCCTGCGCTGGGGCCAGCAGGCTTTCCGCAACTTCCGCGTGGTGCCGCCGGCGATCGGCATCGTGCACCAGGTCAACCTCGAATATCTCGCGGGCTGCGTGTTTCTCCGCGATCCCGACCGCCGCGAGTCCGGCGGGAAGCGGACGCTCCCCGTCGCCGTGCCCGACACGCTCGTCGGCACCGACAGCCACACCACCATGATCAACGGGCTGGGCGTGGTGGGCTGGGGCGTCGGAGGCATCGAGGCGGAGGCCGTGATGCTCGGGCAGGCGCTCTCGCTCCTGCTGCCGGAGGTTGTCGGCTTCGAACTCACCGGCCACCTGCCGGCCGGGGCCACCGCCACCGACCTCGTGCTCACCGTCACCGAGATCCTGCGGAAGGCCGGCGTCGTGGGGAAGTTCGTCGAGTTCTTCGGCAGCGGCCTCGCGGGCATGTCGCTCGCCGACCGGGCCACGATCGCCAACATGGCGCCGGAATACGGGGCCACGATGGGCTTTTTCCCGATCGACGACGAGACCCTCGCCTACCTGCGGCTCACGGGCCGCCCGGCGGAGCAGGTGACGCTCGTGGAGCGGTACATGAAGGAGCAGGGGATGTTCCGCACGGCCGCCGCACCGGTTCCCGAGTTCACCACGCGGCTCTCGCTCGATCTCGGGAGCGTGGTGCCGAGCCTCGCCGGCCCCAAGCGGCCGCAGGACCGCGTGCCGCTGACGGCCGTGAAGCGGACGTTCGCCGAGTCGCTCACGGCGCCGACCGCCAAGCGGGGCTTCGCGCTCGAGGGAGCCGCGCTCGTCCGCACCGGCACGGTGCGTGAGAATGGCCATGCCGACACGATCGGCCACGGTGCGGTGGTGATCGCCGCAATCACGAGCTGCACCAACACGAGCAACCCGAGCGTGATGGTCGCCGCGGGGCTTGTGGCCCGGAAGGCCGTCGCCAAGGGGCTCACGTCCAAGCCCTGGGTGAAGACGAGCCTCGCCCCCGGATCCCGCGTGGTCACCGACTACCTGGAGAAGTCCGGCCTGCAGAAGGATCTCGATGCCCTCGGCTTCGAGACGGTGGGATACGGATGCACCACCTGCATCGGCAACTCGGGGCCGCTGCCCGATCACGTGGCGGCAGCCGTGACCGAGGGCGATCTCGTGGCCGCCGCCGTGCTCTCGGGCAACCGCAACTTCGAGGGTCGCGTGAACCCGCTGGTGAAGGCCAACTGGCTGGCGAGTCCGCCGCTGGTGGTGGCCTACGCCCTTGCCGGCACCACCGACATCGACCTCGCCACCGAGCCGCTGGGCACGGGCAGGGACGGGCAGCCCGTGTACCTGAGGGACATCTGGCCGACGGCCGACGAGGTGCGGGCGACGGTGGAGGCGAGCGTGGCCCCGGGCCAATTCCAGAAACGCTACGACAACGTCTGGGAGTCGAACCCCCGCTGGAACGCGGTGCCGACGAGCAGCGGTGAACTGTACGACTGGGATGCGGCGAGCACCTACATCCAGGAGCCTCCATTCCTCGCCGAACTCTCGCGGGAGCCGCAGCCGCCGACGAGCATCCGCGGGGCCCGCGTGCTCCTGGCCCTCGGCGACAGCGTGACGACCGATCACATCTCGCCCGCCGGCAGCATCTCGAAGACAAGCCCCGCCGGCACGTTTCTCGTCGAGCACGGGGTACCACCCGCCGACTTCAACAGCTACGGCGCCCGCCGCGGCAACGATCGGGTGATGACCCGCGGCACGTTCGCCAACATCCGCATCCGCAACCTCCTCGTGCCGGGCACGGAGGGTGGCGTGACGCGGCTGCTGCCCGGTACCGACGTCCTGCCGGTGTACGACGCCGCGATGCGGTACAAGGCCGAGGGCACGCCGCTGGTGGTGCTGGCCGGCGCGGAATATGGCACGGGAAGTTCCCGCGACTGGGCGGCCAAGGGCACGATGCTGCTCGGCGTGCGGGCGGTGCTCGCCGCGAGCTTCGAGCGGATCCACCGCTCCAACCTCGTGGGCATGGGCGTGCTGCCGCTGGTGCTGCCGGAGCCGTGGCAGCAGCTCGGGCTCACGGGCGAGGAGACGTTCGACATTCCCTTCGAGAACCTCGCGCCGCGGGCCCGCGTGGCGGTCCGGGCGGTGCGGCCCGAAGGCATGGCGCTGGAAATTCCCTGCCTGGTGCGGATCGACACGCCGGTGGAACTCGACCAGTTCAAGGC
>JBJTDZ010000126.1:0-3604 GCA_046092585.1 Pirellulales bacterium | reverse complement strand
CGGCACGACCCCGCTCGGGGCTGCCCGTGCCCCGGAGCCGGCGTTGCTGACCAGCGGAGGCATGGATGCCGGAGCGCAGTCAGCATCGAGAGAGCGCAGGCCCGGAGGGCCGGAGCGAACGTCCGGCTCCGGGGCACGGGCAGCCCCGAGCGGGGTCGTGCCGGCCCTGCGAAATAGCCGAAGCGCGTACGCCCTCGGTCTGTATCACTGTGGACGTGAAATTCTCGCCGCGTCACGCGTCCGCGAGCCGGCGGAGCGCGGCGAGGTTGCCGCGGTCGATCGCCGCCGACGGCTTGCCGTCGGGGCCTTCCTTCGGCGTCTCGAGAATGAAGGGGATGCCCGCGAGCCTGGGATGGTTCACGAGCAGGCGGAAAGCCTCGCGGCCGATCTTCCCCTTGCCGATCGCCTCGTGGCGATCGACCCGCGAGCCGAGTTCGCGCTTCGAATCGTTGACGTGGATCGCCTTCAGTCGGGTGAAGCCGATGTGCCGATCGAACCGGCGGAGCGTGTCGTCGAGCGCCGTCGCCGGCGCCAGCGCGTAGCCCGCCGCGAAGACATGGCAGGTGTCGAGACACACGCCCACCCGTTTCTTCAGCCCCGGCACGGCGTCGATCACGTCGAGCATCTCCCCGATCTCCTCGAACGAGGCGCCGAGGCACGAGCCCTGGCCGGCCGTCGTCTCGATGAGGATGCCGGCCGCGAGCCCCGCCGTCTTCGTGAGCGCCTCGGCGATGCCGGCCGCCGCCCGGGCCACGGCCTTCTCCAGCGGCTGTTCGCCCGCGGCTCCCGGATGGGCCACCACCCACGGGATGCCGAGCACTTCGGCGCGGCGAACCTCCTCGGCGAGCGATGCGATCGACTTCTTTCGCAGGGCCGGGTCGGCCGCGGCGGGATTGATGAGGTAGGAATCGTGGGCCACCACGAGCCGCAGGCCCGCCTCCTTCACCGCCGCACGAAACACCGCGGCGTCTTCGGGCTTGATCGGCGACACCGCCCACTGGTTGATGTTGCGGGTGAAGATCTGCAGGCAGTCGCAGCCGGTCTCGACCGCCCGCTCGACCGCGCGATGGTAGCCGCCGGCGATCGAGTGATGGGCGCCGAGCGGTCGTGCCGGATGGCGGCGTCTGGTGCCGGACATGGGAGTCCTCCGTGAGTGACGGGCAGTCTACGGCGCGACCGCGGCGGAAAACGACGGCATGTCGTCGCAGGAACCATCGCGTGGCAGGCGGGCGATTTTGCGGGTGAAGACCGCGGTCCTACACTAATCGTCGTTCGCGACCCCGGCCCCCTGGTGGAGATGCTGCGATGGGCTACCTCTTCGTTCATGCCCTGATCACCGTCGGCATCGCGGTCGTGGCTGCCCTCGCCGCCGTCGCCGCCACGCGGCCGCTGCGGCTCGCCCGCCAGGCCGAGCGGCTGGCCCGGTCCCAGCGCGACTTTCGCCGTCAGCGGGAGCCGCTCGAGGCCAAGTTCATCGACCGTGCGGGCGCGAGCGGGAAGCCCCGCGGCTTGCGGTGGGTGAACGTCGAGTTCGACGACGACGTGCTCTACGCCCGCGATCGCCGCACCGGCCGGCTCAAGGCCCTCGTCGCCATCGAGGTGAGCTTCGAGGCGGTGGAGGGGGGCGGCATGGAGGAGGTCGAGGCCGTGTCGCGGGTGCGGGCGGCCACCGCGGAGTTTCTGCACGACGGCGACCGCTGGATCACCGAGGGGCGCGTCTACTTCAACCTCGCTCCGGCCGCCGCGGTGAAGTATCTGGCCAGCGACCTCGAACTCGTCGCCGAAGAGCACGCAGTTGCCCGGGGTTGATGTGGGGCACACGTGAGTCTCTTGTGGACCTATGCCGGTCCAGGCCGCAGGCCCTGAGGCATCGGGCCGGGCGACTGGGATGGTACGCCCACCGTGACACCGCCCGAGGGCTTAGGCGCTTCGGCTCTTTCGAATCCCGCCCCGCACGATGCCTGCGGCTCACGGGTGAGTCGCAGCCGTGCGCTCCAGGTCTACCTTCCCACGCCCTCGGTCTCGCCGCCGTCGCGGGAGGCGAGGCTGGTGAGCACCTGCTCCGCGGTGTTCTCCGAGAGGTAGTGCACCGAGCCATCGCACATGGCCACGGTGGCCCCGCTGCGGTGGTCGGAGAAGAGCGCGGCGTTGGCGGAGTTGCGCCACGCTCCCGATGACGACGCCTCCGGGTTGATGATCGGCACGCCGGCAGTGGTCGGGCCCACGGTGATGCAGTTCTGGCCGGCGGCCCAGACGCCCCGCATGTCGTAGCTGCCCGAGGCCGGGTAGGAACCCCTGCCCGAAAGTTCGCAGACCAGGAGCGTCTTCGAGAGGCCGTCCTTGATTTGCCGCAGGCCGAGCCAGGTGGTCGGGTTGCTCGACAGGTTGAGAAGCACGCCGTTGTTGGTCGTGTATTGCTGGCCGTTCACCGGGTTGAGGTAGCGGGCCGAAACGGTCGCACCCGAGTTGCCGGCGTAGTCGATGCACGCCATGCCCTCGCCCGTCTTCGTCTCGGGATCGAGCACCCCGTCGCCGTCCTGGTCGCGGATCCGGTTGTCGTCGCCCCGCGACCCATGCCGCCGGGAGCCGCTCGGGCAGATGTACATCGGGATCACGGTCGACGATGCCTTCTTGTTGTATGTGCTGGTGAGCGGGGCCTGCAGGTAGAGACGCGAGTCGGGGGAGGTGGTCGAATAGCTGGCCGACGGCACCGGGTCGTTCGTCGCGGCGACGTCCTTCTGTTCGAGGAAGTCGAGGAAAAAGGCGCTCCATGCCACGGCCTTGTTGGCGCCCATCGACATCTGGCCCGGCGGATACTTCCTCCTCACGTCGGCAAAGATGGCCATCGCGAGGCCGATCTGCTTGAGGTTGTTCTGGCACGAGAGCCGACGGGAAGCCTCCCGCGCGGTCTGCACGGCCGGCAGCAGGAGGCCGATCAGCGTGGCGATGATCGCGATCACCACCAGCAGTTCCACAAGCGTGAAACCCCGAACCAGCCGCGGGCACCGGGGCTTCCCGAAGCCGGGCAGGGGCGTGGTTTCGGGAAGAGTTTGACGATTGCGCGAACCAACAGCCCTACCGTCCGTGGAGACTCTGCCGGTCATGCCGAAAACACCGTGGCTTTCCCCGGCCGCCGACGATACCCCCTGCGGCGGTGCGCGGTGCACGAGGCCGGCGGAGAACGGTGCATGGGGTGGCAGGTCAGCAGCCGATGCAGGCGGCGGATCGCCGCGGTGGCAGCCTGTGTCGTGCTCGCCGGCGGACTCGGAGCCGGTGCTCGCGCAGTCGCCAGCCAAGGCCCGACAGCCCAGGGGGGCATGGCGGGCCTGGCGCCTGGGCCGTCGCCCGCCGTCGTGGCCCGGGGCCATCTCGCCCAGGCCACGAAGCATCTCCAGGCCTCGTGCGAGATGCTGAAGAAGGGTGATCGCCATGCCGTCGACGGCTACTACATCGCCTGCCAGGAGGCGTGGAACGCCGTCTGGACGTGCCCGGAATCCCGCGACGTGGTGATCGAGGCCTCCGACCGCTACGCCGACGCGCTCGCCGGGCTCCTCGAGGCCGCCCGCGCGCATGGGCGGCTCGGGGCAGGGGGCCTGTGGGTGGG
>JBJTDZ010000125.1:0-7217 GCA_046092585.1 Pirellulales bacterium | reverse complement strand
AAATCCTGCACGACCGGCCTATCCGGACCCGATGGTGATGGCGGGTCACCATGCGCGCCACCGGCTTCTTCATGCGATTCCTGGTGCTGGCCTGCCTCGCGCAGCCGGCGTGGAGCCTCGCTGCGCCGGAGTCACCCGAGCCCGATGACGAGCAGGTCGCGGTGTCGGACCCGGCCGTGGAGGAGGCCGGGTACCTCCAAGACGCCATTCCCTTCGAAGACCCGGCCCAGGAAGCCCGCGTGCAGGAACTCGTCGATCGGGCGGTCGCCGCCCGGCTCGCGGGCATCCCGCACCCGCGTTACATCCCGGCCACAGATCTCGTGCCCCCCAAGGGGCTCCTCTTCCTGAAGACCGACCCCCGGCGGGGCGAGTTTCCCTTCGGCATGGCGCTCGGCGGCTACATGCAACTGCGCTGGTTCGAGTTCGCCCGCGACGCCACCTCCTGGACCGACAACGCCTCGATCACGCGGCCCATCAACAACATCAACACGTTCAACATCAACCGCTTCCTGCTCTCCTTCCACGGCCACGTGGTCGACGAGCGGCTGATCTACAACTTCGCCCTCTTCGGCACGACCAACGTGGGCGTGCGGTCGGGGGTGGTGCCGATCGGCCTCGCGGGCTGGAAGTTCAGCGACGAGGCCACCATCGGCGCCGGCGTGACGCCCGTGCCCGGCACGCGCGAGTGGATCGAGGCGACCCAGTGGACGGTCGGCATCGACCGCAGCATGGCCAACACCTTCTTCCGCCCCGGCTTCAGCCCCGGCGCCGCGGCGATCGGCTCCCTCTTCGACAAGACGCTCCATTACCAGGCGGGGGCCTGGAACGCGATCGACGGCGGCACCACGGGCGTGCTTCGCCGCGGCACCTCGATGGCCTGGGCGGGCAACACCTGGTGGGAGCCTCTCGGCCCCTTCGGCCTCGGCGTGTGCGACATGGAGCACCACGACTCGCCGGTGATTCGGCTCGGCACCAGCGGCGTCTACGCCCTCACCAATGCCATCCCGATCCAGGGCAACAATCCCGAAGACACGATCGTGCGGCTCTCCGACGGCACGCCGCTGGCCGAGCGGGGAGCGCTCGGCCGTGACACGCTCCTCGAGCAGTATCTCTACAAACTGGCCTCGATCGACGCGGCCTGGAAGTATCGCGGCGTGGGGCTCTCGTTCGAGTACTACTTCCGCCTGCTCGACAACTTCTCGGGGGAGGGCAGCTTCGAGCGGTCGAGCATTTTCGACCAGGGGGGCATGGCCTATCTGTCGTGGTGCTTCGTGCCTCGCACCTACGAGGTCTATGCCCGCTCGAGCGCGGTTACCGGCCCCTACGGCACGGGCCAGGAATACGGCGGCGGACTCAACTGGTACCTGAAGAAGTCGCGGCAGGCCCGGCTGACGCTCGAGGCGTTGCATATGAACCGCAACCCGGCGCAGAACTTCCTCTATCCCTACCGCGCCGGCTACACCGGCACCGCGATCCAAACCCAACTGATGGTCGCGTTCTGAATATCGCGCCCGGCAGCGGCGGTCCCCCGTAGGTGCAGGTTGTCCAACCTGCACACCGGCGTCCCCAAGCGCCCGCAGGTTCAACAACCTGCGGCTACAGGCTCACCACCGCCCCTGTAGGTGCAGGTTGTCCAACCTGCACACCACTAAAACCACGCTGCTTGACGCCTCAGCACCTCCGTGTAGTGTATATGCGTTCACTTCCGGAACATGCTCTTGCCGCCCCCCAATGAACGGTCTCTTTCGTCGCCGCAACCTCCCTCACCTCGACGTGCCGGGGGGCACCTACTTCGTGACGTTCTGCCTCGCGGGCAGCGTGCCCGCGAGCGGAGTGCCGGCCATCGCCGAGTTCTGGCGTCGGCGAGCCCTCTCCCCGCCCCCCGGCGAAAGCCCGGCCCGTTGGCGGGCGATGTGTGCAACTGCCGCGTTCACCGCGACTGATCGTGTCCTCGATTGCTCGCCCGCTGTCCGGTGGCTTGAAGACCGCCGACTCGCGGCCTTGGTGCAGGAATCGCTCCTCCACCGCCACGGCACGTCGTACGAACTGCTGGCGTACGTCGTGATGCCGAGCCACTGCCATGCCGTTTTTACCCCGCTGGCCGATGAGTCGGGCGGCCGCCCGGCGCGGGAAGCGATCCTCCACTCGCTGAAACGCCACACGGCATCGCGGTGCAATCGACTACTGGAGAGACGCGGCGAGTTCTGGCAGAGGGAATCGTTCGATCGCGTCGTTCGTGGACCGCTGGCCATCGACCGGGTGGTGGGGTACGTCGAGCGGAATCCGGTGAAAGCCGGCTTGTGCACCCACCCGGCAGAATGGGAGTTTTCGTCGGCCCGGATTCGCCCCGCCACGCTGTGACCGCGCCCCCGCAGGTTCAACAACCTGCGGCTACAGGCTCACCCCCGCCCTCAGTAGGTGCAGGTTGTCCAACCTGCACACCTCCGACCCCACGCCCCCGCAGGTTCAACAACCCGCGGCTACCGGGCGGCTCCCGGCCCGGCGAACCCGGACGGTTTCCCCGCGTATTCATTTCCCGGCCCGGTGCTAAAATCCGACGCTCGGCCCCGCCCTTTGAAGGATTCCCTGCACTCGTGCCCGCCACTCCCTCCGTCAGCAAGGCCCAGCAGAAGGCGATCCAGAAGGCCGACACGCTCATCGAGGCCCTCGGCTGGATTCGCAAGTTTCGGGACACCACCACCGTCATCAAGCTCGGCGGCAGCGTCGTCGAACATCCCGACTCGCTCCGCCACCTGCTGCTCGACATCGCCTTCCTGTCGACCCTCGGCATGCGGATCGTCGTGGTCCACGGCGGCGGCAAGGCGATCAACCGGGCCATGGACAAGGCCGGCATCGAGCCGAAGTGGGTGCAGGGCCGCCGCTACACCGACGACGCCACGCTCGCCATCGTCGAGAACGTGCTGGCCACCGAGCTCAACCACGAACTCGTCGCCAAGCTCGAGGAGTTCGGCGGCCGGGCGATGTCGCTCAACTTCCTCTCCACCAACGTGCTCTTCGGCGAGCGACTCACCCTCGAAGGGCCCGATGGCGCGCCCATCGACCTCGGCCACGTCGGCGAGGTCACCAAGGTCGACCGGCTCACCATCGACAACCTCATGTACGCCGGCCAGGTGCCCGTCATCCCCTCGATGGCACTGGGCCCCGATGGTGGCAAGCTCAACGTCAACGCCGACACCGCCGCCACCGCCGTGGCCGCTGCGATCGGTGCGGAGAAACTCGTCGTGCTCTCCGACATCCCCGGCGTGCTTCGTGATGTCAACGATCCCGAGAGCCTGATCCCCCACATCACCGCGGTCGAGGCCCGGAGGATGATCGCCGACGGCACGATCGCCGGCGGCATGATCCCCAAGATCGAGGGCTGCCTCGCCACGCTCGCCCAGGGGGTCAAGAAAATCCACATCATCGACGGGCGGCTGCGGCACTCGCTGCTGCTCGAGATCTACACCACCAGCGGCGTCGGCACCGAACTCGTTCGCGACGATTCCCTCGCCTCGCCGAAAGCCACCGCCGCCGGCCGGCGGTAGCGTCGTCGACACCCCTTCCTTCCCTGCCGGGAGCATCCAGCATGGCCACGAGCGTTTCCTCCATCGGCGCCGCCACCCAGCGGGTGATCGACACGTTCGATCGCTACGTCGTTCCCAACTACAAGCGGTTCCCCGTCTGCCTGGTGAAGGGCGAGGGCTCCCGCGTGTGGGATGCGGAGGGCCACGAGTACCTCGACCTCTTCCCGGGCTGGGGCTGCAACCTGCTGGGGCACTGCCCCGAGGCCGTGGTTCGTGCCGTGCAGGAGCAGGTGGCGAAGCTGATCCACGTGCCCAACACCTGGTACACCGAGCCGCAGGGGGAATGGGCGAAGCTGCTTGCCGAGCGATCGTTCCACGGCCAGGCGTTCTTCTGCAACTCCGGCACCGAGGCCAACGAGGCCGCGATCAAGCTCGTGCGGCTCCGCACCAACGGCGAGAAGTACAAGATCATCACCTTCCAGGGAGGCTTCCACGGCCGCACGATGGGGAGCGTGACGGCGACCGCCCAGCCGAAGTACCACGAGGGCCTCGGGCCGATGCTCGCCGGCTTCCAGTACGCCCCCCACGGCGATCTCGCCGCGGTCGAGAAGCTCGTTGACGACCGCACGGGCGGCATCCTCGTGGAGCCCATCCTCGGCGAGGGGGGCGTGGTGCCGGCCCCGCCCGGATTCCTCCAGGGCCTGCGGAAGATCTGCGACGACCGCGGCCTGTTGCTCGTGTTCGACGAGGTGCAGTGCGGCTGCGGCCGCACCGGCAAATGGTTCGGCTACCAGCACTTCGGCGTGGAGCCCGACGTGATCACCCTCGCCAAGAGCCTCTGTGCCGGCATCGCCGGCGGCGCGATGCTCACCACCCCTGAGCTCGCCCGCCACCTCCGGCCGGGCATGCACGCCTCCACCTTCGGCGGCAACCCGATCGCCGCCGCCGCGGGCATCGCCACCATCCGCATGATCGAGGAGCAGGGCCTGCTCGAGCACGTCGACCGGGCCGCCGCGGCGTTCCGCACGCGGCTCGAGGCCCTGCAAAACACCTGCGACGTGGTACGTGCCGTGCGCGTGATGGGCATGATGATCGGCGTCGAGCTCTCGATCGACGGTGCGGCGATCGTGCAGGCCTGCCTCGACCGCAACCTGCTGGTCAACTGCACGCAGGGCCGTGTGATCCGGCTGCTTCCCGCGATGACGATCTCCGAAGCCGACGTCGAGGAGGGGTGCAGTCGCCTCGCCGAGGCGATCATCGAGGTCGCCTCGCGGACCGCGGCCTGACGAGGAAAGCATGTCGATCCGCCACCTGATCGTTCCCGAAGACCTGACTGCGGCCGAGATCGAGGCCGTGTTCGCGATCTCCCGCGACCTGCAGGAGAAGTTCGCCGCGGGCCGCCGTGACGCGCTCCTGCCCGGCCGCGTGCTCGCCCTCGTCTTCGAGAAGCCGAGCCTGAGGACCCGGGTCAGTTTCCAGGCCGCGATGACCCACCTCGGCGGGTCGAGCCTGTTCCTCGGCGCCGACACCGGCTTCGCCTCGTCGCGGGAAAGCATCGCCGACTTCGGCCGGGTGCTCAGCGAGTATGTCGACGCGATCGTCTGCCGCTCGAAGGCCCACGACACCATCCTCCGACTGGCCGAGGTGGCCAGCGTGCCGGTGATCAACGGCCTCTCCGACGAGGCCCATCCCTGCCAGGCCCTCGCCGACATCTACACGCTCCGCCAGGAGGTGGGCCGCGTCAACGGGCTCACGCTTGCCTTCGTCGGCGACGGCAACAACGTCGCCAGGTCGCTCGCCGTGGTCTGCGGCCTGCTCGGCATGCGGTTCGTGCTCGCCGCCCCCGCGGGCTACCAGTTCGACGACGCGTTCCGGGCCCACCTCCGTGAAATTCTCCCGCAGGCCGAGATCGAGGAGACGACCGACCCGGTCGCGGCCGTCAAGGACGCGGCGGTGGTCTACACCGATGTCTGGACGAGCATGGGGCAGGAGCAGGAGCGGCAGCAGCGGCTCGCCGATTTCGCCCCCTACCAGGTCAACGCGGCGCTGATGGCGCACTGCCCGAGCGCGCTGTTCATGCACTGCCTTCCCGCCCGCCGCGGCGAGGAGGTGACCGACGAGGTGATCGACGGCGACCGCAGCGTGGTGGTGACGCAGGCGGCCAATCGCATGCACGTGCAGAAGGGTCTGATCGCATGGCTGCTCGGCCACGCCTGACGATACCGACGACCGCCCCTTCACCGCCGGGCGATCACCGGCGTGCCGACGCCATCACTTGGCCGGCGGCGCCGGCGGCTTCGCCGGGTCGAGCGTGATCGCCGCGGAGTTGATGCAGTACCGCAGGCCCGTCGGAGGCGGGCCGTCCTCGAAGACGTGGCCGAGGTGCGCGCCGCACCGCCGACAGGTCACCTCGGTGCGGACCATGAAGTGGGAGCGATCCTCGTGCTCGGCGATCGCCTTCCCCTTCACGCCGTCGACCGGCGCGAAGAAACTCGGCCAGCCGCAGCCGCTGTGAAACTTCTCGCCGGAGGCGAAGAGCGGCTCGCCGCAGCAGACGCAGCGGTAGGTGCCGGGGGTCTCGGTGTCGGTGTACTTGCCGGTGAAGGCCCGCTCCGTCGCCTTGCGGCGGGTGATGTCGTACTGCAACGGCGTGAGCCGCTTCCGCCATTCGGCCTCCGTCTTCGGCAGCTGCTCGTCGGGCACGCGGCCCGCGACCGCCGGGTTGTCGGCTGGCGTGTTCTCGTGCGGAAACGCGTCGTTCATCGGCGGAGCTCCGGGTTCGGCACGGACGACCAGACAGAGGCTGGCCACCACGAGCGGGGCCACGATCGACCAGCGGGACGACGGCCACGAAGACATGTTCGACTCCAATCGGGCGACGGGGCTCGCGGGGGTCACCTGCTCCCCGCATCCGGCTGCGTCCGCGGCACGTAGTCGTGGTTCCGCTTCCGGAGCACCTCCGCCTTCACGATTCTATCCGGCTCCACGCCGGCGGCCGGCCGCCCCTGCTCGTCTGTCGTCCGCATGATCTTCGACAGCACGTCGAATCCCTCGATCACCCGGCCGAAAACCGTGTGCTTGCCGTCAAGATGGTCGGTCGGCACGAAGGTCAGAAAAAACTGCGATCCCCCGGTGTCGCGGCCCGCGTGGGCCATCGACAGCGTGCCACGGAAGTGCTTGCGGGCCGTCGGGGCGTCGACCTCGCAGGCGATCGTGTGGCCCGGCCCGCCGCTGCCGGTGCCGGTCGGATCGCCCCCCTGGGCCATGAACCCGCCGATCACGCGGTGAAACGGCGTGCCATCGTAGAAGCCCTTTTCGACGAGGCTCACGAAGTTGGCGACCGTGTTGGGCGCGTCGTTCTCCAAGAGCTCCACCACGATGTCGCCGACGCTCGTGGAGAGTTTCACGCGGGGCAGATCGTCGGCCGCGGCGTCGGCCTTGCGGGCGGCGAGTTCGGCCTCGACCTTCGGCCGGGTGCGCTCGATCGCCTCCCCGAGATCCGCGAGCCGATCCTTCCTCGCGCCGGCCGCCTCGGCCTTTGCCAGCCACTCGGTGGCCTCGTCGAGCCGCGAGAGCACGAGCGCCGCGGCGGCCGCGGTGGCGAACAGGTCGGCATCGACGACGCCCGCCTGCGAGAGTCTCGTCGCCTTCTCGAGGGCCACCTCGGGGGCGTCGGCCTTCAGGGCCCCGGCC
>JBJTDZ010000124.1:0-10496 GCA_046092585.1 Pirellulales bacterium | reverse complement strand
GCTACTTGAGCGCCGGCAAGCCCACGGCCAGCCGGTGCTTGTTCACGGCCGCCCAAGCAATCGGGGCTTTCTTGAACAGCCCCATGAGCTGCGAGGTCGTGACGCCGAGTGTTTCTGCCGTTGGGGAAACCTGCCACCGGGCTTCTTGCAGGTGGTCGAGGGCTTCTGCCACGAGGGCCGGGAAATCTTCATGGCTGGCCGAGATCACAAGTTTTCCGCCCCGGGCTCGGGAGCGCCAGAGGTCAGATGACCCCGAGGGGTTCGTCGGGGTCCTGTGCTCGACGGCCAGTTTCATCCTGAGCCGCGTGAGGGCTACCCTGCGGTTCTCGGCTTGGCTGCGGCGTTCCGAGGCCTCAGCGGAAATCCCCGTGGGCTTATGGAGGATCACCACGGCGGTCTGGGTCTTGTTTCGATGCTGACCGCCGGGGCCTGAGCGCCGGGCATGCACCTCCCGGGTGTGTTTCAGGAGTTCATCGACGGGAAGAGCGGCGGGGTGCATGGCGGGCGTGGACAAAGACTCGGTGGGGGTGGCTGCACGGGGCGCCGCGTAAGCCGGCATCTTCGCCGCACGGCCGGGCGACGGGAAGCCAGGCGAAAGCCACACACCCCCGACACGTGGTTCGCTCGACCGACATGCACTCGCGGGTATCCGCGGCACGGTTCGGCAGCTGCGTCGCAGGTTTCAAGCGTAGAATCCGGGTCGCTCTCGAATGAGTCGCCCTTCGACGATGGGCGGCGGAGATCGCCCCCGCCTGTTGCCCCATGGCCTCACGACCGTCCACCGAGCAGTCCTTCGCGGCAGCCGACCGGAACGTGGGCCTGTTCGTGGCTTTCCGCGTCCTCTTCAATGCGCGGTTCTATTACCCCGTGTTCCTGGTGATGTTCCTCGACTTCGGGATCACGGTCGCGGAGTTCGCACTGCTCAACGCGATCTGGGCCGCGGCGATCGTTTTGCTGGAGGTGCCATCAGCAGCGCTTGCCGACCTCATCGGCCGGCGGCGACTCCTGGTCGCCGGGGCAGCACTGATGGTCGTCGAGATGCTCCTGCTCGTGCTCGTCCCGGTGCCGTCTGTGTGGGTGCTGCCAGCACTCGCGGCCAACCGCGTCGTGAGCGGTGCGGCCGAGGCCTTCATCTCAGGAGCCGACGAGGCCCTCGCGTTCGAGTCACTGGCTGCCTGCGGCCGTGCGGGGGAGTGGCCCCGCGTGCTCGAGAAGCTGCTGCGCTATGGTGGAATCGTCACGATCATCGGCATGGTCACGGGCAGCCTCGTCTACGATCCTGGCTTGCTCGACAGCCTCGCGCATGGTGCAGGCCTCGCCGGAGGCTTCACCCGCGCCGACACGTTCCGGCTGCCGATCTGGCTCACGCTCGCATCGGCTCTCGGGGCGTTCGCCGCCGCGATTGCCATGCGCGAGCCTCCCCGGGCCCTGCCGTCCATCGGCCATGCTGCAGCGACTGGACTCACGGCGGCCTTTCGCCAGACCGCCGCCACTGGCTGCTGGATCCTCACGCAGCCGCTTGTGCTGCTCATGATCATGGCCGGAGTGCTCATCGACCTCCCGATCCGGCAGGTGCTCGTGGTGTCGAGTGAAATCTATGCCGAGATCGACATCCCCACGGCAGCCTTCGGCCTCGTGAGCGCGGCATCGGCGTTGGTCGGGCTGGCGGTGGCCGGGCCGCCGCGACGGCGGCCAGCGCCTGAATCGTCGGCGAGGCCAACTGCTTCCGGGCCGTCGTCGGACTGTTGCCGTGGGGGTTCCTGCTCGTGTGCGTTGCCTTCGCAGGCTGGAGTCGACGACTCGGCGTCGACCAGGACTCCCTCGTTCGCCCCGGTGGCTTCGGCGAGCCGTCCGCCCCACCTGGCTGATCGACCTGCCCTACCCCGCTCAACCCCCCGCTGGATCAAAGATGAGGGCAGGCTCACCGACGTTCATGGCGCTCGGCACCGCGGTCGTCCTCGCCGTCGCCTTCTGGCCGCCGAAGTCGCTGGCCACCGCCGGCGAGACGCAAGACGATCTCGAAACCGAACCGCAGGCGATCACTGAGGCCCGCCGGCCCGAATCTTGCGAAGACGAAGCCGGCGGAGGTATGCTCTCGATATCTCGCGGAAAAAATGTCATTTGTCTGCAGACCCCGGACTTTGTCCGGGGTCGTGTCGCCTCCGGCGACCGACAAACAAATGGGTGCTGACACTTTTTTCGACGCGGATGAAAAGGAGCGCCCTCCTGTGACCACGTCGTTCGCTCGACGATTCGCGACTGCCGCGGCTCGGCGGACGTATTCCCGGCCCGTCGCCGGGCTGCTCCTGCTGCCGGCGATCGCCGGCGTCGCAGCCGCGGCCGATGCCGCGATCGAGTTCAATCGCGACATCCGCCCGGTCCTCTCCGACAACTGCTTCGCCTGCCACGGCCCCGACGCCAGCAATCGCAAGGCCGACCTGCGGCTCGACCTTCGCGACGCGGCCATCGAGGCGGGGGCGATCGTGCCCGGGGCGGCGGCGGAAAGCGGCCTGGTCGAGCGAATCCGGTCGAGTGATCCGGAGGAAGTCATGCCGCCGCCGACGGCGCACAAGACGCTCAGCGAGGACCAAAAGGCCCTGCTCGCCCGCTGGGTCGAGGAGGGAGCCACATACCGGAAGCACTGGGCCTTCGAGAAGCCCGTGAAGCCCGCCGTGCCCGCCGGCCAGTCGCCGATCGACCATCTCGTGCGAACGCGGCTCGCGGCGCAGAGGATCGTCCCGTCACCGGAGGCCGACCGGCGGTCGCTCATCCGCCGGCTCGCCTTCGACCTCACGGGGCTCCCGCCGACTGCCGAGGAGGTCGACGCCTTTGTGGGCGACCCGGCGGCCGACGCCTACGAGAGACTCGTCGACCGGCTGCTCGCGAGCCCGCACTACGGCGAGCGCATGGCGATCGGGTGGCTCGACGTCGTGCGCTACGCCGACACGATCGGCTACCACAGCGACAACCCCCGCAACGTCTGGCCCTACCGCGACTGGGTCATCCGGAGCTTCAACGCGAACGAGCCCTTCGATCGGTTCACCATCCAGCAACTGGCGGGCGATCTCCTCCCCGATGCAACGACCGACACGCGGATCGCCTCTTGCTTCAACCGGCTCCTGCTCACGACGGAGGAGGGGGGCGCCCAGCCCAAGGACTACGAGGTGCGGATGCTCACCGACCGCGTGCGGGCCGTGGGCGCCGCGTGGCTGGGGCAGACCACCGGCTGCGCGCAGTGCCACGACCACAAGTTCGACCCGTTCACGATGCGCGACTTCTACTCGCTCGGCGCATTCTTCGCCGACATCCAGGAGCCGAGCATCGGCAAGGTCGAGGACGGGATGGTGGTGATCGACCCCGAGGCGGCGGGCCGGCTCGCGGAGCTCGATAAGGCCGTGGCGGAGGCGAAGGCCGGGCTCGAGGCCGCGTCGCAGGCTGTGGCAGCTCCGGCGCCGACAGGGCAGGAGGCGGCGGTGAAGGCCGAGCGGGAGGCCCTCGTCAAGGCGGCGCAGGAGGGGGTCGCCAAGGCCGAGCAGGCGAGGAACGGATTCCATGGCTCGCTGCCGAGGTGCCTCGTGAGCGTCCACACCGACACGAAGCGGACCGTCCGCATCCTGCACCGTGGCAACTGGATGGACGAGACTGGCGACGTCGTGAAGCCGGCGCTGCCCGGCTACCTGACGGAGGGCATGCCCGCCCCGGCGGACGGCCGCGAACTCACCCGGCTCGACCTGGCCACGTGGCTCGTCTCCCCCGACAACCCGCTCACGGCCCGCGTCTTCGTGAACCGGCTCTGGAAGCAGTTCTTCGGCGCGGGGCTGTCGCGCAAGCTCGACGACCTGGGCGCGCAGGGCGAGCCCCCCGTCCACGCCGAGCTGCTCGACTGGCTCGCCTGCGAGTTCGTCGACTCGAAGTGGGACGTGAAGCACATGGTCCGCACGATCGTGACGAGCGCGACCTACCGCCAGTCGTCGGTGGCCACGCAGGCGGCCCTCGCCGCCGACCCGCTTAACCGCGAGCTCGGGCGGCAGTCGGCGTGGCGCATCGACGCGGAGTTCGTCCGCGACCACGCGCTGGCAGCGTCGGGGCTGCTCGTCCGCACGGTCGGCGGCCCCAGCGTGAAGCCCTACCAGCCCGATGGCTACTGGGAGAACCTCAACTTCCCGAAGCGGTCCTACGACTTCGACCGGGGGGAGCTGCAATACCGCCGCGGCCTCTACACCTGGTGGCAGCGTTCGTTCCTGCATCCGAGCATGCTCGCGTTCGACGCTCCCCCGCGCGAGGAGTGCTGTGCGGAACGGACACGGTCCAACATCCCGCAGCAGGCTCTCGTGCTGCTCAACGACCCGACCTATGTCGAGGCCGCGCGGGTGCTCGCGGCGCGCATGATGCGGGAGTGCGCCGGCCCGCCGGAGGAGCGGATCGCCTGGGCGTTTGGGCAGGTGCTGCAGCGAAAGCCGCGGATCGAGGAGCTGGAGACGCTCGTCCCGCTGGTCGACGGGCATCTCGCCCACTATCGGGCCGATGCCGCGGCGGCCCGCAGGCTGCTCGAGGCCGGCATCGCACCGGTTCCCGAAGGCGTCGATCCCGCGGAGCTCGCGGCCTGGACCCATCTCGTTCGCGTGCTCTTCAACCTCCACGAGACCATCACGAGGTCGTGACATGCCCGCCCATCCGCAGGACATCCTCGACCGCCGACTCCGCCGCCGCGCGTTCCTCGGCAGTACGGCCCAGGGGCTCGGCACCGTGGCCCTGGCGTCGCTCGTCGCCCCCGAGGCGGTCGCGGCTGCGTCGGGGGCCGCGGTGCCTTCCGGCCGGCAGGGCGTGGTGAATCCGCTGCCGCTGCCGCAGCGGGTGCGGCGGGTGATCTGGCTCACCATGGCCGGCGGCCCGTCGCACCTCGAGACGTTCGACCACAAGCCGAAGCTCGCCGAGATGGACGGCAAGCCGATGCCGGAGAGCCTCACGAAGGGGCAGCAGCTCGCGCAGCTGCAGGGCCAGCAGCTCACCTGCTTCGGGCCGCAGCACCCCTTTGGGCCGATGGGCCCCGACGGCACGCAGATCTGCAAGCTTTTCCCGCACATCGGGTCGGTGCTCGGCGACATCTGCCTCGTCCGCTCGATGACGACCGAGGCGATCAACCACGACCCGGCCCACATGTTCATGAACACCGGCTCGCAAATCGCGGGCCGGCCCAGCATGGGGTCGTGGGTCACCTACGGCCTCGGCAGCGACGCCGAAAACCTCCCGGGCTTCGTGGTGCTCACCTCGCTCGGCCGCGGCGGCCAGGACCAGCCGATCGCCGCGCGGCAGTGGTCGAGCGGGTTCCTGCCGAGCCGCTATCAGGGCGTGCAGCTGCGGTCGAAGGGTGACCCGGTGCTCTATCTCTCGAACCCCGCGGGCGTCACCCGCGACCGCCAGCAGGCCGACATCCGCGCGATCACGATGCTCAACGCCCAGCACGATGCGGTCACGGGCGATCCGGAGATCGCCACCCGGATCGCGCAGTACGAGATGGCCTTCGCGATGCAGGAGAGCGTGCCCGAGCTGATGGACATGGGCACCGAGACGCCGCGGACGCTCGAGCTCTACGGCTGCACGCCGGGCGACGGCTCCTTCGCCTCCAACTGCCTCCTCGCCCGCCGGCTCGCCGAGCGGGGCGTCCGCTTCATCCAGCTCTACCACAAGGACTGGGACCATCACGGCGAGGTGAAGGAGGGAGTGAGGCTCAAGGCCGAGGAGATCGACCGGGCGTGCATGGCGCTGATCACCGACCTCAAGAGGCGCGGCATGCTCGACGACACGCTCGTCGTCTGGGCGGGCGAGTTCGGCCGCACGCCGATGTCGCAGGGCAACGGCCGCGACCACCACAACAAGACGATGAGCGTTTGGCTGGCCGGCGGCGGCGTCCGCGGTGGTCTCGTCTACGGCGCCAGCGACGACCTCGGCTACGCGGCGGTCGAGAACGTCTGCACGGTGCACGACCTCCACGCCACCATGCTCCACCTGATGGGCATCCAGCACGAAGCCTTCAGCGTCAAGTTCCAGGGACTCGACGCGAAGCTGACCGGCGTCGAGCGGGCCAGCGTGCTGACCGACATCCTGGCGTGACGCCGACGGCGTTGCGGGCGGAGCCCCCCGCCGCGCATAAACCCCTCCGATGAAGGGCCTTCCGCAGCCCGCGTTTCGGCGTCGCGGCTTCCTGGGAAGAGGGTTTTGCATGGCCGATCGGGCTTCACGCTCTTGGCCGCGCGAGGCGGCGGCATCGGGTCGATGGTGCGCTGGTTCATCCGGATCGTCATCTACGGCATCTGCGTGACGACGATCTCCGAGGTGTTCGGCGTGAGCTGACTGGTGGCCCTGTTCATCTTCCTCGGCATTCTCCTGGCGATCGGCTTCGTGAGCTACGCCGTGCGAAACCGGATGAGCAGCCAGGTGGATGCGGACGTCTGACGCAGGGCTCCGCGCCGCAATGGGCGATCGGAAATGAGCGGCATGCGGCACGAGGTGCTCCACGGTCCGGCGTTCTCCGCGTTGCGGCTCGACCTGCCCGCCGGGGAGTCGGTCCTCGCCCAGCCTGGGGCGATGCTCGCGATGACGCCCGGTTTCACCGTCGAGGTGCGGGCCGGCATGATCACCGACCTCCCGCTCCGGCAGGTGCTCGTGGTGTCGAGTGAAATCTATGCCGAGATCGACATCCCCACAGCAGCCTTCGGCCTGGTCAGCGCGGCGTCGGCCCTGCTGGGCTTGGCGGTGGCAGGGCCGCTGCGGCGGCTCGCGCTCGGAGCCAGTGCCCGGGCCAACGGCCTCGCGGTGAACGTCGGCTACGGTCTCGGCTGCCTCGCATTCGCCGCCGCGACGGCGGCCAGCGCCCGAATCGTCGGCGAGGCCAACTGCTTCCGGGCCGTCGTCGGACTGTTGCCGTGGGGGTTCCTGCTCGTGTGCGTTGCCTTCGCAGGCTGGAGTCGACGACTCGGCGTCGACCAGGACTCCCTCGTTCGGCCCGGTGGCTTCGGCGAGCCGCGGCACCAGTCGCCTTGAGTTCCCGTGGCGGGAAAACCCGCCATCCGCAAGAATACGGCGTGGATTCGTCACCTCAGACGGGTCGCACTTGAGCTTCGGGCTCGAATGCGAGGTCACCTCAACGCCACGGCAGTCGTACCGCTCACGCGGTTACGCTTCCTGCATCGGGAAGCCCAATCGCGCAAGCGATGCGGACAGCCTAAGGCTCGAGGGTGATCCGTATCAGGTGCATCCGTCGCCCCCCCCGTCGCCATGTCCTATCCCGCGTATCTCGACGTGCTCGGAGCCCTGCCGGTCGACGAGGCAGCGCTTCGCCGAATCGCCATCACCATCAGGTGCAGCGACAGCCGGAGTATTCCCAAGCAGCCGGGAGCCGGCAGCATCCGTGACGCTAGGCCCTGGCCGGTGCAGGTGATGCACAACGGCGTGCTCGTCGCCCGCGACGGCTACTACGGCCCGTGGATGACGCGAATCATCGAGCAGCTCGAGGGCCACCACGAGCCACAGGAGGAGCTCGTGTTCCACGAGATTCTCGCGGCCCTACCTGACGCGGCCACGATGGTGGAGCTCGGCGCTTACTGGGCGTACTACGGGCTCTGGTTCCTGAGCCGGTTTCCGCACGGGCGGACGATCCTCGTGGAGCCGGACCCAAACTGCCTGGCGATCGGGCAATACAACTACGCGCTCAACCGCCGCACGGGCCGCTTTCTCCAGGCGGCCGTCGCCGACCAGCCGGGCGAACCCTCCGACTTCCTCTGCAACACCGACGGGGTGATCCGGCAGGTGCCGCGGGTGAGTGTCGACTCACTCGTGACGCAGGAAGGCTGCGAGCGGATCGACGTGCTGCTCGCCGATATCCAGGGGGCCGAGTTGGCGATGCTGGAGGGGGCCCGAGAGACCCTCGCCCAGCGACGCATCTCCACGCTCGTCGTCTCGACACACGACCAGATGATCTCGGGCGACTTCCTCACGCACGACACGTGCCTCGCCTGGATCAGGGATCACGGCGGCCGGATCGTCGCCGAACATTCGGTCGAAGAGTCGTTCAGTGGTGATGGCCTGATCGCGGCCGCGTTCGACGACCGCTGCCCGATCACGGTCGCGGTGTCGCACAACCGGGCGGTCGATTCGCTGTTCGGCCCCCCGTCGGCACGGCTCGCGGCGCTCGAGCACCAGCTGAAGCAGACCCGCGCCGAGCGGCTTGTCGCCCGGGTTGCGGCCGCCGACGCGTCGCACGCCCGCCGCCTGCAGCTGGAAGCCGCCGGGCCGCGCACAGCGTGGCACTGGCTCGCGCGTCCACACCGGCTATGGCGCCGGCTGCCTGAATGGGTTGCCGAAACGCGGGCCCGCTGCCGGCTCGGCCGGCTCCGCCGCCGGCGGCAGACGCGGATCGTGCTCGGGCTGCACGCCCAGTTCGAGGTTCTGGCACACGAACAGACGATCACGCCCGCCCTCATCAACGACCTGCACTGGGAGTATCCAGTGCTCGAGCAGGCGGTGCAGACGGTGGCCGCGGTGACCGGCTCACCGCTGTCGTCCGCCACCCTGCTCGACATCGGCGCCAACGTCGGCCTCATCGGGCTGCAGGCGGTGGCCAGCGGCCTCGTCGGCCGCTGCATTGCCGTCGAGCCCGATCCGGTGAACTTCGCGCTCCTCGCGGCAAACGTCCGCCTCAACGGCCTGGAAGACCGGTTCGAACTTCATCCGGTGGCGCTCGGGGATCGTCGCGGTGTGTGCCGCTTCGAGCTCAGCCCCGAGAACTGCGGCGACCATCGGGTGCGTCACGATCGTCCGGCGGCTGGCGTCGACCGCTACGGTGAGTCTGCGCGGAGGGTGATCCGCGTGCCGATGCGAACGCTCGACGACGTGATCCGCCGCTCCCGTCCGGCCTTCCGAGATACCACCGGCCTCTGCTGGATGGACGTGCAGGGATTCGAGGCCGCCATCCTTCGCGGCGGCCTCGCCACGCTCTCCGCAGCGGCGTGGCCGAGCGTCCTCGAATTTTGGCCCTACGGCATGCTGCGGGCCGGCACGACGGCCGCGGAGATCACGGCACTGCTCGGCACGATCTGGACGCGATTCACCGAGCTCCACGCCGGCCAGCCGCCCGCCTGGCGGCCCGTGTCGCAGGCGACCGATCTCTGGGAATCACTCGGCGAATCGGGCCGCTTCACGAATATCCTGCTCGTGCGGTAACGGCCGGAAGCAGCCTCGATACTGTGCGACTCCATAAAGTCGGGGCGCCAGGACTTGAACCTGCGACCTCTCGACTCGTTCACTGGGTGGAAAGCAGTCGCTGCGACTCGAAATAAGCATCCGTCTCCTGATCCGCACAGACTCGGCCCTGCTCGCACCAGAATCGCAGCACGTCTGGGCAAATGTCGAATCCGGTCGACCACGTCACCGCCCCGTGGTCGAGTTGAACCGTCGCGAAGATCTCTTGGTCGCGCAACGGCTCGATGATCGGCCCCACATGCAAGGTCAGGTACTCGGAGAAGTCGAGTGTCGCAGCGAGACCGTCTTCGTAGGCCACGGCAAGCCGATGGCGGCCTGCTACGCGAATATCCTTCACGGTTGGCTTCATGGCAGCGGGGCGATCCTGTTCAGCGGCAGCAGCTTTTCACGACGACGCCAGTTGTCTTCCAATTCAGCGCGGTGCAGCTCGGCCCACTCCTTGATCATCGCGGCTGCCCGGCGAGGCAGCGTGCCTCCTATGACTTCACCCGTGGCGATCGCCACCTGGGCCTCATCCTCACCGTACGATGCGTGAAAATGTGGGGGAGCGTGATCCACGAAGTTCATCGTGATCCGAACACCATAAAACCGTGACAGTTCGGGCATGTCCGGCCGCCGCCGTCACCGCGCCTTCATACAAACAAGTCGGGGCGACTCCCGACAGGCCAAGTATAACCGGGGCCCCTTCGACATCGCCACGCTCGCGATCTTCCCTGAATACCTCGAATTCGAGGGGCAGGAAGTGCTGCGGCTGGTGGTCGAGGGTGCCGCTGGGAGGACGGTCGCATGACGGACCGCAATGGCCCTCACGTGACCGCCTCACGGCCCGTGTCTCCCACGGTTGGCGAACCATCGGTTCGCCCCGCGGAACACACCCATCATGGACATTTGCTCCAACGCCGGCGGAGCCGGCTCGTTTTCGTTTGACGATTCCTCCTCCCCCGCCCTCCCCTCGACCGGCCGCGGCCGGGTTCGCAGTGCCGACTTCGGCCTGCCCGAGCGGTCCGGGCTCATGGATCTGGCCCGCACCTACCTCGAGGTCCAAGCCCGGCTCTGGCCCGACCTTGTCGGAACGGCCGCGGTCCCGGCGGTCGACCCCGCCACGATCGCGGCCATGGCCGACGACTTCGAACGGCGGTTCCGGCAGCAGCACGCCGAGGTCTTCCGTCCGGGCGGTACGCCGATCGCCTGGATCGCCCTTGCGGTCGCCTACCTGCGGTTCAGCGATGAGAACTCCA
>JBJTDZ010000123.1:0-11251 GCA_046092585.1 Pirellulales bacterium | reverse complement strand
CGACAGACCCGTGCCGGGGCGTCGAAACGGGCGTATTCCGCCGGTCGGTGCCCGACGCCCTTTCCCCGCGACGTCACCGGAGCATGCCGCGGATCGACGTGAGCAGCTCCGGCGTGCAGGCAGCGATGAGCGCCGGATCGTCGAGCGGCGGCGTGTCGCCGCAGGGTGTGCCGGCCACGAACGGCCCGACGACCCCGCCGGACTCGCGCACGAGGAGCATTCCCGCGGCGACGTCCCAGCAGGCGATCCTGCGCACCCAGAACGCGTGCAGCCTTCCGCAGGCGAGCCAGGCGAGGTTGAGCGCCGTGGAGCCGGTGCGGCGCACCGAATGGAGGTGCGGCAGCACCGCGAGGAAGTCGGCGACCGCGGGTGCATCCGCCGTGACGCGTGGCGGAAAACTGACCGCGGCGATCGCATCGCCCGGGTCCGTCGCGGTGGCCGCACGCACCGGTCGCCCGTCGAGCGAGGCGCCCGCGCCGCGCCGCGCGGAAAAGCACTCGTCGCGGATCGGATCGTAGATCGTGCCCACGAGCAGGTCGTCCGCATCCGCGAGCGCCACCGACACGCAGTAGGCGGGAAAGCCGTGCACGTAATTGCTCGTGCCGTCGAGCGGATCGACGATCCAGCGAATGCCCGAGCCCGCGTGCCCGGGCTGCCCGGGCGGCAACGACGGCCGCCCCGGCTCCCCTTCCTCGCCCACGAAGCCGTGCTCCGGAAACGCCCCGAGCACCACGCGGCGAACCTCCGCCTGCGCGGCGTGATCCGCCTCCGTCACGAGATCGCGCGGGCCCTTCTGGGTGGCGGCGAAGCGGCCGACCCAGTCGCCGAGCACACGGCCGGCGGCGCGGGCCGCGGTTTCGCATACGACAAGCGGATCAGCCGCGGACATCGACGCATCGCCCACAGGGAGGAATCGAGAGAGGCTGCGAGTGTAGCAGCCCCGTCGCTACAATCGTCGTCCATGACGCCATCTCATGCCCGTCCATCGTGGTCGCTCGCCGATCTCGTGGCCACGCTCCACGCGGGCGACCTCACCGCGACGCTCGACCTGCGGCAGCCGTCGCTGGGCATCGCGGCCGAGTCGCCAGGCCACGTCGACCGTCTCTTGGGGATCGGCCTGGCCGCGACGCCGCTGCCGCCCGTGGATCACTGGCAGCGTGCCGCCGACACGGTGGCCGTCTACGAGACGGCCGACCGTCGCCGCCTCCGGGCCACGGTGATGTGGCGTGCCGACACGCCATCGCCCGGCATCGCGTCGTGGGAGGCGATCGTGTCGGCCCAGACCGCGCTGCTCGAGAGCGATGCCACGCTGTCGGTCGAGGGGCGGATCGAGGCGACCGACGTACTCGTGAACGATGAAGGCGCCTGGCGGCCGCTGGATCGCGGCGCACCGGCGCCGGCCGCGGCGACCGCGGTGCTCGTCCGCCGTGCCGCCGCGGCGGGCAGGGCGACGAGCGTGCTGGTCGCCGTGCATCCGCAGGATCGCCGCGGCATCGACCTGCGACACGACGGCGGCCACGCCCTGGTCTCGTGCCCGCTGTTCTCCGCGGCGCTCGAGAAGGGCGTGCTCCTGCGCAGCCGCGTGCTCGCGGCGATCGGCCCGGCGGCGGGCGACGAGACGTGGGCAACGCGGGTCGCCGCCGACTTCGCCGCGTCGCCTCCCCCGCTCACCACGTAGCCTCGTACCCACCGCCGAAACGCTTTCGTGACGGCGGTTTTTTTGACGTGGCGGCGTTCGGGCGGGTGGCGTTACATTGCCCCCATCTTTCCTGCGTTTCCTCGCGCCACGGAGGGCAGCGGCCATGGCCGACATCGTCTTCGCCTTCGATCCGGCGATCCATCGCCCGCTCATGGTTCCCGAGGGGGCGCCGCCCCAGGTGGTCGAGGTGATCGCCTCGGCGGCGATGGCGGCGCTCGAGTCTGCCGCCGCAGAGGCTCGGCAGTCCCAGGCTTCGGCGTTCGTGATCTGCGGGCGTCTGCTCGATCCCACGCGGGCAAGCCCCGCCCAGGCCGCGCGGCTGCGGCGGCTGATCGTCGGGCTCGCCGACCACGGGTGCCGCACGGTGCTGGTGGCCGACGACTCCGCCTTCTGCCACGACGTGGCCCGCATGCTCGGTGAACCGGTCGGGCTCGCCTTTGTCACCCCTGCCGCGGCGCTGGAGTTCGACGTACGCGGCCTGCGGGTCGAAATCATCTCGGCCCACGGACCGGCCGGAGCCCGCGCCATCGATGCCGTGACGGGCGCCGCCACCCCGCTCCATCGAAGGATCATCATCGGCTGGGACAACGCCCTCTGGAATCCCGAGCGCACCACGTTCGGTGAGCCAGAGTTCGGCGTGCCGCCGCAGCCACGGACGACGCCCTCGGCCGCGGCCTTCGCCACCGCGGCCTCCGCGTCGGCCGCATGGTCGCAGCCGGGAGGCTTCTGGATCTGGGCCTCGCGACGCCGGCAGGACCTGCCGCCGGGCGTGCACTTCCTGCCGGCACTGCAGGCCCGCTCGGCGGACGAGGCGTCGGCCGGCGCCTGCCGCACCCTCACGCTGCTCGACCGCGACGCCGACGACGGATCGCTCGCCGACGGGTTCGCTGCGCCGGCCGCCGACTGGCGGGGCTCGTGGCGCGAGGCTCCCACGGCCCACGTGGCCTGGAAAACCGTAACGGTCGAGTCGCCCGCCGGCGGCGACGAGGAACTCGCCACCGTGATCTGGGCCGCCCTGGAAAAACTCCCGCACGACCGCGACACGGCCCTTGAACTCGTTCGCTGCTCGGTCGCCTGCGGCACGAGCGTGGACCGCCGCGTTCGTGTGGGCGAGATCGCGGCCGAGACACTGGCGCGGCTCCGCGGACTCTACGACAGCCGCACCTTTCGCGTGTGGTGCCGCGACCTCGTGGCCGAGCCGACGGAGTCGCTCGCGCCGCTCGGCCATGCCCGCTCCGGCAGCCGGCCGGGATCGACCACGTCATTCTCGTCGGCGCTCGCCGACATCGTCACCCTCGTCGAGGAGTCGGAGGCGATCCCGGTCGCCGAGGCTCGCGAGGCAGGATGGCTTGCCCTCGAACTGATCGAGTCGGTCTGACCACCGGCATGCCGGCAGCAATCGCCCCTGATCATCACGCGGAACTCATCGCATGTTCATCGAACGCATCGAGATCGAACGATTCGGCGCCCTCTCGCGCTCGACCATCGACCGCCTCGGCCCCGGCGTGCAGGTGCTCTACGGCACCAACGAGACCGGCAAGACCACGTTGCTCGAGTTCGTCCGCGCGGTCTTCTTCGGCTACGAGGGGCTGTTCCGTCGCGGGGTGCTCGACGCCCGCCGGCCCTGCGCGGGCAGGCTGCTGGTGCGGATGCCGCCGGAGCAGACGCTGATCGCGATCGAGCGGCGGCACGAGGGGCCCGATCTCGCGACGCTCACCAACGACAGTTATGCCGACGACGTGGTGGGGCTCGGCGGCGACGCCGGCGACCTGATCCGCATCGCCGACGTCGACCCACGGCATGCCGGCGGCGAGGGCCCCAGGATCTACCTGCAGGACGTGGTCGGCGACATCGACGAGACCACCTTCACGGCCGTCATGGCCTTCGGGCTCGACGAGCTCCACGAACTCCGCACGCTCGAGCCGGAGGGCTGCGGCCGCCGGCTCTACGAACTCGCCGCGGGCCTCGACCGTTCGACGGTCGCCCGCGTGCTCTCCCATCTCCGCGAGGCGATGCAGCGGCTTGATTCGACCGACGCCACGGTCTCGCCGCTGGTGGCGCTCGAGGCCCGCCGCCGCGACATCCTCGAACGGCTCGCCGCCGCCGGAGCGCCGGCGCTCGTCGCCGGCGGCTTGTGGTCGGAACTCGCCCACCTCGACGCCGAGATCGTCGCCATCGAGCCCCGGATCACCGCCGCCGTCGAGGCCGAGGACGTCGTCCGCGGCGTCGTGGCCATCGAGCCCCTCTACGCGGAGTGGCGGAGGACGGCCGAGCGGCTGGCAGCGCTCGAAGCGGTGCCGCTCGTGCACGCCGACCGCGACTCGTGGCGACTGGCCAACCGCCGGCTGCGCCGGTTCGAGCGGCTGGCGGCCAAGCGCAAGAAGCTGCGCGGCCGTTGCGCCCGCCAGCTCCGCGACCTGCCGGCCGAGACGGCCGTATGGCGGAAGCGGGCCGTCGTCGCCGCGCTGCTCGACGACGCACCGCGGCTCGAGCGGCTCGAGGCGGAGGCCACCCGTGCCGAAGCTCATGCCCTGCTCGCCGCCCGCCGCTTCGGCGAGCAGGTGGGCATCGCCGGCCTCTCGCGGGTGGTGCCGATCGCCGCCTCGCTCGACGCCGAGGGTGCCGCGATTCCCGACGTGATCCTGCCCGAGGGCTTCGCCCTGTCGTTCGGCCCGCTGCGGGCGAGGGCCCGCGACTGCAGCCGGGCGGCCCGCGAGGTGGTGGAGGCGAGGCGGGCCCTGGCCGAGGCGCGGCGGTCGCTCGACGACACCCGCGGCTCCGTGAAGGGGGCGGGCGGAACGCTTGCCGGACTGACCATCGGCGACGCGCTCGAGCAGGCGACCGCCCGCGTCGTCACGCTTCGCAAGCGGATCTCGGCCGGCGACCAGCTCGCCGAACTCGACCGCACGATCGCCCGGCTCGACGGGGAAGTGGCCGAGGGTGTCGGCAGCCAGCTCGTGCCGGCACCATGGCTGCTCGGCCTCGGGGCGCTGTTCACGATCGGCGTGGGCATGCTGCTCTCCGGGCTGCTCCTGCCCGGAGAGGTCACGGGCTCGATGGCCTACGTGATGGCGGCGCTCGGCCTCGCCGGCGCCGGCGTCGCCTCCGTCACGACCTGGTCGCTCGACAAGGGCACCACGATCCGGCTCGATGCCCTGCGACGGCAACTCGCCATCGCGAAACGTCAGCGGAACGAACTCCTCGAGGAGTGCGAATCGCTCGATGGCACACTGCCGGCCGACGCGGCCACGTCGCTCGAGCGGCGGCTCGCCCAGGCCCAGGCCGAAGTCGATCGCCTCGAAGACCTGCTGGCCCGCGAGGGATCCGTGCACGTGCTCGCCGACCGGGTCACGCTCGCCGAACAGGCGGTGAAGCGGGCGATCGAGGCCCGCGTCACGGCGCGGAGCCGCTGGAAGAAGGCGTTGGCGCACCGTGGCCTTCCCACCACGCTCTCCCCGCGCGAGGTGCGGCAGATCGCGGCGCATCGCCATACGCTGCTCACGCTCGACGACGATCGTCGCCGGCTCTCGGAGGAGGCCCGCCACAAGCGCGAGGAGCTCGCCTCCTTCGCGCGGCGCGTCGACGAGGTGCTCGTCGAGTGCGAGATCACGCCCGAGTCGACGCCGGCCGAGCACGTGAAGCTCCTGCAGGAACGTCTCGACGCGGAGCGGACGGCGATCCGCCGCCGCAGCCAGCTCGCCAGGCGTCTCGAATCGGCCCGGCGCCGCCATCGCCACGCGGTGCGGCAGGTGCGGGTGGCAGAGCGGACGGTGAAGGATTTCTTCGTCCGCTGGGGCGTGGAGACGGAGCGGGATTTTCTCGCCAAGGTCGACCGCCGTCCGGAATACGAGGAGGCCCGGGCCGCGGCCTCGGCGGCGGAGATCGCCTGGTCGGAGGCGAGGCGGCGGACGACACAGCCCCCCGAGATCGACCGCTGGCTGGCCGAGGCGCACGTGGTGCCGCTCGCCCGCCGGCTGGCCGAGGCCCGCGAGGTGACGCAGCGTCACCGCACGTCGCTGGCGCATGCCACGGAGCGACGGCAGACGGTGACCGCGCGGGTGGAGGCGGCTGCCGCCGACCATTCGCTCGAGAGCCTGCAGGCCGAACTCGCGACGGTCGAGGAGGGGATTCTCCAGCAGCAGGATCGCCGCCGTCTGCTCCACCAGGCGCACGTGCTCCTCGAGCAGACGCGGGCCGCCGTGGCCCGCGACCACCAGCCGCCCGTGCTACGGGAGGCGTCGCGGTGGCTCGCCCGGCTCACCGACGGCCGCTACCCATCGATCACGACCGCCATCGACGAGGCCCGCCTCGAGGTGCACGACTCCGACGGCGAGATCTGGAATCCCGAGCGGCTCAGCCGCGGCACCCGCGAGCAGGTCTTCCTGGCGCTGCGGCTGGCCCTGATCCGCGACCTCGGCCGCCACGACGTGAGCCTGCCGGTGGTGATGGACGACGCCCTGGTCAACTTCGACGACGCCCGGGCCCGGTCGGCGGCGCGGGTGCTCGTGGAGTTCATCGCCGAGCAGGCCTCCGATCGGCAGATGCTCGTGCTCACCTGCCACGAACACGTCGCCCGCATCTTCGCCGGTGCCGGCGCCCACGTGCGATCATTCACCGATCCGATGCCGCTCTGGCGTCACGCGCCCGCGGCGATCGTCGACGCCGCGCCGGCTTCCGCCCCCGCACCGGTGGTGGCACCGCGGGTCGAGCCGGTGGCACCCGTTCCCGCGGAGCCGGCAGCCCCGGTCGCTGACGGCGATCTCTGGCCTGCCGAGGCCTTCTTCTTCGGTGCAGCGGCCACAGCCCCCGAGCCCGGCCAGCGTCGCACTCGCGGTCGCCGTCGCACCTAAGCCGCTGCTCCTACCCCGTCGCCGGGCATTCGCGTCGCGGGAAGCCCAATCGCGTAAGCGATGGGGACAGCGCCACCGCAGTCGTACCGCTCTCGCGGTTGTGCTTCCAGGCACGGCAATCGAGGAGCCGGCCGAGAGGCACGCGCAGGAGGAGGTGAACTTTGCCTGACACCCACGAGATGCCATGAACCCAGGAGCATGCATCGGCAAAGTCCGCCGACGAAGAGCATGCTTCCCGGCCGGCGACCCAGCACACACGGCCCGCCCTCACGCTCTGCGTGTGTGCTGGCCGCAGCCGGCCGGCGGATCAGGCCTCCAGCATGCCCTGCTGCACGTCGCGGAGATACCGCTGCCGCATCTGCGCGAGCAGCATGCTCAGGTAGCCGTTGGCGCCCAGTGAGAGAAAGAGGGCGATCAGGCTGCCGATCAGCCAGCCCCACGGCTTCTCGGCCGTCGTGCCCATTCCCGGCGGGGCTGCGTCGGCAAGTCGGGCCGAGGTGACGGCAACCGGCGCCGCTTTCCGCGATGTCCGCGAGGCCTCGATCACCGCCCGCTCCACGGCCGGCGGCCAGGCATCGCCCACGAAGATCCGCACGCGACGAACGTCGCGGGCGTCGGCCGGCAGGTCGCTGGTGAACTGGTAGGGACTCGACGACTTGAGCAGGTCGGGCTCGACCCGCATGAGATAGTCACCGCCGCCCCCATCGGCCGGCACGTATGCCGCCTCGATGCCCGTGGCGAGAAGCGTCGCCACCGCCAGCACGAACTCAACCATCTTCGATCCTTTCTCGGGAGGGCCACCAGGGGCCCGGGGCATGTCGCCGACCGTCGACGACCCACGATTCCACCCTCGCGCCCCCCTGCTATGCAAGCCCGGTCGGGGGCGTGCTCCCCGTCCCCCCTGGCGGACGGCCGATTCCTGCGACGCCCGTGCGGCGATTCTCGTCGGCGAGGCTCTCGATCTCGGCCTGGAGCATGGTGAGCGCGGCCTGAAGAAAGGCCACGGCGATCGGGCCCACGAAGATCCCGATCGGGCCCAGCGCCCCGACGCCCCCGAGCACGCTCAAGAGCGCCAGCAGCGGGTGGAGCTTCGACTGCCCGTGGAGCACGATCGGCTTGATGATGTTGTCGACGGTGGACACCACGCCCATGCCCCAGAGGGCCAGGCCGGCGGCCGCCCAGGTGTTCTTCTCGAAGAAGAGCAGGTAGAGGCTGGCCGCCCCCCAGACGATCGCCGCGCCCGCGATCGGCACGAGCGCCCCGAAAAAGGTGAGCAGCGTGAGCAGGAACACCTTGCCGAGCCCCGCCACGTAGAAGCCGAGGCCGGCGAGCACCGCCTGCACCACGGCCGCCAACAGGATCGAGCTCACGACCGCGCGACTGACCTCCGCAAACTCCTCGAGCAACTGCCACTGGTAGCGCCGGTCGAGCGGCACCAGGCGGGTCACCGCCTCGATCATCCGGCCGCCGTCGGCGAAGAAGTAGAAGAGGCTGACGATGGTCACGATCGCCCCGACGAGGATTTTGGCGACCACCGCCGGCGCGCGGGCCGCGATCGGCCCGAACCAGTCCTCGACGAGCCGCTTGATCTCGGCATTCACGCTGTCGGCGGTCACGTGCATCCCGGTGGCCTCGTTGAACCACGCCACGAGGCCGTCGAGCACGTGCGGGTCGAGCTTGAGCCCCTCGGGCCTGCGAAAGGTCGCCACCGCCTCGCCGCCGGCCCGGAACACCAGGAGGGCGACCGGCGCCAGCACGATGAGCACCACGAGCAGCGTGGTCAGCGCGGCGGCCGCCCAGTCGGGCCAGCGGGTACGGTCGCGGATCGTGCGATGCAGCGGGCCGAAAATCACCACGAGCATCGCTGCCAGCAGCATCGGCAGCAGGAATCCCGCCATCACCCGCAGCGAGAGCACGCCGAAGAGGACGACGAGCCCGAGCAGCACGCCGAACGAGACGAGTCGGGTCATGGCGGGGCGGTTCCTGGTGCGGACGGCCGCCCCCCGACGGGAGGATCGCGGCAGCACGGAGTGTACCCCGCGGCCTTCGCCGGCGGATCGCCGCGGAGTCGCGGGATGGCGGCCACGTCGCCGCGGAGGGTATCCTCCGCCCCATTCCCGCCCCGCGCCCCGCACGACTCCCGCCCATGCGAGATCCGGACGTCTCACTGGTGGTTCCGGTTCGCGACGAAGCGGGCAACATCGCCCCCCTCGTCGCCGAGATCCGCGAGCGGCTCGACGCCGCCGGCCTCGCCTGGGAGTTGATCGTCGTCGACGACGGCTCGCGTGACGATTCGTGGAGCGAGATCGTGGCCGCGGCCGCGAGCGACGAGCGGGTGCACGGCGAGCGACACGACGCCGGCCTCGGCAAGTCGGCCGCGCTGATGACGGGCTTTCGTCGCTGCCGCGGCACGCACGTGGTGATGCTCGACGGCGACGGCCAGGACGACCCCGCGGAGATTCCGCGGATGGTGCGGATCCTCGACGAGCGGCCCGCCGTCGGGCTCGTCAACGGCTGGAAGCTGCCGCGGCTCGACCCTTGGCACAAGACGCTCCCCTCGCGTGTCTTCAACCTGCTGGTCAACTGGGTCACCGGCCTGCGGCTGCACGACCACAACTGCGGACTCAAGGCACTGCGGGGCGACGTCGCCCGCCACCTGTCGCTCACCACCGACCTGCACCGCTTCATCCCCACGCTCGTCTCGCTCGCCGGGCACGAGGTGGTCGAGGTGCCCGTGCGACACCGCCCGCGGATCCGCGGTGTGTCAAAGTACGGCATGGGCCGCTTCTTCCGCGGGCTCGCCGACCTCGGCCGCATGGCGGCCCTGATCACGGCGACGCCGGATGCCGCCGACCCGGGAGACCGCCGGCGTGCACTCCGCCGGGCCGCGTATGGCATCCTCGCGGCGGTGGCGATCGGCGGCGGGCTCGGCCGGATCGCGGCGGTCGCGAGCGTCGACCGGGCGGCGCTCGAGACGCGGCTCGCCGACGAGGCAGCGGCGCGGGCCGCCGAGGCCGGCGGGCCGGTCGATCGGGCCGCGATCCGCGGGCGGATCGAGCGGGAGAAGCGACTCGTGAGGCCCTTCCTTTCGGGCAACGATCGGAGCCGGTGGCTCACCGTGCGGGCGCTGGTCGAGAGGGGCACCTTCGCGCTCGAGGACGTGGTGGTCGAGCCCGGCTGGGATTCGATCGACGTCGTCGTGCACCCCGACGCGGCCGGCCGACTCCACCTCTATTCGAGCAAGCCGCCGCTCCTGTCCGTGCTGGCGGCCGGCCCCTACTGGCTCATCCACCGGCTCACCGGCTGGACGCTCGGCGACCATCCCTTCGAGGTGGGCCGCATGCTCTTGGTGGCCTGCTCGCTGGTGCCGCTGGCGATCGTGCTCGCGTTCTCGTTCCGCACGATCGAGCACGTGGGCTCGTCGGATGCGGGCAGGCTCTGGGCGGCGGCCGTCATCGCCGGCGGCACCTTCCTCGGCACCTTCGCCGTGGTGCTCACCAACCACCTGCCCGCGGCGGCGGCGGCGGCGGCGAGCCTCTGGTTCACCCATCGCATTCGCTGCCGCGGCGACCGCTCGTGGGGCGTGTTCGCGTTGGCCGGGCTGACGACGGCGCTGGCGGCAGCCTTCGAACTGCCCGCCGTCGCCTGGCTGGCCGCCGTGGCCGTGGTGCTCGTCCGCTGCGACCTCGGCCGCACGTTCACCGCCGCACTGCCGGCGGCGGTGGTGGTGGCCGGGGCGGCACTGGGCACCAACCACCTCGCCCACGGCACGATCGTGCCTGCCTACGCGCAACGGGCCGAGCCGATCCGCGCGGCGAAGGCCGCCGCGACAGAGGAGTCGTGGAACCCCGACAACTGGTACGACTTCGCGATCCGTCTCCCGAACGGGCGGATGCTCGAGAGTTACTGGCGGCTGCCGCAGGGAATCGACCGTGGCGAGCCCTCGGCGGCGACCTACGCGTGGCATGCCCTCGTGGGGCACCATGGGATCGTGTCGCTGACGCCGGCCTGGCTGCTCGTGATTCCGGGCCTGGCGTTGCTGGCGTCGCGCCGTCGCCGTGGCGCCGCCGGCGAAGCGGACCTGGCCCTCGCCATCGCGGCGGCGTCGGCGGTCGTGATCGCGTTCTACCTGCTCCGGCCACAGAGCGATCGCAACTACGGCGGCATGACGAGCGGATTCCGCTGGGCATTCTGGCTCGCCCCGCTCTGGGCCGTGGCCACGGTGCCTGCGGCCGATGTCCTCACCCGCAGCAGGGCGGGCCGGGCAGTCGGCCTCCTGCTGCTCGGCCTTTCAACGCTCTCGGCGGCCTACCCCACATGGAATCCCTGGACAGCGCCCTGGATCGAGCGGGCGTTGCGGCACGCGGGCTGGCTCACGAGTCGCTGATCCGCCAAAAACCCCTCGCTCCCGCCGGAGGTCCCCGCCGGGAAACCCACTCTTGTGAGCGATGGGGACAGCGTCACCGGTGACGCGGGCTCGGGGCTGCCAATGCCCCGTCGCCGGCGTTGCTGACCAGCGGAGGCATGGATGCCGGAGCGCAGTCAGCATCGAGTGAGCGGCGGGCATGATGCCCGCCGCGAATGTCCGGCGACGGGGCATTGGCAGCCCCGAGCCCGCGTCACCCGTGAAGCGGTCCCCATCCCACACAAGAGGGGGTTTACCCGCGGGGGGCACCCGCGGGGGCGAGGGGGTTTTGGCGGT
>JBJTDZ010000122.1:0-13121 GCA_046092585.1 Pirellulales bacterium | reverse complement strand
AGCCCGCGGCCTTACGGCCGGTCGGCTTTTTCGGAGGCAGGATGCCGAAGCGCAGTCAGCATCGAGAGAGCGCAGGCCTGGAGGGCCGCAGCGAACGTCCGGCGACGGGGCACTGGCAGCCCCGAGCGTGCGGCACCGGTGACGCTGTCCCCATCGCTTACGCGATTGGGCTCCCCAAGGCATCGCTTACAAGAGTGGGCTTCCCAAGGCATCGCTCACGCAATTGGCTTCCAAACGCCCCGGGCAGCACCCCCGGCCAAGCCCCGACTTGCGTTTGACCGCCCGCGAATCATTGTTGGCGGAGCAGGAGGCGTTTTCGCGGCAGGAATAGCCCACCCACTCGACCCCGGGGCTTTCCCATGCGCACCGCCTTCATCACCGGCGCCACCGGCTTCATCGGCCGTCATCTCGTCGACCTCCTGCTGGCCCGCGGCTGCGAGGTTCGCTGCCTCGTCCGCTCGCCGGCCCGCGCGGCCCATCTCGACCGCGACGGCATCCGCCTCGTCACCGGTTCGCTCGACGACGTGTCGCGCTGGCAAGGCTCGCTGGACGGCTGCGATGCGGTGTTCAACGTGGGTGGTCTGTGCGCCGCCCGCAGCCGGGCGGAACTCTTCGCGATCAATGGGTCGGCCGTCGGTGCCTTGGCCGACGCCTGCGCGGCCCTCGAGACACCCCCGGTGCTCGTGCACGTGTCGTCGCTCGCGGCCGCCGGTCCGCCTCCCCGCGGCCGCGCCGTCCGCGACGAGCGCGACTCGTTCGCGCCGGTCTCCGACTACGGGGCCAGCAAGCTCGCGGGCGAGGTCGAACTCCGGCGGCGGGCAGGCCGTCTCCCGGCCACCGCCGTGCAGCCCGGCGTCGTGTTCGGTCCGCACGACCCGAAGATCCTCACCCTCTACAAGATGATCGACGGGATGCGGCTCCACCTGCCGATGGGCGTCCGCAAGGTGCCGCTCTCGCTGATCCACGTGTCGGACCTCGTCGACCTGGTGGTCGCGGCGGCGAATCGCGGCGAGCGGATGGCGCCGCCCGCCGGCGACCGCCACGACGGCTCCGGCGTCTACCACGCCTGCGACGACCGCGAACACCCCGGCTACGACGATCTGGGGCGGCGGGTGGCCCGGGCGCTCGGCCGCCGCGTGGCGGTGGTGCCGGTGCCCACGGCCGCGGCGCTGCCGATCGTGACGGTGGCCGAGAAGGTGTCGAACCTCCTGGGCCATGCGAGCATCGTCTCGCCCGACAAGCTCCGCGAGGCCACCGCCCGCAGCTGGGCCGCCTCGTCGGGCAAGGCCCGGGAGCAACTCGGCTTCACGGCGGCGGCCCCGATCGACGACCGCCTCCGCGAGACGGGCGACTGGTTCCGGGCGAACCGGCTCCTGTAGTCTCTAGGCCTCCCCAATCCCCCGGAGGCCTTGTCGTGAGCTCGTCTTCATCCAACGCGTCGTCAGCCGCTCCCCTGAGCCGGCGTTCGTTCGCCGCCATCGGCGTTGCCGCCGCAGCCGCTGTCGTCGCCCGCCCCGCGGCCGCCCGCTCCCGCCGGCTCGCCGCCGAGACGATCATCGGCGAGGGCGAGCACCGCTTCCGCGTGAGGCATCATTTTCCGCAACTGCCCGACCGCTTCACCTGGCAGACCACGCACGGCGTGGCCCTCGACGCGGCCGGCAACCTCTACGTGATCCACGAGGGCCAGCGCGAGCAGAAGGATCACCCGGCGATCTTCGTGTTCGACCCGACCGGGAAGTTCGTCCGTGCCTTCGGCAGCGAGTTCCAGGGGGGCGGCCACGGCATCGAGGTCCGCAAGGAGGGCAACGAAGAGTTCCTCTACGTCTGCGGCTACCAGGGCGTGAAGGCCCTGGCGAAGCTCACGCTCGCCGGTGACATCGTCTGGTTTCGCAAGGCGCCGATGGAGGCGGGCTGCTACGGGGCCGGCGAGGATGTCTCCACCACGCCCACGTGGAACCGCCAGGGCTTCCTGCCCACCAACTTCGCCTTCCTCGACGACGGCGGCTTCCTGCTGGCCGACGGCTACGGCTCGTTCCGCATCCACCGCTTCGATAAAGATGCGAAATGGGTGTCGAGCTTCGGCGGGGAGGGCAAGGGCGAGGGCACCTTCGACACGCCGCACGGCCTGTGGATCGACCGCCGCGAGGGCCGCCAGCCCACGCTCGTGGTCTGCGACCGCGCCCACAACACCCTGCAGATCCTCGGCCTCGACGGCTCCTACAAGCAGACGCTCGGCGGCTTCGGCCTCCCGGCCAACATCGACTCGCTCGGGACGCTGCTGCTCGTGCCGGAGCTGAAGGCCTGCGTCACGCTGCTGGGGCCCGACAACCAGATCGTGGCCCGGCTCGGCCGGGCGGTCGAGCGACTCGACACGGTGCAGAACCTCCGCGGGCAGCCGGCGGAGTGGCGCGACGGCGAGTTCGTGCATCCCCACGATGCCTGCTTCGCGCCCAACGGCGACATCTTCGTGGCCGAATGGGTGCATACCGGACGCATCACGAAGCTCGAAAAGGTCTGACCGGCATCCGATGCGACGGTTCGACGTCATCGTGGCGGGCGCCGGTGGCATGGGAACCGCCGCCGCGGCCTGGCTCTCGCGCCGCGGCCTCACCGTGCTGGCCCTCGATCGCTTTCCCGTGGGCCACGCCCGCGGCAGTTCGCACGGCCAAACCCGCCTCATCCGCCTCGCCTACTTCGAGCATCCCGACTACGTGCCGCTGCTGCTGCGGGCCCGTGAATCGTGGCGGGAGCTGGAGCAGGCCACGGGCCGTCGACTGCTCACCGCCTCGGGTCTCGTCACGTCGGGCCCGCCCGGCGGCTCGGTGATCGCCGGCACCCTGCGGTCGGCGCGGGAGCATGACCTCGCCGTCGAGCGGCTCACGGCCGCGGAGGCGGTGGCCCGCTGGCCCGCGCTGCGGATGCCCGACGACTGGGAGGCGGTGTTCGAGGCGGAGGCCGGCCATCTTGCCGTGGAGGCCTGCGTGGCGGCCCATGCCGAGGTTGCCCGGCGTCATGGCGCGACGATCGAGGCCGACCACGAAATCCGTGGCTGGCGGGTGGAGGCCGACGCGGTGCTCGTGGAAACCGCCCGCGAGACGATCTCGGCGGGGCGGCTCGTGCTCTGCCCGGGCCCCTGGGCCGCCAACCTGCTCCGTCTCCCGGCGATCACCTTCACGGTGCTCCGGAAGTCGCTCTTCTGGTATGCCCCGTCGGCCGGCATCTCTCCCGCAGATGCCGCGGCCCTGCCCGCGTTCGCCTTCGACACGCCACAGGGATTCTTCTACGGCTTTCCGCAGCTCGATGCGCGGGGCCTCAAGCTTGCGAGCCACTCAGGCGGTCAGGTCGTCTCCGACCCGCTGCTCGTCGATCGCAGGATCGACGGCGCCGAGCAGGCCACGATCGAGGCCTGGATCACCGCGCATCTCGTGGGCGTGGGGCACCGGCGCACGGCGCACGAGGTCTGCCTCTACACGATGACACCCGACCACCACTTCGTGGTCGGCCTTCACCCGGCGCATCCGCAGGTGGCGATCGCGGCCGGCTTCTCGGGCCACGGCTTCAAGTTCGCGAGCGTGATGGGCGAGGTGCTCGCCGACCTCGCGATGTCGGGCGCCACGCAACTGCCGGTCGGCTTTCTCTCGCCGCAGCGGTTCGGCGACGCATCGGGAAGCCCGCTCGCTTAGCCTGCGGGGACACGCCGCACGTCGCGCAGTCGTACCGCTTACGCGGTTACGCTTCCCAGACGCTACGCCGGACGTGCCATCGGGAAGCCCGATCGCGTGAGCGATGGGGACCGCGAGAGGCGTCGCGATTCGAGCCGCGTCACGCCCGGGGTGCTCGCTGCCGCCAGGCTTCGGCGAGAGCCACGCCACACGCCACGCCCACGTTCAGGCTCTCGACGGCCCCGGTGCCCGGGATCTGCACGCACTCCGCGGCCACCGCCTCGATCGGCCGCGACACGCCCTCGCCCTCGGCACCGAGCACGATCACCGTCCTGCCGCCGAGGTTCACGTCGGCGAGCGGCCGACCGCGGTGGCTCGACGTGGCCACGATCCGAAAGCCCGCCTTCGCCAGCCGCTTCAGGTCGTCCACCGGATCGGCGAGGTCGCACACACGCACGTGCTCCGCGGCGCCCTCGGCCACCCGCACCGCCGCCGGCGAGAGCGGCGGCAGTTCGCCTGCGCGGCCGAGGATCGCCGCCGAGCCGAAGTGCGCCGCCGTGCGGAGGATCGAACCGAGGTTGTGCGGGTTCTGCACGCCGTCGAGGTAGACGAGCGGCCCCGGCCCCTCAGCGGCGGCCACCCGGGCGAGCAGGTCGTCGAGCGTCCAGCGGGGCACGGCGGCCGCGAGGATCGCGACGCCCTCGTGGTGGATCGACTTCGTGAGGCGTTCGAGGTTGTCGTCGCCCACCACCTGGAAGCCCTTCCGCTCGCGGACACACCACTCGAGCAGTTTCGCAAACTGCCGGCGGCGGGCCTCCGTGAGATACACCCGCACGATCGCGTCGGGCCGCTTGGCGAAGATGGCCTCGCAGGCCCGCAGCCCGTGGAACATCTCCTCGGCCTTCGCGCGATGGCGTTTGTCCGACGCCGCTGCAGCAGGGGGTCGCGTCGGCCGCCCCGCTGGCCGGGAGTCGCGGCCGGGGCGGGCGGCAGGCCGCTGCGTCGGTCGCTTGTGGGGCTTTTTCATGGCTGCGAAGTCTACCCTCGCCCGGGAGCGAGGCTCGGCGGCACGACCGCCTCGGGCTTGACCGGCGGCGTACGATGCCCGTGGATTCCGGGCACGGCTGCCGCCCCACGGAGCGTCGCCATGCCCCACAAGCGGATCCTCTTCCGCTCCGAAGCCCGTGAGCGGATCCTCAAGGGTGCCACCGCGCTCGCCGAAGCGGTCCGCGTCACGCTCGGGCCCAAGAGCAAGTGCGTGCTGATCGGCAAGCCCTGGGGTCCGCCGCTCGTCTGCAACGACGGCGTCACGATCGTCAAGGAGATCGAACTCGAGGATCCCGAGGAGAACCTCGGCGCCCGCATGCTCCGCGAGGCGGCGGAACGCACCGGCGACGTCGTGGGCGACGGCACGACCACCGCCACGCTCCTGGCCCACGCGATCTTCGCCGAGGGCCTGAAGAACCTCGCTGCCGGGGCGAGCGCCGTCGACCTCAAGCGAGGCCTCGACCGGGGCCTGCAGACGGCGGTGGCCGCGATCCATTCGCTCTCGAAGCCCGTCGCCAGCCGCCGCGAGAAGGCCCAGGTGGCGGCGATCTCGGCCCACAACGATCCGGCGCTCGGCGAGATCGTGGCGGAGGCCATGGACCGCGTCGGCACGGAGGGGGTGGTGACGGTCGAGGAGGCGAAGGGCATGGAGACCACGATCGAGGTGGTCGACGGCATGCAGTTCGACCGGGGCCTGCTCTCCCCCTACTTCATCACCGACGCCGACCGGCAGCAGGCCGTGCTCGAGAATCCGCTGATCCTGCTGCACGAGGCGAAGATCGCGATTCTCAAGGAGTTCCTGCCGTTCCTCGAACTCGTGGCCCGCCAGCGGCGGCCGCTGGTGGTGATCGCGGAGAGCGTGGAGGCGGAGGCCCTGGCCACGCTCGTGGTCAACCGCCTGCGGGGCATCCTCGAATGCGTGGCCGTGAAGGCCCCCGGCTACGGCGACCGCCGCCGCGAACTGCTCGACGACATGGCCGTGCTCAGCGGCGGCCGCCTGATCTCGGCCGATCTTGGCGTCACGCTCGATGCGGTGAAGCTCGAGGACCTCGGCACCGCCTCCCGCGTGACGGTCGACCGCGACACCACCACCATCATCGGCGGCAAGGGGGCGAAGCCGGCGATCACGGCCCGCTGCGACGAGATCCGCCGCCGCATCAAGGAGGCCCCCGGCGACTACGACCGCGAGAAGCTGGAGGAGCGGCTGGCAAAACTCGCCGGCGGCGTGGCCATCATCCGCGTGGGCGCCCCCACCGAGGCCGAGCTCAAAAACCGCAAGGAGGCCCTCGCCGACGCGATCAGCGCCACCCGTGCCGCGATCGCCGAGGGAATCGTGCCCGGCGGCGGCCTCACGCTCGTGCGGGCGATCGACGCCGTGGAGCGGGAAGAGGCTGCCTGCGACGGCGACGAGAAAACGGGCGTGCGGATCCTACGGCATGCCCTGGAGATACCTGCCCGCACGATCGCGGAAAACTCCGCGGCCGACGGTGGTGTCGTGGTGGGGGAACTGCGGCGGGGCGTCGGTGCCCACGGCTTCGACGCGGCCCGCGGCACGTGGTGCGATCTCGTCGAGGCTGGCATCGTCGACCCCACGAAGGTGGTTCGCGTGGCGCTCGAGAACGCCGTGAGCGTGGCCGGCACGCTCCTGCTCACCGAGGCCACGCTCACCGAGGTGAAAGACGACAAGGCCGAGCGGCTGCACCCGGAACTCGCCGCCGAGCTCTGATGCCGCCCTGGAAGCCCAATCGCGTGAGCGATGGGCCGCCCTGGAAGCCCAATCGCGTGAGCGATGGGCCGCCCTGGAAGCCCAATCGCGTGAGCGATGGGGACCTCGCCAACCATCGCGAAATCGTACCGCTCACGCGGTTACGCTTCCCGGAGGCGACGTCGACCGGAGCGTCGGCAAGTCCCCCGCCCTGGAAGCCCAATCGCGTGAGCGATGGGCCGCCCTGGAAGCCCAATCGCGTGAGCGATGGGGACCTCGCAGCCGTCACGACCGGCACGACACGCACTCGGACCGTAGCGCACGGTGCTCGACGCGGCGATTGCGCCTTGAGCCGCCCCCGGCCGCAACTAGCGTCGTCATCAAGGGCCACGCCGCCCTGCCCGGTGACGACTGTCGTCATCTGGGCATCCGACACCCGTGACCGACTGGGAGTTTCGCCATGCGTCGATTCGTGTTGCCTTGTGTTCTGTGCCTCTCGGTGTTCGCCGCCTCGGCCGGCGTCAGCCACGCCGCCGGCGGGCTGCTCGCCCGCCTCAACAAGTCGATCGTGCCCACCGCCCCGGGCCTGCCGACCGCCAGCCCGCTGGGCCTTCTCGCCCCGCGGCTCTCGCTGCTGGCGTCGGTCAGCCAGCTCGGCGGCCTGCGCACGCAGGCGGGCCGGCTGGCCGGCCTCGGCGTACTCTCGCCGCGGATCAGCCCGATCGCAGCGATGATGAGGACGCCGCTCACGCCGGCTTCGCGGCGGATGTACGCCCTCACGATCCTCTCCCCTCGAGCCACGGCGCTCGTCGGCATCCTCAAGGGCTGGCGCACGCTCGCCGCCGGCATTCGCTGAAGCGGCCCGAATCGCTCGCCAGGCAGGGCGGCCGGCCCGTGAGCCGTCGTCCTGCCTGGCGATGCCCGCGCGATGACCGACGCCGTTCAGCGCCAGCGGCGGAAAGGCTCGTAGATCCGCAGGCCGAAGAGCAATTCGCCCGCGGTGTACTGCTGCGGAAACAACGCCGACCCGGACGGGGTGCCGTTGACGTTGATCGTGACGTTCTCCTGCGCCTGATCGATCGAGAAAAAGCGGTAGCCGATATCGAAGGCTGTCCGCTCATTCACGTTCCAAACCAGGCCGCCGCCGCACTGCCAGGCAAAGGACGCAACCTGCGAGGAGCCGTCGAAGATCGCCGTCACCGACGGGGTTACGAAGAGGCCTTGAAAACCGTACCTGTAGCCGCCGCCGCCGATGCCACCACCGAGATACATGTCGACCTGCTCGCTGACGTTGAAGTCGCGCCATGCGTTGACCAGCGCCGACCAGCCGTCGTTGGCCGCCCAGCCGAAGTCGAGGGCCGCCCCCGGGCCCAGCGTGCGACCGTAGTGGGCCGTGACATCGTCGCGGCCGCGGCCCTCCACCTCGATGCGGAGTTGGCCCTGCGCCCGCTCGACCGCAATGCCGGCGGCGCCGCCCCAGGTCAGCACGGACTGCTCGATCGAGCCACCGCCGGGGAGTTGCTCGAAGAGCGAGTCGGCCAGCGTCACGAACGACCCACCGAGGAGGCCCGTCACGTAGAAGCGCCGACCGGTTGCCTCCCCCCGGCTCACGGGTTCGATCGGCACGTCGTCCCACACCGACCCCGTTGGCGCGGGGCTCGTCGCGGGCTGGTCGAGCGACGCGATGTCGATCGGCTCCGGAAATCCATCGGCGCAGGCAGCTCCGCCGAGCATGATGGCGACCACCACACCCCCCGCGATTACGCGCATCCGAGTCTTCCGATTCCGCAACTGCACACTCCCTCCGAGCAGGGCATCGACGGAGCGCGGCGGGGCCGTGGAAACGTTCGCCTCCCGCCTGCCGCAGGTTCGTCAGTCGTGCATCTCACCGCCAACCGGCAGCGGGCCATCCAGCCGGCACGTCCGCTACACTCTGCCAACGTCGTCCACGCTCCCTCACGATCCCCTTCCGGACCTCCGCCATGCGCGTTTCGCCGTCGATCGTCCTCCTGCTCGCTTCCGCCGGGGTCGCCTGGTCCGCCGGTCTCGCGGCCGCCGCTCCGGCCGACAGGATCATCCGCGGCGGACCGATCGTCACGGTGAACCCTGCCCAGCCCGCCGCCGAGGCGGTGGCCATCGCCGGCGGCAGGATCGTGGCCGTGGGCAGCGAGGCCGAGGTCATGAAGCACAAGGGCCCCGCCACGGAGGTCACCGACCTCGCCGGCAAGACGCTCGTGCCCGGCTTCATCGACGGCCACAGCCACTTCATGTCGCTCATGGACGTGCAGACGCAGGCCCTGTGCGCCTCGCCGCCCGCCGGCCCCTGCACCAACGTCGCCGACGTGATCGCCGCCCTGAAGAAGGTGCAGGAGCGGCGAAAGCTCGGCCCCGGCAAGTTCGTGATGGGCTTCGGCTACGACCCCGAACTGCTGGCCGAGAAGCGCGCCCCGACCAGGCAGGAGCTCGACGCGGCCTTCCCCGACAATCCCGTGATCCTCGTGCACGTATCGGGCCACGGGGCGATGCTCAACTCGCGGGCCCTGGCCCTTTACAAGATCACCGCCGCCACCCCCACGCCCTCCGGCGGCGTGATCGGCCGGGAGCCGGGCACGAACGAGCCGAACGGTCTCCTCTTCGAGACGGCCTTCCTCCCGATCTTCTCGCAGATCCCGGGTCCGGCCGACGACGAGCTGCTCGACCTGCTGAAGAAGGGCCAGGAGTTCTACCTGCGGCAGGGCATCACGACGGCCCAGGAAGGGGCCACGATGAAGCACCAGCTCGACCTTCTCCGCATCCTCGCCGACCGCGGCGACCTGAAGCTCGACCTCGTGGCCCTCCCCTTCATCACCGAGATCGACGAGATCTTCGGCGGCAAGCCGCCGGCCAACGAGCCCGCCTACAAAAACCGCCTGCGGATCGGCGGCGTGAAGGTGGTGGCCGACGGCTCCCCGCAGGGCCGCACTGCCGCCTTCACCACGCCCTATCTCACCGACGGCCCCGCGGGCCAGAAGAACTGGCGGGGTGAACTCTCGTTTCCGCAGCCGGTGCTCAACGAGTGGGTGAAGAAGGTCTACGACGGCGGGGCCACGCTGTTCGTGCACTGCAACGGCGACGCCGCGATCGACGCGCTCCTGGAGGCCCATCGCTTCGCCTCGGGCGACGATCCCACGAAGCCGCGGGGCACGGTGGGCGTGCATTCGCAGTTCATCCGCCGCGACCAGCTGGAGAAGTTCGCGGCCTGGAAGATCACCCCCTCCTTCTTCACGCTCCACTGCTTCTATTTCGGCGACACGCACGTGGCCAACCGCGGCCGGCAGCAGGCCGACGGCATCAGCCCGATGAAATCGGCGCGGGCTCTGGGGATCCGTCCGGCCAACCACACCGACTTCAACGTCTCGCCGCTCGACCAGATCTTCACGATCCACACGGCGGTGAACCGCCTGTCGCGGTCGAACCAGACGATCGGCGCCGACGAGCGGATCGCGCCGGCGGAGGCCCTCGAGGCGATCACGATCGACGGCGCGCGGATGTATGGCGAGGAAAAGGAGAAGGGCTCGATCGAGGTGGGCAAGCTCGCCGACCTGGCCGTGCTCTCGGCAAACCCGCTCACGGTGCCGCCGGCCACGATCGAGACGATCCGCGTCGAGCAGACGATCAAGGAGGGAAAGACGGTCTGGCAGCAGCCCGACCCGACGCGACGGTAAACGCCGCCTGCGGGCCGACGTGACGGTCAACGCCGCCTGCGGGAAGCGTAACCGCGTGAGCGGTACGACCGCGTCACGTGAGGCGTGGTCCCCATCGCTCACGCGATTGGGCTTCCACATGCAACGGTCAACGCCGCCTCTGCGGTCCGACGTGACGGTCAACGCCGCCTGCGGGAAGCGTAACCGCGTAAGCGGTACGACTGCGTCACGTGAGGCGTGGCCCCCATCGCTCACGCGATTGGGCTTCCACATGCGGCGGTCAACGCCGCCTGCGGGCCGACGTGACGGTCAACGCCGCCTGCGGGAAGCGTAACCGCGTGAGCGGTACGACCGCGTCACGTGAGGCGTGGTCCCCGTCGCTCACGCGATTGGGCTTCCAACTCCGGCCGACCGCTCACGCGACGCGGCGTCGCGTGAGCATGAACTCGTTGCCCTCGGTGTCGATGCACATCGCGAGGTGGGGCGGCTCGCCGTTTTCGGGCTCCGGCTCCTTCGTGAGCGCCCCGCCGGCGGCCTGCACCGCCCGGCCGCCCTCGATCACGTCGGCCACCTGGAGGCTGATGCCCGTCCACGTGCGGTTGCCCTCACCGCCCGAATGGATGCCGATCACGGCCCCAGCGATCTCGACCTCCGCGATCACGGAGTTGTGCTTGAGGAGGCGGCCGGCGAACGTGTCGCGCCAGAACCGCACGGCACGCTCCATGTCGGCGGCCCAGATCACGTATTTCAGTCGCTCGACGTTCATGACGGCTCCCGGGTGAGAAATGCTCACCATACCAGCAAGCGTCACCGATCCGCCCCGGAGCGGCCACAGGTCCGCGGCAACGCGGGCTACAACCCGACCTTCTTCCAGGCCGCCTTCACGGCCTTTTTGGTGGCGGCATCGAACCGGTCGCCGGCGATCTGCGCGGTGATCTTCGCCAGATCCGCGAACTGGCTCGTCCGCGAGAGCTGCAGCATCGCCTCGTACCAGATCGTGCCCGCCTTCTCCCACGCCGGCCCGCCGAGCGCCTGGGCCACGAGCACGAACGCCCGGTTCGGGATCCCGGAGTTGATGTGCACGCCGCCGGAGTCGGCCGGCCCGGTGTAGAGATCCTGCATGTGGGCCGGTTGCGGGTCGGTGCCGAGGGCGGGATCGTCGCGATAGGCGGTGCCCGGGTGTTCCATGTCGCGGATGCCGCGGCGGGTGGCCGCCGGCACCAGCACCTCCCTGCCGATCAGCCAGCTCGCCTCCGTGGCCGACTCCTTCCGCCGCCACTGCCGCACCAGGATCCCGAACACGTCGGAGAAATGCTCGTTCAGCGCCCCCGACTGGCCCCGGTAGAGCAGATTGCTCGAAAACGACTGCACCCCGTGGGTGAGCTCGTGACCCACCACGTCGAGCGATTTCGTGAAGCACTGAAAGACCGTGCCGTCACCGTCGCCGTAGGCCATCTGCGACCCGTCCCAAAAGGCGTTGTTCATCGGCTGGTAGCGGTCGCGACCGTCGGCCTCCCCGACGTGCACGCTGGAGATCAGCGTCATGCCCGCATCGTCGAGCGAGTTGCGGCCGAACACCTCGAAGAAGAAGTCGAAGGTGTCGCCGGAGTAGTCGTAGGCCTCGTTCACGGCCGTGTCGGCCGTCTTCGCCTCTCCCTCGCTCCGCACGAGCCTGCCGGGGAGCGTGTCTTTCCTGCGGGCGTCGTAGACGAGCCGGTGTTTCCGACCGGTCGGCGAGGCCGTCACCATCATCGCCGGCATCTGCTGGGCGAACGACCGCACGGCCCGGATCGCCGCCGCCCGCGCAAGATGCACGAGCGCCCATTCGCGCAGCCGCAGGTCGTCGCACCGCGCCATGTGCTCCACGATGTAGGGCGGGACGATGCACTGGATCGGATGGCGGCACGAATGCCCCATGGCTCTCTCCTCGAGTGGTTGCCGCGCTGGCCCCGCGATCGGCAAGGTGCGCAATCTGATGGCGACCGCCCCGGTTCCCCGGGTCGTGCTCATTCGATCGGCCATGCCCGCCGATCTGCTTGAGGGTATTACCCCCCCTTCCCGAGAAGCACCTTCGACCCGGGGACCTCGACATGCCCGCCAACCGCACGCCCGTCGTGGCGTTGCTCCTGCTGACGCTCACCGCGACGCCGTTGGCCGCCCGCGAGTTCGGCCACGTGTTCCGCAGCCTCGCGGTGCCCTGGAAGGCGGCCCACCGCGAGCCGCCGCCCCCGAGCAGCAGCCCCTGCCTCGACGACCTCGCCCGCCAGCTCGACTGGCTCGAGCACCATCTCGATTGCTACGGCTCGATCGTCGCCAAGCAGCCCGATGTCTGGGGGCAGAACCGGCTCACGCGGGCCCGCCTCGAATACGAAGACCAGATGCACGAGCAGCTCGGCCGGTTCACCGAGCGCACCAGCGCCGCCATCCGGCGCAGCGATCAGGCGTACGCGGGCATGGCCCTGGCGATCCAGTCGGCTTCGGGCCGCCGCCGCTCACCGCAGGACGTGGCCGTGCCCGACGCCGCCGGCTCGGCGAGCGTGATCAACACGATCCAGGGCCTGATCCCCTCCGGCAACGAGGCGGCGGGCCGTGCCGACCCGATCGTGATCGCCCGCACCGCGCCATTCGCGATTCCCCAGAGCCCCGCCGGCTTCCAGTTCGACGAGGCTCCGCTGGCCCTCGAGCCCACGGTGCACCTCGACCAGCTCTCCCGGTATCTCAACCATCTGAACGAGCTCCGTCGGGTCAACGAGGGCGACGATTCCTCCGACGCCCCCGGCTACTCCCTCAACCTCGTGCGGATTCCCGTGTCGGTGCTGCCCGGCGGCCGCACGCGCAAGGGACACGGCGCGGAGATCACCGTGATCGCCGAGCCCTGCCTCGGCGATGATCTCCTTCCCGCCACGTTTCGCAACCTCGTGATCAACGACCTCGTCGACGTGATCGCCCCGGCGCTCACGTGGGCGGTGAACGATCCCGAATGCGTGGCCTGGGCCACTACGATCGCCCTGCCCCCGGAAGCCC
>JBJTDZ010000121.1:0-27618 GCA_046092585.1 Pirellulales bacterium | reverse complement strand
CGGCTCGTGGTGGCCTGCGGCGGCGGCACCGCGGTGGCGGTCACGCGGCTGGTTCCGGAGGGACGCCGCTCGATCACGGCGGCGGAAAGCGACCAATCGACGATGCCGTCGGCCTTCGTGAGCCGCGGCGCACGCGTGGCCCGCGCCGCGTCCTGCGGGATGCCGGAGCGCAGTCAGCATCGAGTGAGCGAAGGCCCGGAAGGCCGTAGCGAACGTCCGGCCCCGGGGCACGGGCAGCCCCGAGCGTGCAGCACCACACGACGCGGTCCCCATCGCTTACGCGACTGGGCTTCCCGGGAGCAAACATCCGGCGACGAGCATGTCTCCCGGCCGGCAACCAGCGCCACCAGCCCCCATCGCTCATGCGGCCGTGCGTATGCAGGTTGAACAACCTGCACCTCCATGGGCAGAGCGTAGTAGACTCCCGGGCATGACCAAGCGGCTCTGGATCGAGACCGTCGGCTGCCAGATGAACGTGCTCGACACCGAGCTCGTGGTGGCGGCGCTGCGTCGGCAGGGCTGGGAGATGGCGCCGGCCGCCGATGATGCCGACGCAGTCTTCTACAACACCTGCTCCGTCCGCCAGCACGCCGAAGACAAGATCTACTCGGCCCTCGGCAGGATTCGCAGCGTGAAGGCCAAGCGGCCCGACGTGGTGGTCGGCGTGCTCGGCTGCATGGCCCAGAAAGACCAGGAACTGATCCGCACGCGGGCGCCGTGGGTCGACCTCGTCGTGGGACCCGGGCAGCTTCACCAGGTGCCCGCGCTGGTTGGCGAGGTGCTCGCCGGCGGCGGCCCGCGGATCGAGGTGAGCCTCGACCGCAAGGCGGGCAGCCGCGATGCCATTGCCCAGAGTTTCGAGAGCTACGATCCCGACCGCGATCCGGGCATGCGGCCCACGCCCTTCCAGGCCTTCATCCGCACGCAGACCGGCTGCGACAAGTTCTGTGCGTTCTGCGTGGTGCCCCACGTGCGCGGCCCCGAGCAGGCGCGGGCGCCGGCGACGATCGTGGCCGAGGCAGGAAAGCTCGTGGACGAGGGCTGCCGCGAGATCACGCTCATCGGGCAGACCGTCAACAGCTACACGTGGTCCGACGGCGGCCGCACGACGCGGCTCGCCGACCTGCTCGCGCTGCTCGACGCCATCGACGGCCTCGACCGGATCAAGTTCGTGACCAACTACCCGCGCGACATGACAGACGACCTGATCGCGGCGGTCCGCGACCTGCCGAAGGTGTGCCATTACCTGCACGTGCCGGCCCAACACGGCTCCGATGCCGTGCTCACCCGGATGAAGCGGGGCTACACGATCGGCGAATACATGGAGATGTACGGCCGGGTTCGCGAGGCGATTCCCCACGCGGCCGTCACGAGCGACTTCATCGTGGGCTACTGCGGCGAGACCGACGGGGAGTTTCAGGCCACGCTCGACCTCGTGAAGACGGTGGGCTTCAAAAACTCGTTCATCTTCAAATACAGCCCCCGTCCGGGCACGAAGGCCTTCGACCGTCTGCCCGACGACGTGCCGGAAGAGGTCAAGAAGGAGCGCAACCGCGTGCTGCTCGAGGCGCAGGAGGAGGCGAGCCTGGCGGGCAACCGCCGCTTCGTCGGCACCCGGCAGCAGGTGCTCGTGGAGGGGCTTTCGGCCCGCGACGAGCGGCGGGCGGTCGATCCGGGGCCCGACGGCGCGGCGCAGCTCACCGGACGCACGATGTGCGACCGCATCGTGGTCTTCGACGCGCCCGTGCGGCTCGTCGGCCGGCTCGTCGATATCGACATCCTCGCGGCCGGTGCGTGGTCGCTTTCGGGCGTCGTCGCCGACGGTCTCGCCGACGCGGTGCCGCTCGAGTCGCTCACAGTCGCCGGCGAGGTCGCGCCGCTCTACGACATCGCCCTCCCCTCGTCGAAGCCGCAGGCGGCGACGTTCCAACCCCGGCAGGACTGACGTGGCCGGGGCCGGCGACGTGGCGAGGCTCCTCGACGACCCGACCGCCGCGTCGGCATGGGGCCGGGCCGCGGGGCTCGCCGACCCGGTCGTGGCCGGCAGGGCGCTCGCGGGGATCGCCGCGGCGGGCGTGCCGTCCGATCTCCTCGCCTCGCTCGTCGGTCGGCTCGGGCTGCTGCTGCCAGGCGTCGCCGATCCCGACCGCGTGCTCGTGGCCCTCGAGCGGTTCGTCGCCGCGGTGCGGAGCCCGCTGGCGACGGCGGCCCTCTTCGAGCGCGATCCCCGCGCACTGCCGATCCTGCTCGGCATCTTTTCGGCGAGCCCGTATCTCGCAGAACTCGTGATCGCCGATCCGGAGTCCTGGGAGGAGATTCGCGTGGGCCGCGGCCGGCCCGAGAAGATTGAGGCCTTGGCGGCGGCTCTCTCCGCCGAGGTGGGCACGGCTGAGGAGCCGGCCGAGGTGGCCCGGGCGCTGCGACGATTCAAGCAGCGGCAGACGCTCCGCATCGCCTACGGCGACATCGTGGAGCATCAGCGGCTGGAGACCGTCGTGGCCCAGCTCTCGCACGTGGCCGACTGCGTGATCGACGCGGCGCTCAAGGCGGCCGTGGCCCGCGTGGGGAGGCAGCGGGGCATGCCGCGTGGTGCGGACGGCCGCCCCGCCACGATCGCCGCCATGGCACTCGGCAAGCTCGGCGGCGGCGAGCTCAACTATTCCAGCGACGTCGATCTCGTGTTCGTGCACTCCGCCGATGGTCGCGTGGAGGGGCCCCGGCCCTGCACGAACCAGGAGTTCTTCGACCGGGTTGTGCAGGAGACCGTGCGGCTGATCGCCGACCCGACCGACCACGGCGTCGCCTACCGGGTCGACCTCCGCCTGCGGCCGCACGGCTCCACGGGGCCGGCCTCGCTGCCACTCGACGCGATGCTGCGGTATTTCGACTGCGCGGGCCGCACCTGGGAGCGTCAGGCCTGGGTGAAGGCCCGGTGCGTGGGGGGCGATGCGGCCTTGGGGCGGGCGCTGCTCGACGGGCTCGAGCCGTGGATCTGGAGCCGGCTGCTCACGCGGGCCGACATCAGCGGCATCAAGGCGCTCAAGCGGCGGATCGAGCAGCGGGCCAGCCGCGAAGGGGCCGATGCAACCGACGTGAAGCGGGGCCGCGGCGGGATTCGCGACATCGAGTTCACGATCCAGTTCCTGCAGTTGCTCGGCGGCGGCGACACGCCGCAGGTGCGCACCGGCTCCACGCTCGAGGCCGTCCGCCGGCTCGCGGCGATCCACGCGCTCACCGACCAGGAGCGCGAGATCCTCGAGCGCACCTACACCCTGCTGCGCACCGTGGAGCACCGGCTGCAGATCCTCTACGACCGGCAGACGCACGCGCTGCCCTCCGGCGACGAGGAGCTCGGCAGGCTGGCGATCCGGCTCGGCTACGGCGGTGACACGCCGGGCCGCGAGGCGCTGCGGCGCGAACTCGCCGAGGCGACCACGCTCAATCGCCGCATCCTCGATCATCTGCTGCACGATGCCTTTCCCGACGACCTCGCACCCGAGCCGGAAGTTGATCTCGTGCTCGACCCGGCGCCCGACGACGCCACCGTGCACGACGTGCTGTCGCGGCACGGCTTTCGCGACATCCGGGCGGCGCACCGGGCCGTCGTCGCCCTCGGTGAGGAGCGGGTGCGGTTTCTCTCCACGCGTCGCTGCCGGCACTTCCTCGCGGCGATCGCCCCGCGGCTGCTCGCCGCGATCGGCCGCACGCCCGATCCTGACGCCACGCTCGTCAATCTCGTGGCGGTGAGCGATTCGCTCGGGGGCAAGGGGGTGCTCTGGGAGCTGTTCAGCTTCCATCCGCCGTCGCTCGACCTGACGGTGCGGCTCTGCTCCGAGAGCCCGTTCCTCGCCACGTTGCTCGTGACCAATCCCGGCATGATCGACGAGTTGCTCGACAGCCTGCTCCTCGAGCGGCTGCCGACGGCGGAGTCGCTGGTCGCGGGCCTCGCCGACCTCTGCCGTGGGGCGGTCGACGTGGAGCCGATCCTGCACGCCTTCAAGGCGTCGCAGCAGTTGCGGGTCGGGGTGCGCGACATGCTCGGCCGCCAGGACGCCGACACCACCACGGAGGCGCTCACCGGCATCGCCGAGGCGCTCGTGGGGCAGGTGGTCTCCGTCGAGCAGGCCCGGCTCGTCGACCGGCTCGGGCGGCCTGTGTCGCCGGCGGGTGAGCCCGCGGGGCCCGTCGTGCTCGCGATGGGGAAGTTCGGCGGCCGCGAGATGAACTACGCGAGCGATGTCGACGTGGTGTTTCTCTACGACGCCGACGGTGCGACCGTGCCCGTGCACCGGGGCCGGCGGGCCGCGGCGAGCACCAGCAACGCCCACTTCTTCGGCGAACTTGCCCAGCGGACGATGCGGGTGTTCAACGCCTTCGGGCCGCAGGGCCGGCTCTACGAGATGGACTCGCGGCTGCGGCCCTCCGGCCGGAGCGGTCCGGCCGCGGTCTCGCTGGCGGAGTTCGCCAGGTATTTCGCGGAGGATGGCCCGGCAGCGGTCTGGGAGCGGCAGGCCCTGGTGAAGGCCCGGCCGGTGGTCGGCTCATCGGCAGCGGTCGGGGAAGTGCGGCGGATCATCGACGCCGCCACCTACGGCCGGTGCTGGCGGGCCGACGAGGTCGATGCCATCCGGCGGATGCGGCTGCGGATGGAAGAGGGGGCGAAGCCGACGAACCTGAAACGCGGCCCGGGCGGCGTGGTCGACATCGAGTTCATCGCCCAGATGCTGCAGCTCGTGCACGGGGGTCGCGATCTGCGACTGCAGACCACGGGCACCCGGGCGGCGCTCGGAGCCCTCCACGACGCGGGCCTGCTCGGCGACGGGCGGTTTGTGTTTCTCGAGCGGGCCTACAGGCTGCTGCGGATGATCGAGGGCCGCCTGCGGCTCCTCGACGCGCCGGCACGGCACGACATGCCTGAATCGGATGCGGAACGTCGAAAGCTCGCCCGCCTGCTCGGCCACGCCGATGCGGCATCGCTCCTCGCCGAGCTTCACGCCACCACCACCCGCGTCCGTGCGGAGTTCACGGCCACGTTCGACGAGACGATCACCGCGCTCGGCGGCGGGCCATGACCATCTCCCACGCCAGCGGCAGCACCGACACCAGCACGATGCCCACCACCACGAGTTCGAAGTTCTCCTTCACCACGGGCACGTTGCCGAAGAAGTGACCGGCGAGCGTGCAGATCAGCACCCAGGCAACGCCGCCGGCCACGTTGTAGAAGAGGAACGAGGGGTAGTGCATCTTCCCCACGCCCGCCACGAAAGGGGCGAACGTGCGGACGATCGGCACGAAGCGGGCGAGCACGATCGTCTTGCCGCCGTGCTTCTCGTAGAAGGCCTGCGTGCGTTCGAGATGTTCGTGCTTGAGGAACCAGCGGTCGATCGTGAAGGCCTTGGGCCCCAGCCAGCGGCCGATGCCGTAGTTGAGCGTGTCGCCGATGATCGCCGCGACGGTCAGTGACGCGAGCAGGATGGAGATGTTCAGGTGCCCGGGCTTGATCGCCGCCATCGCCCCGGCCGCGAAGAGCAGCGAGTCGCCCGGCAGAAACGGCGTGACCACGAGTCCCGTCTCGCAGAGGATGATCACGAACAGCAGCACGTAGGTCCACGGTCCCCACACCTCGAGCACCCCGTGGAGCACCTCGTCGAGTTTCAGGAAGATGTCGAGGATCGAGCCGGGGGCGTCCATGGCCGTGACGGCCTCCGCGGGAGCGGGACAGGAAGCGAGCAGTGTAGCGGTTCAGCCCGCGGCAAGGCCGCCATCGCGGGGCCGCCGGGCGGCGATCACCGCGGCGACGAGCGCGGGCACGGCGAGCGAGCCCACGACCACCCACTGGAGCGAGTCGGCATCGCGGCCGAGCGCGCCCGCGAGGCTCCAGGCAAACGCGATCGCCAGGTTCGACGCCGCCGCCGCGGCGAGGAACACGCGGGCCGGCATGCCGGTGGCACCGGCCACGAGCGCGGCGGCCTCGGCGAGGATCGGCAACGGCCTCGTGGCGACCACCAGGAGCGGACCGTAGCGTCGTTGCCGGGCGGCGAGCGCCACACGATCCTGCCCGTCGAGCCGGGCGAGGGCCCGACCGCCGGTGATGCGGCCCAGCGACCAGCCGGCGAACGAACCGGCCGTCATCCCCAGCCAGCCGCAGAGGGTGCCCATCGCGATGCCGAGGCTCGCGCCACCAAGCGTGGTCACGAGGCTCGACGGCACCGGGAGCAGGATGTCGGCGGCGAGCACGCCCACCTCGGCCGCAGCGAGGATCGCCGGCGGGGGCGGCGGGTCGAGCCACGCGGCCACGGCGTGATCGAGCCGGGTGCCGACCAGGAGCCAGGGCACGACGGGCACGGCCACCGCGAGGGCGATCAGCATCACGAGCAGGCGGACGGTCGGCGACATGGATCGTGTGCGTCGTGTCACGAGGCGGGTGTCTCCGCGAGGCCCTGCGCCGCGGCCACGGCCGCCATGCTCCGTGCCTGGCCGGCGATGTCGAGGCCCACGAGCCGGCCCCAGGCATCGAGGAGCGACCGGTAGATCGGGCCCGGCACGCCCGCTCCCACCGCACGCCCGTCGAAGCGCGTGGCGGGCAGCAGGCAGGAGGGCGTGCTCGTGAGCAGGATCTCGTCGGCGGCGGCGAGGTCGGCCGCCGTGAGCGACCGCTCGCGCCAGCAGATGCCGAGCGAGTCGGCGAGCCTCCGCGTGCAGGCCAGGCTCACGCCGCCGAGCGCGTCGGACGCCGGCGGTGTTTCAAGAAGGCCGTCGCGCACGATCGCGATGTTGGCCGTGGACGTTTCACTGATCCGGCCGTCGTCGTGGGCGAGCACGGCGCGGGCGCCGGGTTCGAGCGTGGCAGCCTCGCGATCGGCGAGAAAGTAGTGCAGGCGGCTCCGCACCTTGATGTGCAGCGGCCAGCACGATTCGGGCACCTGCCGCACCGACACGCTCCGCAGGGTCACGCCTCGGTCGTAGGCATGGGCCCACATGCCGAACGCCAGCGGAAAGGTGTGGATCATCGTCCGTGGTGGGCCGCCGCGACCCTCATGCTGCGCTGCGGCGTCGCCGGCGGTCACGAAGGCGACGAGCCCGAGGTCGGGCCCAGGCTCATCGGGATGGGATCCCGCGGCCAGCGCATGATTGTGCGCCGCGATCGCGGAGGCCGCTGCCATGATCTCGGCGGCCGTTGTGGCGGGCGTCAGGCCGACCACCGCCAGCGACTCGGCAAGCCGCCGGGCATGATCGTCGGGCAGAAAGAGCCTGCCCCGAAACGTCCGCAACTGCTCGGTGACGGTGACGCCAAGCACGAAGCCGGCGTCGCCGACTGGCACGGCCAGATCGGCTCTCGGCACCGGGTGCCCGTCGAGCCACGCCAGCTCACCCCGGGTCGCCTCGGCCGCAGACATGGGTTCGATCGAAGTGGAGGATAGGGGATTCGAACCCCTGACCTTCTGGCTGCCAGCCAGACGCTCTCCCAATTGAGCTAATCCCCCTTGTGCTTGTGCTCGCGCTTCAGGCCGCGTACGGGGCGATCGAGGGGAGTCTGCGTGCCGAGGCGTCAACAACCTCTGCACAAGACCGTATCGGCTGCCGGGGCGCATGTCAACGCGAGCGGCCGGAGCTGCCCCGAAAGCGCCGGCCGTTCCCCCGGATTCCGGCGGCACTGGCGAGGGGAACGCCTGCCGATCACACTCCTTCCCATGCCACCCGATGCACGCGCACGCGACCGCGACGAAGCCGCCACCGGCGAACCTGGTGAGGGGGTGCGGGCGCTGGTCACCGTGGCACTGGCCGTCTATCTCGTCGGCCTCGTGCTGGCAATCGCGGCCAACACCACCAGCGGCACGTCGGCCCTCGTCGGCACCATCACGTCGCGGCTCTTCGCCCCGCTGCTGCAGCCCGCGTGGCTCGACCTCGGCTTCGACAGGCACCTCTCCTACGGTCTTTCCGCCGACGCCGACCACGACCTCGTGATCACGGCCCGGGGCGCCGGCGGCGTCGAGCCGCTGCGGTTTCCCGGGCCGCGGCGTGGCGAGCAGGCGGCGCGGTGGAGGCGGCTGGCCCGCACGATCGCGGTCGGCGGTGCCGGTGGCGACGGCAGCGTGGTCGCGGCGGGTGTTGGCGAGGGTGCGTTCGCCTCGCTCGGCCGCAACGACGTGGTCGTGCGCGTGCAACGCCTGCCGCAGCCCGACCGCACGGGCGGGGCCGGCACGCCGGCCGCGCGGGCGTATGCCGCGAGGGTGCGCCGAGTGGATGGCGAGACACAACTGGTCCGCGACGAACCCCGGGGCGAGGTGGCCCCGCTCGCGAGCCCGAAGGAGGCCTCGCCGTGAGTGCCGAGGAGCGAGCCACCGAGCCGGTCACCGGCCTGGATCGGATGGGCGCCACCTGGCTGCGCTTCTGGTTCGAGCCTGCCGACGTGCGGCCGCTGGCGGCGGTGCGAATCCTCACCGCGACACTCGGCCTGCTCCTCCTCTGGAGCTACGCGGGCGACCTCGAAGCATGGTTCGGCCAACATGGCATGGTGCCGTTCGATGCGGCGGATGCCTGGCGGCCGGCCTGGGGCGCGTCGCTCTTCGATCACGCCATGACGTCGGCCACGCTCTGGGCCTTCTTCGGTGGCACCGTGGCGGCGTTCGTCGCCCTCCTGCTCGGCGTCGCCACGCCGGTCGCGGCGCTGGCGGCCGCGGTGCTCTGGGCCTCGCTCCTGCATCGCGGATCGATGCTGGCTGGCCCGGCTGACGACTGCCTCGCCGTGCTGCTCTGGTGCCTCGCAGTGGGGCCCTCGGGCCGTGCCTGGTCGATCGATCGGATGCTCGCCGATCGGCTCGGCCGCCCCGTGGCCACGACGTCGGTCGCCGCCCGGGTGTCGCTCGGCCTCGTCCAGGTGCATGCCGCGGCACTCGCCGTGGCGGCGCTGCTCGCCCAACTCAAGGGCGACGTCTGGTGGGATGGCACCGCGGCCTGGTGGCTGGCATCGCGGGCCGGCGCCGTCGACCTCCGCCCCGCCTATGCCCACTCCGAATACCTGATGAACCTCGTGACGCATGCGATCGTGGCGTTCGAGATCCTCTTCGCCATCGGCATCTGGTTCACTGCCACGCGAGCCACGATCGCGCGAGTCGCGCTCGTGGGGTGGCCGTTGATCGGCCTGCTCGCGGGGGAGCCGCTGTGGGGGCTGGCGATGGCGATCTTCGCGGTGCCGGCGGCGCTTTCACGCAGCAGCACCTGCCTTGGAAGCCCAGTCGCGTAAGCGATGGGGACCACGCCCACCGTGCCACAGCCGTACCGCTCACGCGGTTACGCTTCCAGAGGCACCGTCTATACTGCGGACATCTCGGAGCGATCGAATGCCACGTCCTCGCCGCAATCCGTTTTACGTGCTGCTTGGCATCGTCGGCTTCGTGTTCACGATCACCGCCACGAGTTACTGCGTGTCGGTGCTGCGGGGCGTGCGGCCGACGGCGTCGCCCCGGACTCCTTCGGCGCTCGAGGAGTTGATGGACCGCCATGGCACCGCGATCCTCGTGGGTGAACTCGTGGTGCTGGCGATCGCCACCGTGGGGGCAGTGGGGCTCGACCATGTCGAGGGCGAGCGGATCCGCGCGGCCCGCGAGGGCGACCGCGCTGCCGGTGAGCGCTCGGCCGGTGACGGAGCGAGCCGATCGTGACCGCCTCGGCTGCGTCGAGGATCACGAAGCTCCGCGAGGAGATCCGGCGGCACGACCGGAAGTATTACGTCGAGGCGGCGCCCGAGATCAGCGACCGCGACTACGACCGGCTCGTCGACGAACTTCGCGATCTCGAGGCGAAGCATCCCGATCTCGTCACGCCCGACAGCCCCACGCAGCGGGTGGGCGACGAACCCGTGCCCGAACTCCAATCGGTGCGGCACCGCGTGCCGATGATGTCGATCGACAACACCTACAGCGCGGAGGATCTCGCGGCCTGGGGCGTGCGGGTCGAGAGACTGCTCGCCGAGGCCGGGGCCGAGGGCCCGGTGGAGTGGGTGCTGGAACTGAAGATCGACGGCGTGGCGATGTCGCTGACCTACGACACCGGCGGCCTGACGCTGGGGGCGACACGGGGCAATGGCGTCACGGGCGACGACGTCACCCACAACGTGCGCACGATCCACGGCGTGCCGCTGGTACTCGACCTCGAACGCCCGCCGGAGTCGATCGAGATCCGCGGCGAGGTCTACATGACCAACTCCGACCTCGTGGTCCTCAACGAGGCCCAGGCGAAGGAGGGCCTGCCGCCGTTCGCCAACACCCGCAACGTGGCCGCGGGCAGCATCCGGCTGCTCGATCCGCGGGAGTGCGCGAAAAGGCCGCTGCGGTTCTTCTGCCACGGGGTGGGCGACGCCACCGGCCTCGGCGCCGCATCGCAGTCCGAACTGCTCGCGTGGGCCGTGAAGGCGGGCCTGCCGGTGGCCCCCGGCACGCAGGTATTTTCGTCGCTCGACGCGCTGGTGGAGCGGGGCACCGAGCTGATCGAGGAACTCCACGCCCTCGACTTCGAGGTCGACGGCTTCGTCGTCAAGGTCAACCGCTTCGCCCAGCAGAAGCTCCTCGGGGCCACGGCGAAGAGCCCGCGGTGGGCGATCGCCTGGAAGTTCGAGAAGTTCGAGGCCACCACCACGCTCGTCGAGATCCGCGTGCAGGTGGGCCGCGGGGGCACGATCACGCCCGTGGCCGACCTCGAGCCGGTGGAACTTGCCGGCACGATCGTCCGCCGCGCGAGCCTCCACAACGCCGACGAGATCGCCCGCAAGGACATCCGCATCGGCGACGTGCTCGTGGTGGAAAAGGCCGGCAAGGTGATCCCGCACGTCGTGCGCGTGGAGAAGCACCTCCGCAAGGACCGCCGCGAAGCGTGGAGGTTTCCGACCGAGTGCCCCGAGTGCGGCACGCGACTCGTGAAGGACGACGAGGGCGTCTACATCCGCTGCCCGAACCTGGACTGCCCGGCCCGCTGCCGGGAGCGGTTGCGGTTTTTCGCCTCGCGCGGCGCGATGGACATCGAGGGCCTCGGCGACAAGCTCGTGGAGCAGTTCGTCTCCACGGGGCTGGTGAAGACCTATGCCGATCTCTACGCGCTCACGCCGAAGCAGCTCGAGCCGCTGGAACGGATGGGCAAGAAGTCGGCGGCGGCGCTCGTCAACCAGATCGCGAGCAGCAAATCTCGCGGCCTCGTGCGGGTGCTCAACGCGCTGGGCATCCGCCACGTGGGGCCGCGGGTGGCGACGCTGCTTTGCGAGCGATTTCCGACGATCGAGAAGTTGCAGTCCGCCTCGGTCGAGGAGTTGGCCAACGTGCCCGAGATCGGCGAGATCATCGCGGCGAGCGTGCACGCGTGGCTGGCGAGCGAGCATGGCCGCGACACGATCGCCGGGCTCGCGGCCGCGGGTGTGAGGCTCGACGTGCCGGAGGCCGACCGCGTGGCCGGCGGCCCGCTCGTGGGCAAGACGCTCGTGGTGACCGGCACGCTCGCGGGGTTCACGCGGCAGGAGGCCGAGGTGGCGATCCGCAAGGCCGGCGGCCGGGCGTCGTCGAGCGTGTCGAAGAAGACCGACTATCTCGTGGCCGGCGAGGAGGCGGGCAGCAAGCTCGCGACGGCCAAAAAACTCGGCGTGCCGGTGATCGACGAGGCGGGCCTTCGCGACCTGCTCGCGGGCGGCTGATGCGACGGCTTCACGGACCCGCTGTTCGCCGCACGACCGAAGTAGGTGCAGGTTGTCCAACCCGCACACGCAGCACCGCAGGTTGAACAACCCGCGGCTACCCGCAACACAGCCGTACCGCTCACGCGGTGACGCTTCCAGGAAGCCCAATCGCGTGAGCGATGGGGACCACGCCTAACGTGCCACAGCCGTACCGCTCACGCGGTGACGCTTCCAGGAAGCCCAATCGCGTGAGCGATGGGGACCTCGCTTACGCCGCCTGGGATCGTGCCAGGAGGGTGGCCGTGGCGTCGAGCACCGCATCGACCCCGATGCCACCCATCGAGACGGTGTCCGTCTTGCGGTCGGCCCACGCCGGCCGCAGGTGCGCCGGCGGCTCCACGCAGACGTGATGGGAACCGTAGGGGCCGTTGCGGGCCGCCGGCACGGGCCCGAAGAGCCCCACGCAGGGCGTGCCGACGGCGGCGGCGAGATGCAGGGGGCCGGTGTCGCTCGAGATGAAGACCCGTGCGAGCCGGGCGAGTTCGCCGAGATCCTGGAGCGAGGTCGGCGGGCCGAGGATCGCGGCGCCGAGCGAGTCGGCCACGATCCGCTCGGCGGCGATCCGCTCCACGTCTCCCCCCCACGCCACGATCGTGTGCAGCCCGTCGCGACGCAGGAGGCCCCTGGCCACCGCCGCAAACCGCTCCGCCGGCCAGATCTTCGACGCCCAGCCGGCGCCCGGATTGATCAGGGCGGGCGCGGTGGGCAGCCGCTGGGCCTGCAGCCACTGCTGCATCCGCAGCCGGCTCACGGGCCAATGCGGCATGTCGAACGTCGGCATCGACGCGATCACGCTCAACGGCGCGAGCAGGTCGCAGTTGCGCTCGATGACGTGCGTGAGCGAGGTGGTGATCGGATGCGTGTAGGCGAGCCAGGCCCGTTCTCGGGAAGCCGGCCGTGCCGGTCCGATCCGCATGCGGGCGCCCGACAGGAACGTGGCCACCCCGCTCTTCAGCAGGCCCTGCATGTCGATGGCGACGTCGGCACGAAATGAACGAAGATGCTGGCGGAGCCGCACCACCTGGCCCGGCGACTTCAGCCAGCCACGGGGGAGGCGGAAGAGGTGGTCTATGGCGGGATGGCCGGCGAGCACGTCGGCGGCGCGACCCTCGACGACCCAGCCGATGCGGCAGTCGGGAAAGGCCCGCTTGGCGGCGACGGCGACGGGCACGCCATGCAACACGTCGCCGATGGCCGACAGTTTGACGATGACGAGCGAGCGTGGTGGCTGCATGGCCGGATCCTTGGCCCGGGACGGGAGGGGGAGGATCGTCGCCGGCCCCAGGGCGACGCAAGGCCAAATTTGGCCGGACTGGAAGCCCGATCGCGTGAGCGATGGGGGCCACGCTTGGCGTGACGCAGTCGTACCGCTTACGCAGTTACGCTTCCTGCATCGGGAAGCCCGATCGTGTGAGCGATGGGGGCCGCGCTTGGCGTGACGCAGTCGTACCGCTTACGCGGTTACGCTTCCTGCATCGGGAAGCCCGATCGCGTGAGCGATGGGGGCCACGCTTGGCGTGACGCAGTCGTACCGCTTGCGCGGTTACGCTTCCTGCATCGGGAAGCCCGATCGCGTGAGCGATGGGGGCCACGCTTGGCGTGACGCAGTCGTACCGCTTACGCGGTTACGCTTCCTGCATCGGGAAGCCCGATCGCGTGAGCGATGGGCGCCGCGCTTGGCGTGACGCAGTCGTACCGCTTACGCAGTTACGCTTCCTGCATCTGGAAGCCCGATCGTGTGAGCGATTTACGGGCCGACGAGGTCGCAGAGGACGGCGTCAGCGACCGCCTGGGGGCAGCTCCACACGAGAAAGAAGAGTGACTCCCGTACCAGCCGCTCCACCGGGTGCCCGACCACGAACCCCGCCCCCTTCGCGGCGGTGAGTGCCGCCTGGGCGACCCGCACGACGAGGCCGTTGGCATCGGCGCGGAGACGGTCGCGGTCGGCCGGTTCGATGCCGTCGCGGGCCGCGGTCAGCAGTCGCTGGAACAGGTCGTCGGTTTCGGCCTCAAACCCCGCTGCGGCCGCTGCCAATCCCGGCCGCCGCGCGGCCTCGCCGGCGATCGCGGCGATCCCGGCGCGACTCGCCCCGATGGCCAGCGCCGACGTCGACAGCCCGCCGGTGCGGGCGGCCGATGCAGGCTGCTCGATCACGTGGGCGGGTCGCACGCCACCGAGCCGCACGATCGAGGTGCGACTGCCCGAGAGGGCGAGCATGTCGAGCGGCGGTTCGATCGTCACGCCCGGAGCGTCGGTCGCGACCACGAAGAAGGCCTGACCACCCCCGGCGATCGCCGCGCCGGTCACGATCGTGTCGCAGGCGTCGGCGCCGGTCACCCAGGGACAGAGGCCGTCGAGCCACCACTCGTCGTCGAGTCGCGACGCCAGCAGTGCGGGCCGTGCGAGATGGAGGTGGCTGGTGGTGAGCTGCGAGATTCCCACCGTGGTGAACGTGTCGCCCCGGGCCAGCGCCGGCAGCAGCGAGGCAGCCACTCTGGGTGGGCCGCCGGCGATGATCCGCACCGCCGCCGCCCACTGCGTGAGGGCCAGCGCCGTGGTGAGGCAGCGTTCGGCGATCGCCACGAGGGCGGCCACGATCTCGGGCTCGGCGGCCGCCGTGCCGCCGTGCGCCGCCGGCACGAATGCCGCGAGGAAGCCGTGTCTCGCCAGCGCTGCGAACGAACCGCTCGCCCACGGGCCCTCCCGGGCCGTGCGGGCGGCTTGTTCCGAGAGGGCGTGGAGCGCCGCGTCGGGAACGCCCGCGGCGTGGGGGTGGCATGGAGGCATCATGGCGTGTCGTCGCTCGTTGTCGATCACGGGCGCGGCGGCCGGTCGCGTGCCGCCCGCTGCGGGTTATACTCTCGCCCACTTCTGGCACGGTGTCCCACCCTCTCCCCTCCCTCCCGGAGCAGCACCCATGAGCCAGGCTGAAGGACTCTCGTCCCGCGCCATGTCCGCGGCCGCCACGAACGGCACGGCCCTCCCCGCACCCCTGCGGCTCGACGAACTGTCGCCGCAGAATCTCCACGACAAGTGCATGTCGCTGGCCCGCAACTTGTGGTGGAGTTGGCACCCGGAGGTCACCAACCTGTTCCGCGAGCTCGACCCGATCCGCTGGCGGCAGCTCGACCACAATCCGATCGCCCTGCTCGCCGAGTTCACGCCGGAGCGGCTCGAGGCCCGCGCCGCCGAGCTCGTGCTCTACAGCCGCATCAACCAGGCCTACCGCCGGCTCAAGGAGTATCTCGCCGCCGAGTCGACGTGGAGCGACGTGAATGCCGGCGTGCTCGGTTCGAAGCCGGTCGTCTACTTCTCGGCGGAGTTCGGCATCCACGAGTCGGTGCCGATCTACTCCGGCGGTCTCGGCGTGCTCGCCGGCGACCACATCAAGAGTGCCAGCGGTCTCGGGATCCCGCTGATCGCCGTGGGGCTGTTCTACGACCAGGGCTACTTCCGTCAGCAGCTGGACATCGACGGCTACCAGCACGAGGAATACCTGCAGTCGCGGGTGGAGGCCCTGCCGATCGAGCCCGCGCTCGCCACCGACGGCACGCCGGTGATGGTGCAGATCGACACCCGCAGCGGGCCGCTCTTCGCCAAGGTCTGGAAGATGGCCGTGGGCCGCGTGAGCCTCTACCTGCTCGATTCCGACGTGGAGGGCAACTCGCCCGAAGACCGCGAACTCACCAGCCGGCTCTACGGTGGCGACACCCGCACCCGTATCCGCCAGGAGGTGATCCTCGGCGTTGGCGGGGTGAAGGCGATCCGGGCGATGGGGATCGTGCCGGGTGTCTACCACCTCAACGAAGGCCACTCGGTGTTCGCCACGCTGGAGGCGGTTCGCGGCCGCATGGAGCGCGACGGCTATCCCTTCGACGACGCCGTGCGCAGGGTCACGCGGCAGACGGTGTTCACCACGCACACCCCGGTGCCGGCCGGCCACGATCGCTTCGACAGCGGCCTGATCGAGGAGCACCTCGGCCCCACTCGCGACGCGCTGGGCATCTCGCACGACCAGCTCATGGGGCTGGGCCGCGTGGAGCCCCACAACCACGGCGAGTCGTTCTGCATGACGGTGCTCGGCCTGAAGATGTCGCGGCGGGCCAACGCCGTGAGCGCCCTGCACGGCCACGTGAGCCGGCGGATGTGGGCGCCGCTGTGGCCCTTCCGCGTCGAGGAGGAGGTGCCGATCGGGCACATCACCAACGGCGTGCACGTGCCCTCGTGGCTCTCGTGGCAGATGCTTCAGCTTTACGACCGCATTTTCCCGGCCAACTGGTTCCGCCGGATGGGCGAGCCCGACGTCTGGCAGAAGATCCACGACTGCGACCCGGGCGAGCTCTGGGAAACCCACTACGCCCTCAAGAACCTGCTGCTGCAGTTCGTCCGCCGTCGCCTCTCGCGGCAGTGTCGCCGTCGCGGTGAGTGCGACGAGGCGGTGGAGATGGCCCGCACGGTGCTCGACCCCAACATCCTCACGGTCGGGTTCGCACGCCGGTTCGCCACCTACAAGCGGGCCGACCTCGTGCTCCAGGATCTCGACCGCCTGCATTCGCTGATCGCGAACCCGGATCGGCCGATCCAGGTGATCTTCGCGGGCAAGGCCCATCCGGCCGACGAGCCAGGCAAGGCCCTGATCCGCAAGATCGCCAACCTGCGAAACGATCCCCGGTTCGCCGGCCGCGTGGTGTTCGTGGAAGACTACGACATCAACGTCTGCCGGCATCTCGTGCAGGGTGTCGACGTGTGGCTCAACAACCCCCGGCGTCCGCTGGAGGCCTCGGGCACGAGCGGCCAGAAGGTGGTGCTCAACGGCGGCCTCAACTGCTCGATCCTCGACGGCTGGTGGGCCGAGGCCTTCGACGGCCGCAACGGTTTCGCGATCGGCCGCGGTGAAACCCACTTCAACGACGAGATCACCGACCGCCGCGACGGCGAGGCGCTCTTCGAGGTGCTGGAGAAGGAAGTGGTGCCGCTCTTCTACGAGCGTGATTCCGACGGCCTGCCGCGCACCTGGATCAGGATGATGAAGAACTCCATCGCCTCGCTGGCGTGGCGTTTCAGCGCCCACCGCATGGTGATGGACTACGCGAGAGCCTGCTACGTGCCCGCCGCCGGTGGCGTGTCGTGCGACATGACGAACCGGTAGGGCTCCACCGGTCCCCATCGCTTACGCGATTGGGCTTCCAGATGCGGGAAGCGTAACCGCGTAAGCGGTACGACTGCGTGAGAGTCGAGGTTGCCTGCAATCGCGGCCGGATGCCCACGCGTGATCCGCGTCACTCGTCGAAGGTGCGCTTGCCGCGGAGCAGGTGGTGATAGTGCTGCGCGAACCGATGGGCCTCGTCACGCACGTATTCAAGGAGCCGCAGGGAGAAGGAGTCGCGGGAGAGCCGCAGCGGGTCGCTCCGCCCCGGCAGAAACACCTCCTCCTCCCGCTTGGCCAGCGAGATCACGCACGGCGGCTCCACGCCGAGGCTCTCGAGCGCGTCCATGGCGGCGGAGAGCTGCCCCTTGCCGCCGTCCACCAGGAAGATGTCGGGCAGCGAGGCCCCCTCGCGGACGAGCCGCGCGAACCGCCGCGACACCACCTCGTGGATGCTCTTGAAGTCGTCGATGCCCTCCACCGTCTTGATCCGGTAGCGCTTGTAGCCCGGCTTGAAGGGGAGGCCGTCGATGAACTGCACGAGGCTGGCGACGGTCTCGTTGCCGGCGAGGTGGGCGATGTCGACGCCCTCGATCACCCGGGGCGGCCGCGCGAGGCCGAGCACCTTCTGGAGGCCGGCGAGGCCCTTCTTCGGGTCCACGAGAAAAACCTCGGGCTGCACGTGCTCCTCGAGGTCGCCCCGCTGGTCGAGCGTTTCGAGGAGCCGGATCTCGTCGCGGAGCCGGGCCGCCCGCTCGAACTCCAGCCGCTTCGACGACTCCAGCATCTCGGCGTGCATCTCGGCGAGGAGCTGCTTCTTGCCGCCGTCGAGGAAGGTTTTCAGGCGGGTGATGTCCCTGCGATAGTCGTCTTTCGAGATCCGCAGGTTGCAGGGCGCAGTGCACTGGTCGATCGAGGCGAGCAGGCAGGGGCGAAACCACCGCCACTGCTCGTCGTCGGCGTCGATGTCGAGCGTGCAGGTGCGAAACTTGAAGATCCGCTGGAGCACCACGATCGCCCCGCGCAGGGAGCCGGCGCTCGTGAAGGGCCCGTAGAGCTTCACCCCCTTCTGCCGCGGCGTGCGCGTGAACTCCACCCGCGGGAAATCCTCGTGGGTGGTGATCTGCAGGTAGGGGAAGGTCTTGTCGTCCTTGAGGTCGGAGTTGAACCGCGGCTGCACGTCCTTCACGAGCCGGCTTTCGAGCAGCAGGGCATCGACCTCGCTCTCGGCCTCGAGGTAGTCGATGTCGCGGATCTCGCGGACGAGGTCGGCCGTGCGGCGATCCTCGGCGGCCGCCTTGAGGAAGTAGGAGCCGGCCCGGGCCCGCAGGTTCTTCGCCTTACCCACGTAGATCACGCGGCCGGCGGCGTCCTTCATCAGGTACACGCCCGGCGTGGCGGGGAACGACCGCACCTTCTCGGCGGCGGCCGAGCGGTCGCGGGCCGCGGCGGCGGCATCGGTGTCGGCCGGGAGCGTCTCGGCGGCGTCGGGGTCGTGGTGGTTCATGGCCGCTCGCCCAAGCCTAGCACGGCGTCACTCGCGGTGCGGGGCCATGTCAGTCGACATAGCCTTTGTCGGCCACGTACCGTGCGATGCACTCGACAGCCGCGACCAGTTCGGGGGCGGCCGAAAGCGCATCAGCCAACACGGTGTCTGCACTCTCGATCAGGTAGTCGTGAGTGATCGCATGGCGCAGCAGGCGTAGCTCCCGCCATCGGTGGGCAGACGGTATCAGCCCACGGCGTTCCGCCCGTTGCAGACGGTCGATCGCGGTGCCCTCGTCAATCAACTCGATCTGATCGATCGTGCGAAAGATCCGCTGGAGCAGGAAGTCGTTGAGGCGGGCAAAGCGAGACGTGAGTGCCTCGCACGACTCCCGCTCCGCTACCGAAAGTTCGCCTCCAAGGCGGTCGCGAAAGGCGTCGACCCGATCCCGTGACTCCTCGAGCACCCGGGCGGCGGCATGCATGAGCGAGAGTTGGCTCTCGAGCAGATGTTTCAGTTGTTCGACCACAGCTCGACTCCAGTCGCCCGTGCCACAGCCGAAAATGCCCCGCCGGCATGCCCATCATCAAGAACCAGGTCGATCCGCTGCTCGCCAAGCTCGTCCTCGAGCGCAAGCCTGAGTCGCTGCGTCAGTCGCTGCACGCCTCCGGAGCCCGTCGGAGCAATTTCGATCAGGAGGTCGATGTCGCCACCACGCCGAAGCGGATCGGCCCGCGAGCCAAAGAGCACGATCCGCCGCCAGGCGATTCCCATTTCGGCGCAGGCTTGCGAGACCGCGCGGCGAATGCCGTCGCGCTCGGCAGGTGTCAGGCGAACGTCGGAAAGGGCGACGGCCATACATGCAACCCAGAAAACTACGACTCGTGCATCATTCTACCACGCGGAGAACAGCGGCCCGGCCGCCTTCGCCCCGCCGCCAGTGAGCCGGTGAGGGGGCCGCGTTGCTCAACCGATCGGCGGTTATGCAAGCGTCACCGCGCAAGCGGCACGACTGCCACGTGCACGCGGTGCCGCTGTCACACGCCCACGAGCGCACGGAGGTCGGCCTCGATGGCGTCGAGCCGGGCCGCGAGCCGCGCCTTCGCTGCCGAGAGATTCGCCGGGCTCGCCTGCGGCTCGTGGGTGAAGAGGTAAAACTTGATCTTGGGCTCCGTGCCCGAGGGACGGGCCGCCACGGCATTCGAGAGCGGCGGGAAACGGCCGTCGGGAAGCAGCGTGCCCGCGCCCGGCCCGGCAAGGTCGAAGAGCACCACGTCGCTTTTCACGCCCGGATAGGCGGCCGGGCTGCCCCCGGGTGTCCATGTTTGCAGGCTCGCCTGGTCACGGGTGCGGACCACGTCGAGCCCACCGAACGACCGCGGCGGCGTGGCCCGCAGCGCTGCCATGATCTCCTTCATCCGGCCCATGCCGCTGGCGCCGGGGAGCATCACGTTGATCTGCCGCTCCGCATGGCCGCCGTGGGCGAGGAAGAGGTCGTCGAGTTTCTCATGGGGCGTGCGACCCGCGGCCTTGAGCGCCGCGGCCTGCTCCGACATCAGGAGCGCCGCCACTGCGGCGTCTTTGTCGCGGACGTGCGTTCCTGCGAGGTAGCCGTGCGACTCCTCGCAGCCAAACACGAACCGCTCCGGGCCGTGCCGGTCGATCGCCGAACAGATCCACTTGAAGCCCACGAGTTGGGTGTCGTCGGCGACGAGCCCGTGATGCTCCGCGATCCGCCGCACCAGGCCGCTCGTCACGATCGTGGTCACCACGTAATCGCCCGGTCGCGACTCGCCCCGGTCCTTGCGGCCGGCGATCGCCTGCTCGCAGAGCAGGCCGCAGAGCTGGTTGCCGGTGAACGTGGCCCAGGCCGAGCCCACGACCCGCGTGAGCGGGGCGGCCGCCCCGAGCCGGTCGCAGTCGGGGTCGCTGGCGAGCACGAGGTCGTCGCCGCGGCCGCGGGCCTCCTCGATCGGCCCCGTGAGCACCGCCGCGTTCTCGGGGTTGGCCACGTGGCCCGGCACGTTCGGGAAATCGCCGTCGGGCTTCTCGTGGGGCCCATACACCCGCAGTTGAGCGAAGCCGGCCGCCGCGAGCACTGGCACCACGGCCGTGGCCCCCACGCCGTGCAGCGGCGTGTAGAGGACCGAGAGATCGCGGGGGCCCGGAGCCGATTGCAGGAGCACCGCCTTCACGAACGCCGCATCCACCTCCTGCTCCACGAACACCACGCGGCCGGCCGTCACGCCCTCGTCGAACGGCTGGCGGCTTACCGCGTCGACCCGCATCACCTGATCGATGATCCCCTTGTCGTGCGGCGGGAGCACCTGCACGCCGCCGGCCCAGTAGACCTTCACGGCGTTGTCGGTGGGCGGATTGTGGCTGGCCGTCACCATGATTCCGCAGGTGCTGCCGGTGTGCCTCACCGCGAAGGAGAGTTCCGGTGTGCTCCGCACCCCCCGCAGGAAAAACACCTTGAAGCCCGCCGCGAGCAGCACCTCGGTGCAGAGCTTCGCGAAATGCTCCGAGCGGTGCCGGGTGTCATAGGCGATCGAGCAGGTGGGAGCGTCGCCGGGGCCCAGGGTGCTCCGCACGTAGTCGGCGAGGCCCTGCGCGCTCTCGCCGATCGTACGGTCGTTGATGGCGTTGGAGCCCACCGGATACATCGTGCCCCGGCGGCCGCCGGTGCCGAAGGGGATCACCGTCCAGTAGGCGTCGTCGAGTTCCTTCCAGAGGCCGCGATCGATGCGGGCCGCGAGTTCCCCCGCAAACTCCGCGAACCTCGGCTGCGTGAGCCAGTCGCCCATCGTGTTGGCCGAATGCTCCGTGATGCTTCCGGCCGCGCGGGCGGCCGCGATCGCATCGAGCAGGCGGGCGATGTCGGAGGGGGCGGGCTGGGGCATGGTGATTCTCTGGGCCAGGTGGGCGGATCCGAGGGGACGATTCGCAGCGGGGGCTTTTATACTGTGGCCGCCATGACTGCCCCAACCTCCGCCGGCGAGCCCTTGATCGTGAGCGTGTCGGGTCTGCGCGGCGTGGTGGGCGACACGCTCACGCCGGAGGTGGCGATCCGCTACGTGCACGCCTTCGCGGCCGCGATCCCGCCGGGGCCGGTGGTGATCGGCCGCGACGGCCGAGCGAGCGGCCCGGCGCTCGCCGCCGCCATCGCGACGCACCTCACGGCCCTCGGTCGCGACGTGATCGACTGCGGACCGGCCGCCACGCCCACGATCGGAGTGGTGGTGCGCGACCGTCACGCTGCAGGAGGCGTGCAGATCTCCGCGAGCCACAACCCGGCCCGCTACAACGGCCTCAAGCTCTTCTCTGCGGCGGGCCGCGTGCTCACCGCCGACGCCGGCCGCGGCGTGCTCGCCGCCTATGAATCGCTCGCCGCAGGCGTGCCCGCGCCGCCGGCCGGCGCGGCCCGGGGCCGCGTGGTGGAGCATGACGGCACGGCCGCCCACGTGGCCCTCGTGGCGGCGTGCGTGGATGTGAACGCGATCCGCCGGCGCCTGCCGCGGGTGTGGCTCGACAGCGGCCACGGTGCCGGCAGCCGCGTTGCCCGCCCGCTGCTCGAACACCTCGGCTGCGACGTCGTGATCGAGGGCGACACCCCCGACGGCCTCTTCGAGCACGAGCCCGAACCCACCGCCGAGAACCTCGCCGGGCTCCTGCCCCGCATCCGTGCGTGCCGGGCAGACGTGGGCTTCTTCCAGGATCCCGACGCCGATCGCCTGGCGATCGCCACGGCCGAGGGGCGATACATCGGCGAGGAGTGCACGCTGGCCCTCGCGGCCGAGGCCGTGCTCGCGAAGAACCCCGGCCCCGTGGTCGTGAACTGCTCCACGAGCGGCATGACGGCGGCGATCGCCCGGCGGCTGGGCGTGGCCTGCCACGCGGCGAAGGTGGGCGAGGCCAACGTGGTCGATGCGATGCTCGCCACGGGCGCCGTGCTCGGCGGCGAGGGCAACGGCGGCGTGATCGACCCGCGGGTGGTACTCGTGCGCGACAGCTTCGTGGCGATGGCCCTCGTGCTCGAGCGGCTTGCCCTCGAGGCCGCCACGATCGAGCAGTTGGCCTCCGCGCTGCCGCAGCTCGTGATGAAGAAGACAAAGATCGACCTCGCGCCCGGCCTCCGCGGGCCGGGGCTCGCCAGCGGCTTGCAGCGGATCGAGCAGGCGTTTGCGGAGGCCGAGGCCAGCCGGCTCGACGGCCTGCGGCTCGACTGGCCGGGAGGCTGGCTGCTCGTGCGGGCCAGCAACACCGAGCCGATCGTGCGGATCGTGGCGGAAGCCGCCGATGAACCGGCGGTCGACGAGGCCATCGCCCGGGCCGCTGCGGCCCTGCGCGGCTAGGTATCCTCTTCCGCTGGAGGGCTCGGCCGCGTGGATGCATCGGGTGCCGGCGGCATCGCCGAGATGAGTGACGAAGCCCTCGTAGCCCAGGCGGCGCGGGAGGGCTCCGACGGCGTGGCCTTCACGGCGCTCATGGAGCGCTACCGCGAACGGGTGTGGCGGGTGTGCTGGCGGCTGATGGGCACGGAGCACGACGCCGAGGACGCGGCACAGGATGTGTTCGTCCGGCTGTTCTTCGAGCGGGGAAAGTTCGCCGGCCGGAGCCGGTATTCCACCTGGCTGCACGGCGTGGCCATCCGCACCTGCCTCACGCTCCGCCGATCACGGACCCGTCGGCGGCGTCGCGAGACGGCCGACGCGGGTGGCGAGGTCGGGATCGCCGAGACCCATGCCGACCCGCAGGCGTCGCCGGCAGCGGCGGTGGATGCGGCGCACGACGTGCAGAAGGTTCTCGAGGGCCTCGACGAGGAGGATCGGGCCCTCGTGCTGATGCGGTTCGCGGAGAATCACGACTACGACGAACTGGCCGAGATGTTCGGCACGACGTCGGGCGCGCTGCGGATGCGGATCAGCCGGATCCGCGAGAAGCTCTCGGCCCGCGCCGGGAAACTGTTCGGGGGGGAGTGAGCGCCCTGGAAGCCCAATCGCGTAGCGTGCGGGACCACGCCAACCGCGACGCAATCGTACCGCTCACGCGGTTACGCTTCCTGGGCACATCGTCGACCGTGGCCTTGGGAAGCCCAATCGCGTAGCGTGCGGGATCACGCGGGACGTGGTACAGCCGTACCGCTTACGCGGTTACGCTTCCTGGGCACATCGTCGACCGTGGCCTTGGGAAGCCCGATCGCGTAGCGTGCGGGACCACGCGGGACGTGGTACAGCCGTACCGCTTACGCGGTTACGCTTCCTGGGCACATCGTCGACCGTGGCCTTGGGAAGCCCAATCGCGTGAGCGATGGGGACCACGCGGGCCCGTACAAAACCCGCAAAAAATCCTTGTGACATGCGGCCGGCGGGCGGCAACTCATTGTTCGACGCGGGAATGGCAGCGGCACGGAGCCGCGGCCGGGGCCTGCGGAGGGCGTGACGATGGACGTGCTCGACCGGCTGGCAGACCTGGCGGTGCCGCCCGTTCCGGCGGCCCGGTCGTTCACGGCGGGGGTGCGGCGGAAACTCAATCCGCGGCTCCTCGCCCTGCACGTGGTCGAGTTCGCCCTCGGTGCAACGGGGTGGGCGGTGCTGCACATGGCCGGGGCTCTGCTCGCGGCGGTGCGCTACACCGTGACGGGGACGTGGCCGACGAGCCACGAGGAGAACGAGCGATGAACGACATGGTTGTGCTGGGACAGACGGCGGCAGAGACCGCCCGGGAGACGGTGAACGTGTCGCGGCAGGCCCTGGTGGACAGCTTCACCCAGGCCTGGACGCAGGTGATCATGATCGCCCCGAAGCTGGTGGCGATGGTGGCGGTGCTCGTGGCCGGCTACGTGCTCGCCCGCTGGGTCGGCGGCCTAATCGCCGTGATCAGCGAGAAGATCGGCCTGCAGACGGCGGCTCAGAAGAGCGGCCTCGCCCAGAGCATGCACGACGTCGGCATCCGCCGGCCGGTGCCCGCGATCGTGGGCGGGCTGACGTTTTGGCTGCTGATGAGCGTGTTCGTGATGGCGGCGTTCAGCATTCTCGGTCTCGAGAGCGTGTCGCTCGCGATGAAGGAGGTCGTGAACTACATCCCGAAGGTGCTCGTGGCGACGGTGGTGGTGGTCGTGGGCCTGCTTGCGGCGACGTTCGTTCGCGGCGTGGTGGCGACGAGTGCCGACCGCGTGGGGCTGACCTACGCCGAGTATCTGGCCGGTGGCTGCTACTGGGTGCTCTCGATCCTGACCTTCATCGCGGCCTTCAACCAGCTCGGCATCCAGTTCGCCCTGCTGGAGAAGCTGATCCTCATCGGGTCGGCGGGTCTGGCAGCGGGCTTCGCCCTGGCCTTCGGCCTCGGTGGCCGCGACGTGATGGCGGGCATCCTCTCGGGCTACTACGTTCGCCAGCGTCTTCAGGCGGGAGACACGGTGAGCGTGGCCGGCTTCGAGGGCACGGTTCGCGAGGTGGGCCCGGTGGCCACGATCATCGAGACCCATGACAACGGGCTCGTGTCGCGGCACTCGATCCCCAACTCGAAGATGCTGCAGGAAGCGGTGCGGTGACCTGCTGACTGAATCATCCGCGACCGTGCCCCGACGTCGGCCGGCGCGATCCAGGGCGTGAGCGGTCCACCAGGGGCCCACGCACGACACGAACGGGCCCGCGGCGCACGAGCGCCGCGGGCCCGCGGTTTTTGCCGCCCCCGAGCCGGTGATTGACCGAACCGGCATCTGCTATCTTTCGCGGCATGAAACCCACACTCCTGATCCTCGCCGCCGGCATGGGCAGTCGCTACGGCGGACTCAAGCAGATCGACCCGATGGGGCCGTCGGGCGAAACGATCCTCGACTACTCCGTGTTCGATGCCGCCCGGGCCGGTTTCGGCAAGGTGGTGTTCGTGATCCGTCCCGACTTCGAGCACGACTTCCGCGAGCGGGTGATGAGCCGGTTCACCGGCCGGATCGCCACCGACTGTGTCTTCCAGACGCTCGACATGCTGCCGGCGGGGTTCGCGGTGCCGGAGGGCCGCACCAAGCCCTGGGGCACGACGCACGCCGTGCTCTGCGCCCGCCCGGCCGTGCACGAGCCCTTCGCGATGATCAATGCCGACGACTTCTACGGCCGGGATTCCTTCGCCGTGCTCGGGAGCCGGCTGGCGTCGCTGGCCGTCGATTCCACCGACTACTGCATGGTGGGCTTCACGCTGGAAAACACGCTCTCCGAACATGGCACGGTGGCCCGCGGCGTATGCCGCACCGACGACCGCGGCTTTCTGACCGACATCCGCGAGCTGCTGCAGGTGCGGCGGACGGCCGACGGCGCCGAAGACACCGGCTCCGGCACCACGGTCACGCTCACCGGCAAGGAGCCCGTGTCGATGAACATGTGGGGCTTCACGCCGCGGGTGTTCGCGCAGCTGGAGGCGTCGTTCCGGGCGTTCCTCCAGGCCCACGGGGGCGAGCCGAAGAGCGAGTGCTACATCCCCATGACCGTCGGCGAACTTGTCAAGGATCGCCAGGCGACGTGCGAGGTGCTGCGAACCACGTCGAGCTGGTTCGGGGCGACCTACGCCGAAGACAAGGCGGTGGTGCAGCGGAGCATCAGGGCGCTCGTCGACGCGGGCGACTATCCCGCGCGGCTGTGGGGGTGAGCGGCGAGGCTCACTGCCGGATCAGCACCTTCGAGCCCGGGCCGAGCAGGTCGAGGAGTTCCGCAAGATCGCGAACCGATACCACGAGGCTCGTGGCGGGAGAGTTGTCGCTGACCACACCGGGGTCGTCGGCCGCCTCGATCACGAGGCCGCCGTCGAGAACGATGGCCGGCTTCGCGGCAGACGGTGCGGGGTTCGTGCCACCCACGGCCAGCACGTCGCCGCCCGGACCACGGGCGGTTTCCACCACGGCGATCGAACTGCCCACGCGGGGCAGCAACTGCCGCCCGACGACGACGGGAAAACTGCCCGCGTACGAGCCGCCGAGCTGCAGGCTGAGGCGTCGTCGCGACACGCTCACCACGGCGTCGAACGGGCCGCGGATCACCTTCAGGTGCTCACCCGGCACCAGCCGGAGCGGATCTTCGACACCGTTGATCTTGCCGAGCAGCTGTGGCGACACGCCCAGTTGCATCGCGATCGCCGGCAGCGTCTCGCCCGGGGCGACGACGTGCGGCGGCAGCAGCAGATCCTGCTGCGAGTAGATCACCGTGCCGGCGAGCTGCCCGAGCAGATCCTCGAGCCGCTGGCTTTCCTCCAGGCCGAGCGACGGGTCGTCGTACCAGACGGAAAGTGCCGCGAGAGCCTCTGCGTAACGGCCGGCGGCGAGCTTGTCGTGTGCGTCGGCCCAGGCCGTGGCGAAGGCGGCCGGTGAGCCGGCGGCGGGGGCCGGCATGGGCAGCGTCTCCGGCTGGCGTGGCGACGCGGCCGGAGGCTGGGGGCTCGAGAGCGTCGCGTAGCGGTCGGGACGAGTCTCGGCGTCGTTTGGTACGAGCGGCGCAGCCGGTGCGGCGACGGGATCCTGCGTAGGGGGTGGAGCCGATTCGGCGGTGAGATAGACCGGCGACTGGGTCGGGGCGGTCGCAGCGGGCGCTGCGAGCGACGTGCCGATGGCTGCTCCCGCTCCGGCGGCTACGGCGACCGCCGCGGTCGGCTCGGCCGGTGGAGGTGTCGGGGTCGGTGGTGCTGCAGCCTGCGGCCATGCCGAAGTCGCATCGAAGGACGGTGCGGGAGTCGCGAGCGGGGGCGGGGTCGTCGCGATCGTGTCAGCAGGTCGTGGAGCCGATGGCGGTGTCAGGGGCGGCGGTGCGGGAAGCGCCGCCGGAGGAGTGACGGGCGTGGAAACCGTGATGGCGGCCGGTGGAGGCGCAGGGGGCGCGGCCGCAGGGGCAGGGGCGAGTTCCACCGCCGGGGGTGTGAAGGCGGGCGCATCGCCAGCCGTCGTCACCGCGCCGGGGTCGGTGGACGAGGGCCCCTTCTGCACGACCGAGTAGGCACCGTAGAGGATCGTTCCAAAGAGGACGAGCACCACGAGTGGCTTGAGCGCCTCCATGGAGTCGGAATCCCGGTTCGAACGGCCGTGGTGCTTCGAACGGCTGGCCATGATCGACGTCCTCGCAGGGGCTGCTGACTGCACGTGGTGCTGTCACCCGGGGCGGTTCCGGGGCGGGGATCGTAGGGGAGCCGCCGTCGACCCGCCAGATCGCTTGGAGTCGGCGTTCTGCGGGCCTTTTGGCAGGCTGGGCGGCGTCGGTCGGGGCGTGGGCCGGCCGGCGGCGGAGGGG